>NZ_JBIURH010000005.1:0-338301 GCF_044740765.1 Kitasatospora sp. NPDC088346
GGGCGGCATCGGTGTCTGGGCGCGCGCCTGCCGGCGCCGCCGCCCGGGCGGTTCGGGGGGGGCCGGGGTCTGCCCGGGCGCTCCTGCGGCCCCCCGGCGGGCCCGCCGCCCCGCGGCGCCCCGGCAGGGCGTCCGGCATCCGTCCGCGCCCCGCCACGAGCCCGCGGACCCGTCTCCCGCGGACCGTCTCCCCCGTCAGAAAGGGCCTCTCCGATGGACCGTCCACCCCCGGCGCGCCCCGGCCGCATGCTGCGCTTCGGTCTGGCCGCGACCGCGCTCGGCGCCGTCGTGCTCTACAACTCGGTCGACGCCGCGCCGGTCGGGACGCCCACCACCACTGCGACCGCGACCACCGCCCCGGTGCCCGCACCCGCCGCGCCGATCCAGCCGACCGCCAGGGCCGCGCCCGGACTGCCGCGCTCCGCCCCCACCCGGGTCCGGATCCCCAGCCTCGGTGTCGACGCCCCGGTGACCGAGCTGACCGTGAACGCCTCCGGCCAGCTGAACGCCCCGCCCGTCGACGACAAGAACCTGGTCGGCTGGTACCGCGACGGCGCCGCACCCGGCCAGGCCGGCAGCTCGGTCCTGGCCGGCCACGTCGACACCAAGACCGGCCCGGCCGTCTTCCTGATGCTGCGGCTGCTGCTGCCCGGCAGCAAGGTCGAGGTGGAGCGCGCCGACGGGAAGGTCGCCGTCTTCACGGTCGACAGCGTCGAGACCTTCGCCAAGGACGCCTTCCCCGACGCCCGTGTCTACGCCGACACCCCGGACCCCCAACTCCGACTGATCACCTGCGGCGGCTCCTACGACCGCACCAAGAAGGACTACACCTCGAACGTGGTCGCCTTCGCCCACCTGGACGCCACCCCCTGACGCCCCGCCCCGCCGCCGCCCGCGCGCCGTGGTGGGTGGTGGGGGCCGCGCCCGCCGCCGACGGCCCGGTCGGCTCCTGACCCCGGCGGGCGTGCGCGGTCCGCCCGGGCGCCGGCGCCGCTCAGACGCGGATGCAGGGCCGGTCCGGCCGCGATGCAGCACGGATGCAGCGCGGATGCACCGGGAATGCACCGGGGATGCGGCCGCGATGCAGGACGGATGTTCGAGCGGTCGAGGCTGGGCGCCGTGACGACGACGACCCCCGCCGGGAACTCGACCGTGCTGTACGAGTACCGGCGCAGAGAGCTGATCGAGCCGGACTGGCGGCGATTCCCGCTGTGGAGCCAGGTCACCGCCGAGGAGTGGCGCGACCCGCAGTGGCAGCGCGCACACTGCGTGAAGAACCTGCGGCAGCTGCGGGAGGCGCTCGGCCCGGGGGCCGGGGAGACGTTCTTCGAGGACGTCGCCCGCGACCAGGAGCAGTTCGCGACCATGTCGCTGCTGCTGCCCCCGCACGTGATCAACACCATCAGCCCGCAGGCCCCGCCCACTCCGGACACCCTGTACGCGGACCCGGTGCGGCGCTACATGCTGCCGGTCGCCTCCGACCGCGACCCCGAGTGGCCCAGCCACCCGGTCGCCAGCCGGGACTCGCTGCACGAGGCCGACATGTGGGTGGCCGAGGGCCTGACCCACCGCTACCCCACCAAGGTGCTGGCCGAGGTGGTCGCCACCTGCCCCCAGTACTGCGGCCACTGCACCCGGATGGACCTGGTCGGGCCGGCCACCCCCGCCACCCCCAAGTACCGGTTCGCGCTCAAGCCCGGCGACCGCCTCGACCGGATCGTCGAGTACCTGCGGGCCACCCCGTCGGTGCGCGACGTGGTGGTCTCCGGCGGAGACACCGCCAACCTGCCCTGGCCCCGGCTGGAGGCCTTCCTGCTGCGGCTGCTCGACATCGAGAACATCCGCGACATCCGGATCGCCACCAAGGCCCTGGTCGGCCTGCCGCAGCACTGGCTGGCCGACGACGTGCGGGCCGGGATGGCCAGGGTCGCCGCGCTCGCCTTCGCCCGGGGCGTCAGCGTCGCCGTGCACACCCACGCCAACGCCGCCCAGCAGGTGACCGCCTCCGTCCAGGAGGCCGCCCGGGCGATGCTGGAGGCCGGTGTGCGCGACGTCCGCAACCAGGGCGTCCTGCTGCGCGGCGTCAACGACAGCGCGCCCGCCCTGCTCGACCTGTGCTTCGCCCTCCTCGACGGCGGCGGCATCACCCCGTACTACTTCTACCTCTGCGACATCATCCCCAACAGCGAGCACTGGCGGACCTCGCTCGCCGAGGCGCAGCGGCTCCAGGACGCCATCATGGGCTACCTGCCGGGGTTCGCCACGCCCCGGCTGGTCTGCGACGTGCCGTACGCCGGCAAGCGCTGGGTGCACCAGGTCGCGAGCTACGACCGCGAGTTGGGGATCTCGTACTGGCGCAAGCACTTCCTGACCGTGCTCGACGCCGACGACCCGCAGGCGCTGGAGCGGCTCCACGAGTACCACGACCCCATGCACAGCCTCCCGGAGTCCGGCCGGGAGCACTGGCGCAGCCGGTTCGACCCCGTCCTCTCGGTATTGGAGCGCAGCTCATGATGCTGTTCAACGACCCCACCGCCGGTGCGGCCTTCACCGCGGCGCACGGCCGGCTCCAGGAGCTGGAGGCCTCCGGGTTCGCTCCCGAACTGGTCCGCGAGGTGCAGCGGGAGAAGCTGGCCCTGCTGTGGGACCGCGCCGCCGAGGCGCCCTACTACCGGGACGCGCCGGGCGTCGCCGCCCGCGACCTGGAGGCGGTCGAACCGACCGCCAAGGACCGGCTGAAGGCGGGCCCCGCCGACTTCGAGCGCCCAGGCCTCGAACGGGTCGTCAAGTACTACGAGAGCTCCGGCTCCTCGGGCATCCCGACCCCGACCCCGCGGCTCGCCGAGGACGTCATCCACAACGTGGTGGGGGTCGCCCCGCTGTGGCGCCGGGCGCTCGGCGCCGACCCGCGCCGGATCGCCGTGCTGCTGCCCTCGGACGTCGTCCCGGTCGCCGACTTCGTCGCCGGGGTCTGCGAGTACCTCGGGCACGCCGCGCTGCGCTGCTACCCGTTCACCACCGGCATGTGCGACTTCGACCGGCTGGAGCGGCTGTTCGCCGGGTACCGCCCCGAGGTGCTGTTCGCCGCCCCCGGCGTGCTCACCCAGTGGACCCGGGTGCTCAAGGGCCGCGGCACGCTGGCCGGCGTCCGCGAGCACGTCAGGACCGTGATGCTGCTCGGCGAGGTCTCGCTGCCCGCCCAGCGCGCCAAACTGGCCGCCGACTGGCAGGCCGGGGTGTTCGACGCCTCCTACGGCAGCACCGAGACCGGCACCATCGCCGCGACCTGCGAGCGCGACCGACTGCACCTGCTCCCGCACGGGCACATCCTCGAACTGCGCGACGGCGACAAGCTGGTGCCCGCCGAGCCCGGCGCCACCGGCGAACTGGTCGACACCCCGCTGAACAACTTCGCCCGCCCGCTGCTGCGCCTCGCCACCGGCGACGTCGCCGACATCGCCGCCGAGCCGTGCCCGTGCGGACTGGCCCTGCCGACCGTGCACATCCACGGCCGCAGCTCCGACCGCGTCGAGATCGGCGGCACCGTCGTCGACGAACGCCTGATCGGCTCGATCGTCTACCAGGACCACCGGGTCACCGGCTACCTGATCCAGATCCAGGCTCCGGCCGCCCGGCTGGTCCTGGAACGCGACGTGGACGTGGAGGACGGTGACGACGCGCTGGCCACCGACGCCCGCGAGCGGTTCGCCGGCACCGGCATCCACTGGGACGACGTGCTGGTGGTCAGCCAACTGCCCGCCGTCACCAAGGCCGGCGGCAGCCAGAAGAACTGGAAGCGCACCAACGTGATGGTCGCCCGGTGATCCCCGCGACCCCGGGGCCGCTGCTCGCCGACGGCGGGGCCCGGCAGGGCGAGGCCGACCTGTGGTGCAGCTACGCCGCCGTGCGCACCCTGCACTGGCTCGGCGAGAAACCCGACCGGCCCGAGGACGCCGTCGCCTTCCTGACGTCCCGGCAGAACGCCGACGGCGGCTTCGCCTGGCAGCGCGGACTGCCCTCCGACGTCTGGGCGACCTACTACTGCGCCCAGGCCCTCGGCGACCTCGGCCACCCGCTGCCCGACCCCGACCGGCTGGCCGGCTGGCTGGCCGGCACCCGCACCACCGACGGCGGCTTCGCCATGACGCCCGGTCAGGGCGCCGACATCTGGGCCGTCTACTACGCCACCCGGGTGCACAGCGAGGTGCTCGGCCGCCCGGTGCCCGACCCCGCCGCGCTCGGCGACTGGCTCGCCGCCACCCAGCACCCCGACGGCGGCCTCACCTGGAGCCCGGGCGGCCGCGCCCCGGACGTGCGGGCCGGCTACTACGGCGCGCTCGCCTGGCGGGCCGCGGCCGGCTCCGCACCCGCCCCCTGGGACACCCCCGCGCTGGCCGGCTGGCTGCGGGACCAGCAGGACGCCACCGGCGGCTTCCGCTTCGCTCCCGCCTCGCAGCCCTGCGCCTGGGCGGCGTTCCGGGCCGTACGGGCACTGGAGGCGCTCGGCACCGCACCGCGCGACCCCGACGCGCTGCACCGCTGGCTGGACGGCCGCCGGCTGCCCGACGGCGGCTACGAACGCTGGCCCGGGTACGGACGGGCCGACGTGTGGTCCGCGTTCAGCGTGATCGGCGCGCTCCAGACGCTCGGCGAGCCGATCGGCCCGGACCACCGGGCCGAGATCGCCGACCAGGTCCGCGGCTGCCAGCTGCCGGGCTCCGGGTTCACCTACACCGAACCCGGCCGGGCCGGCGACAGCCTGGCCACCGCCGCCGTCACCATCCTCACCGCCCTGCGGCCCGCCACCGGCCCCGGCACCCCCGACAGCCTGGTGCGCTGGCTGCGCGGCGCCCACCTGCCGTACGAGGACGGCGTGATGTACATGCCCGGCCGGGGCGCCGAGGTGCGCTGCACGCTCTGGGCGGTGGAGGCGCTGGCCGCGGTCGGCGAGGGCCTGGACACCGCGCGGCTCGGCCGCTGGGTGCGCGGCCTGCAGAACACCGACGGCGGCTTCGGGTACTGGCTCGGCCGCGGCTCCGACCTGGTCTCCACGGTCAGCGCCGTCGAGGTGCTGGCCGCCGCCGGGCTCGCCCCCGCCGCCTGGACCGACGTCCCCGCGGTGCTGCGCTTCGTGGAGAGCTGCCGCCACCCCGACGGCTACGGCCAGGTACCCGGCGCCGAGCCCGCCCTCGCCGCCACCGCCCAGGCCGCCCGGGTGCTCGACCTGCTCGGCGAGCACGGCCCCGCCCGGGAACTCGGCGCCGGCCTCGCCCACCGGGCCGGACCGCTCGGCGGCTTCGGGCCGAGCGCCCGCGGCCTGCCCGACCTGCTGTCGACCTACCAGGCCGTGCTCACCCAGCGGGTCCTGGGCCTGCCGGTCGACCTGGACGGGCTGCGCCGCTTCCTGGCGAAGGTCCGGGTCGGCTCGGGCTTCGCCTGGAGCCCGCTCAGCCGGCAGCCGGCCGGCCTGCTGGCCGCCTGCCTCGGCGAGCAACTGGCCGCACTGGCCGCGAGCGACGCCGCCCCCGCCCGCCTATTGCGGCTCAACCTCTGACCCCGACGACCCGAAGGGGAGTCCCACCGTGCCGACCACCAAGGTCGAGACCCCGCTGTGCGATCCACTGTTCGAGCGGGAGGTCGCCAAGCGGCTGAGCTTCTGGTGGCGCCAGGAGGGCGCCGACCTCAACCACGTGCTGACCCGCTTCGCCGACCTGCCCGGCCACCGGGTGTTCAGCGGTCCGTTCCCGCTCGGCGGCGCCCCCGACGACGATTCGGCCGCCGCCCTGTTCGCCCTCGTCACCTGTGTGGTGTCGCGGGAGCGCGGCGCCGCCTTCCGGCGCCGCTACGCCCTCGCGGTCCGCGCCGCGCTGAGCACCCGCATCCCGGTCGACCGGATCTTCGTCTCGTTCGAACCCACCGACCCGGCCGACCACTTCACCCCGGGCACCGCCTGGGCCGAGCCCACCCAGGAGACCCCGTGAACGCCACCCCGGCCACCGGCACCGTCGCCCTGCGCGACAGCCTGCGCGCGGCACTCACCACCCTGCTGGGCCACCCGCTGGCGCCCGCCGACGACGAGGTCTCGCTCGCCGAGATCGTCCCCGAGCGCTACGACAGCCTCGGCGTGCTGGACGCCGTCGGCCTGGTGGAGAAGGAGTTCGGCGTCCCGGTCGACCTGGTCGTCGACGACCTGCGCTCCACCTTCTTCAGCGTCGCCACCATCGCCGCCCTCGTCGAACGCAAGCGGCGCGACGCGGCCGTCCTCGGACTGCTGCCGTGACCGTCCGCGAACCGGGCGCACCGGTCGCCTTCGCCACCTCCGGCTCCACCGGCCCCCCGCAGCAGTGGCTGCGCGACCCGGCCCAGATCGACGCCGAGGCACGCCTGCTGGCCGCCCTGTGCGCCGACGGCGGCACCGACGGCGTCCTGTCGTACGCCCCGCCGCGGCACCTGTACGGGCACCTGATGGGCCTGGCCGTGCCCCGGCTGCTCGACGTGCCCTGCCTACAGGCGGGGCTGACCGCGCCACTGGCCCGGACCGTGGCCCGCTGGCGCCGCCCGCTGATCGCCGCGGTGCCCGCCGCGTTCGCCGTCCTCGCCCGCTGCCTGCCCGAACTGGCCCGCGCCGAACGGGTCGTCCTGGTGCACAGCAGTGCGGTCCTGCCGGCCGGCGCCCGCGAGCTGGTCGCCGCACTGGGCGAACGGGCCCGGCTGGTCGAACTGTTCGGCTCCACGGAGACCGGGCTGATCGCCACCCGCACCGGCGGCGCGGGAGAGTGGACCCTCGCCGAGGACACCCGCTTCGCCCCCGGCCCACGGCGGCCCGGCCCAGGGCCGCTGCGGGTGGCCGGCCCCCGGCTGGCCCGCCGCCCGGGCGGGGAGGCCCCGGCCGCCACCGCCACCGGCGACCTGGTCACCGTGCTCGACGACCGGACCTTCCACTGGCACGGCCGGACCAACCGGCTGGTCAAGGTCAACGGCGTCCGGGTCGACCTCGACCGGGTCACCGCCCGCCTCGCCGAGGCCGTCCCCGGCGTCGCCCTCAGCTGCCGGGCCGAACCGGACCCGCTGCGCGGCGAGTGGTTCTCGGTGCACGCCGCCACCGACGACCCCCGGCTGCTGGCCGGGCTCGCCGCCGCCGTCCGCGCACTGCCCGCCGCCGAACAGCCCCGGGCCCTGCACCCGCTCCCCGCTCCCGCCCCACCCACCCGGGAGGTCCGATGAACGACACCGACGCCGCCCTGCGCGCCCTCGCCCGCGCCGCCACCAGGTTCCCGCACTTCCGCGACAAGTACCGGGCGCTCGACCTGAGCGGCGACTTCGACGTCACCGCGCTGCCCGAGATGACCCGCGAGGACGTCACGGTCGCCGCCGCCCAGGCCGCCGCCCAGCGCCCCCGCCCCGCCTCCGCCTACCTGTTCACCAGCGGCGGCAGCACCGCCGAACCCAAACTCGCCTGGATCCCCACCGAGATGCACCTCGGCGAGCTCACCCGGCACTGGCAGCCGCTCGGCCCCACCGACGTGCTCGCCAACCTCGCCAGCCCCGGCCGGCTCTGGTCCGCGCACTACTGCTACAACCGCCTCGCCGAACTGGCCGGCGCCGACGTGATCGGCCTCGGCCACATCGCCGACGAGGAACTCGGACAGTGGCTGGACTTCCTCACCCGGCACGGCACCACCGCCGTCGCGGGCACCCCTTCCCAGCTGCTGCGGATCCTGCGGTACTGCGAGCACACCGGCCACCGCTTCGCGAGCACACTGCGGGCCGGCATCTGGTTCGGCGAGCCCTGCGACCCGAGCCTGCCCGAACTGCGCGACCGCGTCGCCCCCGGCTTCGGTCTGTGGGGCAACTACGGCTCCACCGAGACCTGGGTGATCGGCCACAACGGGCCCGACTGCCCGACCGACACCTTCCACCTGGTGCCCTACCAGCACGTCGAACTGGTCGACGGCGCCGTCCTGGTGTCCACCCTGCACCCGGGCGCGGTGGCCCCCGTCATCCGCTACCGGATCGGCGACCGCGCCGAACCCGTGGTCTGCCGCTGCGGCCGCCCCGGCGACACCCTGCGGATCTCCGGCCGGGAGAGCTCCCTGGTCAAGTTCGCCGGCACCCTGGTCAGCCCGCAGCAACTGGTGCAGATCGCCAAGGAGCTGCCGGGCGTGCACGCCGCCCAGGTCGTGCTCACCGGCGCCGCCGGGATCGCCGAACAGCTGGAGGTGAGGGTCGTCGCCGACGCCGCCGTCACCGACGGCAGCGTCCGCGCCCACCTGCTCGCCTCCCAGATCGACCTCGGCTTCGCCCTGCGCGGCGACGACGAGGAGTTCCGGATCCGGCGCACCGACGCCCTCGGCACCAACCCGCGCACCGGCAAGACCCCGGACCTGCTGTGGGCGGCGGCCGGCTGATGCCCACCCAGGACCACCCGGCGCACGTCCCGCCCGCCCTGGTGCTGCCGCTCGCCGAACGCCGCCGCCGTCTCGACGCCGGCGCGCTCGATCCCGCCGGGTACCGCTCCACCCTGCTCGACCACATCCGCCGCACCGACCCGCAGGTCCGCGCCTTCACCGACTGGCGGCCCGCCGACACCGCCGACGCGCCCGTCCCCGAGCGCACCTCGGTCAGCTACAAGGACACCATCCACGTGGCGGGCCGCCCCACCCGGCTCGGCATCCGCAGCGGCTACCGCGACTACCCCGAGGACTCCGCCGAGATCGCCACCCGCCTCGCCGCCCGCGGTCTGACCTGCGTCGGCAAGGTCACCACCACCGAGTGCGCGCTCGGCACCACCAAACCCAGCAGCAACCCCCGCCACCCGCACGTGTCGACCGCGGGTTCCTCCTGCGGTTCCGCCGTCGCCGTCGCCGCCGGCTTCTGCGACGTCTCGGTGGGCAGCGACTCCGGCGGCTCCCTGCGCTGGCCCGCCGTCTACTGCGGCGTCACCGCCCTGCGCGCCACCCCGCACCCCGACCTGCTGGCCGGCGTCCACGCCGTCTCACCGAGCATGGAGTCCACCGGCCTGGTCACCCGCACCGCCGCCGATCTCGGCTGGCTCTGGCGCCACCACTCCCTCGCCGACTGCTTCGGCACGACCCGTGTCCCGTACCCCGGACAGCTGCGCCACGCCGTGGCCGCGCCCCCCGGCGAACCCCTGCACCCGCAGGTCGGCGCCCTGCTGACCGCCGTCGACCGGGTCCTCACCGACCACGGGCACCGGCCCGTCGCAGCCGACACGGACGGGATCTGGGCGCTGCGCGCCCCCGCCGGCGAACTCCTCGCCCGCGAGGCCCACGACAGCTACGCCCCCGTCCTGGACGCCCCCGGCGTCACCGTCGGCCCCGACACCATGGCCGCCATCCGCCGCGGAGCCGCCACCGACGACCGGCGCCACGCCGCCCTCAGGGACGGCCAGGACCGGGCCGAGGAACTGCTCACCGCCCTGCTCACCGACGAGCTCGACATCCTGGTCCTGCCCCTGGAGGCGGGCCTGCCCGACCTGGCCGGCCCGCCCGCACCGAGCACCCTCACCGGCACCGCCCCCGGCGGCGGCGAACTCACCCTGATCGCCAACTACGCCCGGCTGCCGGTGCTCGCCCTCCCGCTCGCCCTCAGCGAGCAGGACTCCCCGCTCGGCGTCCAGGTCCTGGCCGCCCCCGGCGCGGACGACCTGCTGGTCGCCGTCGCCGAAACCCTCGAAGACCTGGCCGGGGCGATCGCCCACACGATGAGACGGACGGCACACGCATGACGACAACACCGACCGAAGCCGGCGCGGTGGTCCTGCTCGGCGCGATGCTGGGCGGCCGCTACCCCGAACTGGTCCCCGCCGCGCTGCACCGGGGCCTGACCGTGCTCGGCATCGACGCCGACACCCCCCGCGCCCGGCGTTTCGACCGGGCCCGCCGCGAGCAGGCCGACCACCCGCTGGCCGGCCTCGCCGAGATGGCCTGGATCCCCGGCGAGCGGCACGAGGAGGTCGTCCAGCAGATCCTCGACTGGCAGGCGGCCGGACACCTCGTCCGCGCGGTCGTCCCGTTCGGCGAGGACTACGTCGAGGCGACCGCCGTCGTCGCCGACCTGCTCGGGCTGCCCGCCCCCGGCCTGCGGGCCGGCCGGGTCTGCCGCAACAAGCTGCTCCAGCGCCGCTACCTCGCCGACTGGAGCCCCCGCTCCGTGCTGCTGCCGCCCGCCGAACGCACCGAACGCGCCGCCGCCTGGACCCACTACCCGGCCGTCGTCAAACCCCTCGACGGACAGGCCAGCTCCGGCGTCGAACGGGTCGACGCCCCGGCCGCCCTCGCCGCCGTCCTCGCCGACCGCGACGCCGGCGAACCCCTGCTGGTCGAGGAACTCGCCCACGGCCACGAGGTCTCCGTCGAGTCCCTGGTCCAGCACGGCGAGCCGGTCTTCGCCGCCGTCACCGGCAAACGCACCAACGAGGGCACCGACGGCGCCGCCCGCTGGTTCGTCGAACTCGGCCACACCGTCCCCGACCCCGACCTCGACGACGCCACCCGCACCGCCCTGCTCGACGTCAACGCCGCCGTGCTGCGCCGGCTCGACTTCCGCGACGGCATCGCCCACGCCGAGTACCGGATCGCCCCCGACGGCACCGTCCGGCTGATGGAGGTCGCCGCCCGGGCCGGTGGCGACAACATCCTCACCCTCTACCACCTGGCCACCGGCGCCCCGTTGGAGGAGGCGGTGCTCACCATCGCCCTCGGCGAACCCACCCGCTACCCCGAACCGCGCCGCCACGTCCGCCAGGTCTACCCCGAGCACTCCCCCGGCATCCTGCGCGACGTCACCGCCCCCGGCCTGGACACCGAGGTCAGCTGGCTCGCCGAACGCTGGATGTGGCCCGCCGTCAAACCGCTCGACGACCAGCCCGGCACCATCCACATGATCGTCGCCGGCCGCTCCCGCGGCGACGAACTCTCCGTCATCCGCGCGTCCTCCGACCGCTCCGCGATGTACGTCATCGACGCCCCCACCCCCGCCGAACTCGACGCCCTGCAGGCCCGCGTCGACGCCGCCCTGACCGTGGAGGTCGAGCCCCTTGGCTGAATCCCGCGTCCAGACCCTGCGCGGCCTGGTCCGTGAACGGCTCGACCCGCTGCGCCCGCCCGGCTACCGCCGGATCGCCGCCGCCATGCTGGTCACCAACATCGGCAACGGCATGCAGTTCATCGCCAACTGCCTGCTGGTGCTCCAGATGACCGACAGTCCCCGGGCGGTCGCCCTGGTGCTGCTCACCGCGGCCGTCCCCGGCGTCTTCTTCGGCCCGCTGATCGGCGTGGCGATCGACAGGTTCGAACGGCGCTGGGTGTTCGTCTGCGCCGACGTGGTCTCCGTGCTCACCCTGGCCGCCACCGTCACCCTCCAGGCCACCGGCAACCTGCGGACCTGGCACGTGTTCGTGATGGTCTTCGTCCTCGGTCTCACCGAGTCCACCGCCGTGCCCACCGGCACCACCATGGTCCGCGAGATCGTCCCGGTCCAGAAGCTGCTCGCGGCCAACGCCACCACCGGCGTCGCCGTCCAGATCGGCAACGTCGTCGGCACCGCCGCCGGCGGCTTCCTGATCGCCGCCTCCTCGGTCACCTGGGTGCTCGGCATCAACCTGGTGTCCTTCACCGTCTCCGCGCTGTTCGTCTCCGGCGTCCGGAGCACCCGCACCATCACCAAGGACGGCGGCGACGGCTGGCGCGAGACCGTCCGCCGGGCCGCCGCCGGCTTCACCTACCTGCGTACCCACCCGGCGACCCTGCCCTCGTACACCATGCTGCTGGTGCTGTTCGCCGTGCTGTACATGATGAACACCCTGGTCGCGCCGTACGCCGAGAACGTGCTGGAGGTCGGCGCCAGCGGCCTCGGCTTCATCGACGCGATGTTCGCCGTCGGCGCCATCCTCGGCGGACTCGTGCTGCCGCTGCTGACCGCCCGCTTCAACCGCGACCGGCTCGCCTGCTACGGCCTGATCGGCATGGGCCTGACCCTGATCCTGCTCTGGCAGGCCGACGGGCTCGCCCAGCCGATGGTCTTCTACGCCCTGGCCGGCATCAACTTCCAGGCGTTCTACATCTTCCGCACCCGCGTCCAGGAACAGGTCCCGGTCGACATCCAGGGCCGGGTGATGGCCCTGCTGATCACCACCGTCGGGATCTGCCGGATGGGCGTGTACATCGTGCTCGCCGCCTTCGTCTCCACCCTGACGCTCCGTCTGATCTACCTCTGCTGCGGCCTGGGCGTCCTGGCCCTCGGCATCGTCATGACCACCAGCACCATCGTCCGGCGGGTCGAGTCCCGCCCCCCGGAGAGCGAGCCCGAACTCGCGCCGGCCGGCACCGGAAGGTAGACCCGCCCATGGCGAACCGACGCCCCGCCCTGCTGCTGCTCGGCGGACTCACCGTGGCCTGGAACCAGCGCTGGCTGGACGCCGCCGGCAGCCGCGGCCTCGACCTGCTGGTGCTGGACGCACCCGGCCCGCACGCCGCCGGCCTGCTGGCCGCCCGGACCACCCCGGACCACCCGCTCGCCCCGGTCGCCGACGCCGCCCTGATCGACGCCGACGACCACGCCGCCCTCGCCGACCGGGCCGCCGCCTGGGCCCGGGAGTACGACGTCCGCGGCCTGTGCTGCCTGCGCGAGGAGTACGTCGAGGGCGCCGCCGTCGTCGCCGACCTGCTCGGCGTGCGCTCGCCCGGGCTGCGGGCCGCCCGGGTCTGCCGCAACAAGCACCTCCAGCGCCGCTACCTCGCCGACTGGAGCCCCGCCTCCGCCCTGGTCCCCGCCGCCCGCCGCACCGCCACCGCCGCCGCCTGGGACGGCTTCCCGCTGGTCGTCAAACCGGTCGGCCGGCTCGCCAGCTCCGGGGTCCGGCTGGTCGCCGACCGCACCGCACTGCTGGACAGCCTGGGCGCGTACGGACCCGAGGAGACACTGCTGTTCGAACAGCGGGCGCAGGGCCCCGAGTACTCCGTCGAATCGCTCAGCCTGCACGGCGAGGTCCACTACCTCGGCGCCACCGAGAAGCGCACCACCGAGGTCAGCAGCGACTACTTCGTCGAGATGGGCCACACCACCCCCGCCCCCGGCCTCGACGACCCCACCCGCGAACGGCTGTACGCCGTGCACCGCGCCGTGCTGGACCGGCTCGCCTTCGACACCGGTATGGCCCACGCCGAGTACCGGATCGGCCCCGACGGGCGGATCGCCCTGATCGAGATCGCCGCCCGACCGCCCGGCGACAGCATCATGGCGCTGCACTGGCTCGCCACCCTCGCCCCGCTGGAGGACGCCGTCGTCGCCGTCGCCCTCGGCGAACGGCCCCGCCCGGCCCACCCGCAGCGCTACGCCCGGCAGGTCTACCTCCCGCACGCGCCCGGCGTCCTGGCCGGCCTCGACGTACGGCCCGACCTCGGCGCCGAACCGCAGTGGTTCGACCCGGCGGAGGTCCGCGCCCAGGTCGCCGGCTGCGCCGCCCCCGGCGACCCGTCCGCGCTGCGCTGCGTCGTCGCCCTCAAACCGGCCGGCACCCGCCTCGCCCCCATCCGCCAGTCCGGCGACCGGGCCGCGATGTTCGTGGTCGACGCCGACACCCCCGGCGCACTGGACGCGATCGAGGAGCACTGCCTCGCGGCGATCGCCCTGCGGACCCGAGACTGACCCGACACCGAACGGACGGCACCCGACTATGTCAGCACTGTTCACCGCCGAGACGGCGCCCGCCCCCGAGGCCGGGTGGCCCGACCGGTCGGCCGTCGACCAGGTCATCGCCCGGCTGCGCGAACAGCCCCCGCTGGTCGCCCTGGAGGACTGCCTGGACCTGCGCCGGCGCCTCGCCGAGGTCGCGGCCGGCCGCGCCCACCTGATTCAGGGCGGCGACTGCGCCGAGCTCTTCGCCGAGGTGTCCGCCCACACCGTCCGCCGCAAGGCCGCCCAACTCGGCGAACTCGCCGACCTGGTGGAGAGCGGCACCGGCCGCGAGACGGCCGCCGTCGGCCGGATCGCCGGCCAGTTCGCCAAACCGCGCTCCCAGCCCTTCGAACCCGGCCCCTACGGCGAGAGCCTGCCGGTCTACCGCGGCGACGCCGTCAACGACACCCGGCCCACCGCCGAGGCCCGCACCCCCGACCCGCAGCGGCTGCTCACCGCCCACCGGCTGTCCGCCGAGGTCCACCGCCACCTCGACGCCGAACGCACCGCCGGCGGCCGCCCGGTGTTCACCAGCCACGAGGCACTGCTGCTCGACTACGAACTCCCGCTCACCCGCACCGACGGCGGACAGCTCCACCTCGGCTCCGCGCACCTGCTGTGGATCGGCGAACGCACCCGCGACCCGGCCGGCCGGCACGTCGCCGCGCTCGCCGGCACCGCCAACCCGGTCGCCGTCAAACTCGGCCCCACCACCACCGCCGCCGACCTCACCGCGCTGGCCGCCGCCCTCGACCCCGAACGGATCCCCGGCCGGCTCTCCTTCATCCTGCGGTTCGGCGCCGACCTGGTCGAACCGGTCCTGCCCCGGCTGGTCCGGGCCGCCACCGAGGCCGGCCTGCAGCCCGTCTGGATCTGCGACCCGATGCACGGCAACACCGAACGCTCGCCGGCCGGCCGCAAGATCCGCCGGACCGACGCCGTACTCGCCGAGATCCGCGCCTGCGTACGGGTCCTGCGCCGGCTCGGACAGCACCCCGGCGGCCTGCACCTCGAACTCACCCCCGACGACGTCACCGAGTGCGTGGGCCCCCGGCAGGACCCCGCCGTCCAGCCCCGCTACTGGACCGCCTGCGACCCGCGGCTCAACCCCGAACAGGCCCGGCTCGCCGTCACCGCCTTCACCGAGGAGGCCGGATGATCCACCTCGGCACCGGCACCCTGACCCCCGCCACCGTCGCCCGGCTCTCCGACGGCCCGCTGCGCGAGCCGGTCGGCCTCGACGGACCCACCGCCGACCGGATGCACCGCTCGGTCGACCTGCGCGAGCGCCTGGTCGCCACCGGCGAGCCGCTCTACGGCGTCACCACCGGCTTCGGCGACCGCAACATCGGCCACATCCCCGCCGCCCACGCCGCCGAACTCCAGCACAACCTGATCCGCTACCACCTGGTCGGCAGCGGGCCGCAGGCGCCCGCACCGGTCGTCCGCGCCACCCTGCTGATCCGGGCCAACTGCCTTGCCCGCGGCTACTCGGGCGTGCGCCGCGAGGTGGTCGACCTGCTGCTGGACTGCCTGCGGCACGACCTGCTGCCCGCCGTCCCCGAACGCGGCTCGGTCGGCGCCAGCGGCGACCTCGTCCCGCTGTGCTACCTGGCCGCGCTGCTGATCGGCGAGGGCACCGCCGTCCACCGCGGCGAGCGGCGCCCGGCCCGCGAGGCGCTGGCCGCGGCCGGGCTGCGACCGCTCACCCTCCAGCCCAAGGAGGCCCTCGCCCTGATCAACGGCACTTCCTTCATGGCCGCCTTCGCCGTCCGGGCCGCCGCCGAGGCCCGCCGCCTCGCCGAGGTCGCCGAGGCGTGCACCGCGCTGGCCGTCGAGGTGCTGCTCGGCAACCGCGACCACTACCACCCGGTGATCCACCGGCAGAAACCCCACCCCGGCCAGGTCCGCTCCGCCGCCCGGATCCGCGCCCTGCTGGACGGCTCACGGCTCGCCCGCGACCACGCCCAGGTCCTCAGCGACAACCGGGACGAGCACGGCCGGGACGGCTACCGCCGCCTCGACCACCCCATCCAGGACCGGTACTCGGTGCGCTGCGCCCCCCACGTGATCGGCGTCCTGCACGACACCCTCGACTGGGTGGACCGCTGGCTCGACACCGAGATCAACTCCACCAACGACAACCCGCTGTTCGACCCGGACGGCGACCGCGTCCACAACGGCGGCAACTTCTACGGCGGCCACGTCGGCCTCGCGATGGACAGCCTGCGGGTCGCCGTCGCCAGCGTCGGCGACCTGCTGGACCGTCAACTCGCCTGCGTGGTGGACGAGAAGTTCAGCAACGGGCTCACCGCCGGACTGACCGCCCCGGCCGCCGCCGGCGACCCCGGGGCCGGCCTGCACCACGGCTTCAAGGGGGCCCAGATCGCCTGCTCCGCGCTGGTTGCCGAGGCACTCTCACTGGGCATGCCGGCCACCGCCTTCTCCCGCTCGACCGAGGCCCACAACCAGGACAAGGTCAGCATGGCCACCATCGGCGCCCGCAGCACCCGGACGGTCACCGGCCTGGTGCACGAGGCCGCCGCGATCCAGCTCGCCGCCCTGTGCCAGGCCGCCGACCTGCGCGGCGCCCGTCTGCTCGCCCCGGGCACCGCCGAGGTGTACCGCCAGGTGCGCCGCCACGTCGCCTTCATGCCGACGGACCGCCGGCTGGACACCGAACTCGCCGCCCTCGCCGAGGAACTGCGGACCTCGGGCACCGCAGCGGCACCGGACCGGGCCGATCCGCCCACCGGGGACCCCACCAGGACCGCCGCCGGCTCCCACCCCAGGACCAACGCCAGGACCCCGGAGGACACCCATGCCTGACGTCGCGCACGCCGTCGCCGCGTACTTCGCCGCCGACCGGCCCGCGGAGGACACGCCCGCCCCGGACGCCACCCCGGACACCGGGCCCGGCACCGGACCGGAGGCCGTACCGCCGCCGCTGCTCGCCCTGCCGCTGCGCGAACGCCTCGCCCTGCTCGACGACGGCTCCCTCCCCCTGCCCGAGTGGAACGCGCTCGCCGACGGCTGGGCCCGCGAGGCCGACCACCGCTACCGGGCCTGCGCCGAACTGCGGCCCGCCGGCCCGCACGCACCCGCGCTGCGGCTCGGCGTCAAGGACACCGTCGACGTGGCCGGCTTCGCGACCAGGCTCGGGCTGCGGCGCCACCGCCACCACCCCGCCCGCAGCGCGGCCGTCCTGACCGAGGGCCACCGCCTGGCCACCGTCGCCAAGGTGGTCACCACCGAACTCAACATCGGCATCGGCTCCGGCTGCGGCAACCCCTGGTTCCCGCGGATCGACCCGGCCGGCTCCAGCACCGGTTGCGGCGTCGCCGTCGCCGCCGGCATCTGCGACCTCGCGCTCGGCACCGACGTCCTCGGCTCGGTCCGCTGGCCCGCCGGCCGCTGCGGCGTGGTGGGCCTGCGGATGACCCACGACCCGGCCGCCCTGCGCGGGATGCTGCCGCTCAGCCCCGCGATGGACGCCCCCGGCTGGGTCGCCCGGACCGCCGACGACCTCGCCCTGCTCGCCGAGGTCTCCGGTCTGCCGATCCCCCGTGCCGAGCACCACCGGGGCCTGCGGATCGGCGTGGTCGCCGAGGTGTCCGAGGGCGGCGCCGAGCCCGAGGTGCTGGCCGCCCTGAGGACCGCCGGCGACCTGCTGGCCGCCCACGGCCACCGGGTGGCCACCGCCCGGCTCGGCGAGCTGTGGGACCGTCGCGGCGCCGCCTGGGAGCTGTGCGCCCGGCAGGCCTGGCAGGGCAGCCACGCCTGGGACCCCCGGATCGCCGACGAACTGTCACCCTCCACCCGGCGGGCCGTCGACTCCGGAGCCGCGGTCGACGACCGCCGCCTGCGCGAGATCGAGCAGCAGCTCGTCCGGGCCAGGGCCGCGGTGCCCCGGCTGTTCGCCGACGCCGGCGTGGACGTCTGGCTGCTGCCGCTCGACCCGGACGTGCCGCGCCCGATCGGGGCCCAGCGCCCTGCGTCCTCCCTGGTCACGCCCGGCCACCCGGACTACGACCGGGAGATCGGCTACACCCCGGTCGCCAGCTTCGCCGGACTGCCCGCCCTCACCTTCCCGGTCGGCCGGTCCGCGGACGGGCAGGCGCCGCTGGCCGTCCAACTGGTCGGGCGCCCGGGCAGCGAGGGGGTGCTGATCGCACTGGCCCGGGAGGCGGCCCGGACGGCCGGGGACCGGGCCCGGCCCTGAGCCACCGGCGGCGGGCCGCCCGGCAAGGACGGCCGCCCGTCACAGGGCACCGCTCGTCACAGGGCGCCGCTCGGCTCGGGGCGGCGTTCGCGGGCCAGGTCGGCCCGCAGCAGGTCGGCGCGGTGCGGGTGCATCCGGGCGAACAGGGCCACCGCCCGGTCGCAGTGGACCGCGGCCTCCTGCGGCTCCCCCGCGTCCAGCGCCAGCCGCGCCAGGCCCTCGCAGGCGACCCCCTGCTCGAACCGCAGCCCCAGTTCGGACGCCAGCGCCAGCGCCCGCTCGTGGCACTCCCGGGCCGACTCGGGGGAGCCGAGGGCGCGGTGCACCGAACCGATCAGGTTGAGGGTCTGGCTCTCCACGTCCCGGCTGCCGATCTCACGGGCCAGCACCAGCGCCTCCCTGGCCCGTTCCAGCGCCGCCGCCTGGTCGCCGCGGTGGTGCAGCAGGTCACCGAACGCCCAGCGGGCCTGCGCCTCCACCTCCCGGGCGCCCAGCTCCCGGGTCCTGGCCAACGCCTCCTCCAGGCAGCTCCAGGCCTCCTCGGTGTCGTCCAGCCGGGACAGCACCCAGCCGACGTTCAGCAGGTCGACCGCTTCCCGGAACGGGTTGTCCAGCTCCCGGCTGAGCTCCAGCGCGCGCCGGTGGTGGGCCAGCGCCTGCCGGTACTCGGCCAGGTAGCCGTACACCACGCCGATGTTGCCCAGCACGGCGGCCTGGTCCCGGGCCGCGCCGACCTGCTCGAAGATCTCCAGCGCGGCCCGGTACTGCTGAAGCACCGTCGGATAGTCGCCCCGCAGCAGGCCGACGTGCCCGAGCGTCCAGAGCGTACGGGCCTCACCGTACCGGTCCCCGGTGGTGCGGGACAGCTCCAGCGCGGTCTGCAGCGCCCGCACCGCACCGTCGTAGCGGCCCAGCGCCCGGTAGGCGAGACCGAGATTGGTCTGCACCTCGGCCTGGCCGCGCAGGTCCTCGGCGGCGCGGGCGGCGTCCAGGGCGTGCCGGTAGCCGGTCATCGCCTCCTCCACGTAGCCGTTGCGGACCAGTAACGGGCCCACCGCGACCGCCAGCCGCCAGACCTGCTCCAGGTCCTCGGCGCCCGGGGCGCAGGCCAGCACCGCGACGATGTTGGCCCGCTCTGCGGCCAGCAGGTCCGCCGCGTCGGCCACCGTCCGCAGGCCCGGGATCGCCCGCGGGGCCTCCGGGGCGCGCCCGGCGGGCCGGCCCGGGTCGGAGAGCTCGGCGACGCAGCCCGCCAGGTCGAGGTAGTGCCGGCGCAGCCGCCGCAGCGCCTGCTCCCGGCCGGCCTGCTGCTCCTCGTGCTCGGCCTTGGTCAGCGCGTACTGCCGGATCAGGTCGTGGAAGTAGTAGCGGCCCACGGTGTGCTGGCCGAGCAGGTGGGTGTCGAACAGTTCCTCCAGCATCACCTCCGCCTCGGCCACCGTGCAGCCGTTGAGCACGGCGGCGCCGACCGCGTCGAAGTCGTGCCCGGGGTGCAGCCCGAGCAGCCGGAACAGCCGCTGCTGGGCCTCGCCGAGTTGGAGGTAGGAGACCTCGAAGGCGGCGGCGACGCTGCGGTCGCCCGCCACCAGCTCGGCCAGCCGCCGCTGGCGGTCGCGCAGCCGGTCCGCGAGGTGGGCCACGCTCCAGGCCGGCCGGTGCCGCAGCCGGGAGGCGGCGATCCGGATGGCCAGCGGCAGGCAGCCGCAGAGCGCCACCACGTCCGCCACCTCGGCCCGCCGCCCCTCGGCGCGCTCGGCGCCGACGATGCGCACGAACAGCTCCACCGCGTCCTTCGGGGTGAGCACCTCCAACGACAGGTTGACGGCGCCGTCGAGCGCGGTGAGTCTTCGCCGGCTGGTGATCAGGACCAGGGCGCTGCCGGTGCCGGGCAGCAGCGGCCGGACGTGTCCGACGTCCCGGGCGTTGTCCAGCACGATCAGCACCCGCTGGCCGGCCAGCGCGGCCCGCCAGGCGGCCGCCCGCTGGTCGACGCCGTCCGGGATCCGCTCGGGACTGACCCCGAGGTGGCGCAGCAGCCGGTCGAGGGCGGCCGCCGGGGTGATGGGCTCCTGGCCGGGGGTGTGGCCGTGCAGGTCGACGAAGAGCTGGCCGTCCGGGTAGCGGTCGGCCAGCGCGTGCGCGGCCCGTACGGCGATGGTGGTCTTGCCGATCCCCGCCATGCCGTCGACGGCGGTCACCACCAGGGTCGAGCTGCCGGTGCCGTCCGGCCCGTCCGGCGCCGAGGCGTGCTCCGCGAGGGCCACCAGACGGTGGAACTCCTCCCCGCGCCCGGTGAAGTCGGTGACGTCGTACGGCAGGAAACGGCGCTGGTGCGCCCGGAAGACGCCGGCCCGCGGGGGCGTGGCGGGTGCGGGGCCGGCCGTCCCGGCCCGGGGAGCGGCGGGCGGGTCGGCATGCGGCGGGGCGGGCGGGTCGGCGGGCGGCGTGGCGGGCGGGGTCGCGTCGGCGGGCCGGTCCAGGGCCGGATCGCAGCGCAGGATCCGCTCGTGCAGCAGCCGCAGCTCGGCGCGGGTGTCCAGACCGAGGTCGGCGGCCAGCAGGGCGCGGCCCTGCTCGTACACCTCCAGCGCGTCGGCCTGCCGGCCGGCCCGGTGGAGGGCCAGCATCAGCTGCCGGCGGAACGGGTCGCGCAGCGGGTGGGTGGCGACGAGTTCGGCCAGCGCCGGGACCAGCTCCCCCGGTGCGTCGCCGTCCAGGCGCAGCTCGAACAGCCGCTCAAGGGCGGTGAGTCGCTGCTCGTCGAGCCGCCCCGCCAGGATCCGCACCGCGCGGCCGTCGAGGCCGGCCAGCGCCGGGCCGTTCCACAGCGCCAGTGCGTCGCCGAGCGCGGTGACGGCCTCGGCCCGGCGGCCGCCCGCGAGTGCCGTCTCGGCCGAGCGGACCAGGCACAGGAAGCGGTGGGCGTCGACCCGCTCGCGGCCACCCGCGGCGCCGAGGTCGGCGCGGTAGCCGCGTCCGTCGGTGACGATCAGGTCGCGGAGCGGGCCGAGGCAGCGGCGCAGGGTCGCGATCGCGTTGTGCACCTGACGCCGCGCGGTGTCCGGCGGGGCGTCGTCCCACAGCGCGTCGACCAGGGTGTCGAACGGGACCACCCGGCCGGCGTCCAGCGCCAGGACCGCCAGCACCTTCTCCTGGCGCGGTCCGCTCAGGTCCAGTTGCTGCCCGCCGACCTGGACCCGGAGCGGTCCGAGCAGCTGGATTCCCCACTCCTCGTCGGTCACGGGGCACTGTCCTTCGAGTAGCGGTGAACAAGTGGAAGCATGTATATCAGCAGTCGATAACACCGATCCGGAACTCCGATGAACCCGCCCGCAGTTGGCAACGGCACCACCGGGACCGGCGCACGGAAGGTACCGCGCCACCTGATGCACCACCGGGACACGGACCCGCAGACCACCGCCGAACGCGCGTTCCGCCAGACCCTCGCGCTGCTCGGCGCCGTCCTGCTGCTCACCCTGATCGCCCAACTCCCGCCCGACAGCGGCGGCACCGCCCCCGGCTCCCGCCCGCACGACGCGGCCTGGCTGCTGTGGCCCCAGGGCTGGAACCTCTTCGACAACGGCCAGTACGCCCCCGAGCTGGCCGCCTACCGCGCCGGCCCGACCGGCTGGACCAGCGCCCTGACCACCCCTCCGCCGGCCTCGCCACCCGCTGGGGGCCCGACCGCTCCCCCCGCACCCAGGCCCACGAACTCGAAGCCCTCGCCGACCTGCTGCCCGCCACCGCCTGGCAGCCGTGCCCCACCGCCACCCTCGCCGACTGCGCCCCGCCGGCCTCCGACCCGGGCCCGGCCACCGCCCCGACGCCGCCCACCACCACGGGCCCGGTCACCACCCCGACGTCACCCACCGTCCGCAACCCGGCCGCCCGCCCCACCCTGTGCGGCCCCATCGCCCTCACCCGCGAGACACTCGCCCGCTGGGGCACCGCCGGCGCCGGCCGCTGGCGGATCGACGCCGCCGCCGTCCTGCACGTGGAGTGCCCGTGAGGTGCGCGCCCGCCCCGCTGCGCCGACGGCTCGCCACCGGCCCGGCCGGTTTCGCCCCCGGCCCCGGCATCGCGGCCGGCCGCACGCTGCTCGCCCTCGCCCAACTGCTCACCCTGCTGTGCACCCCCGACGCGGCGCTCTTCGCCCACGGTGGCTACGGACCCCTCGCCCCGTACTGCGGCGGCTCCCGCGCCCTCGGCCTCTGGTGCCTCGGCCCGGCCGACGGCACCATGACGGCCCGTCGGGCCGTCGCCGCCCTCGCCCTCGCCGTCATCGCCTCCGGCTACCGTCCCCGCTGGACCTGCCTGCCGCACTGGTACCTCACGTTCAGCCTCACCACCGCCACCGGCCTCGCCGACGGCGGCGACATGGCCGCCCGCATCGCCACCCTGCTGCTGGCCGTGATCCTGCTCGGCGACCCCCGCCGCTGGCACTGGCGGCGCGCCCCCGGCGCCCTCCCGCCGCAGTGGCGCGGCGCCGGGTACGCCGCCCACCTCCTGCTGCGCGTCCAGGTCGTGCTCATCTACCTGCACGCCAGCTCCTCCAAACTGCTCGACCCCGTCTGGCGGCAGGGCACCGCGATGTACTACACCCTGCACAGCCACTACTGGGGCGCCCCGGCCGCGCTGCGCCCGTGGATCGATCCGGTCCTCGACCACGGCTGGTCGGTCCGGCTGCTCGGCTGGTCCGTCATCGTCCTCGAACTCGCCCTCGCCGCCGCGATGCTGCTGCCCGCTCCGGCCCGGCGGGCCGCCGTCCCGGGAGCGGTGGCCCTGCACGGCGGGATCATCGCCCTGATGGGCCTGTTCGGCTTCGGACTCACCATGATCGCGCTGGTGGTGGCGGCCGCCGCGGGGCGCCGATGCACAACCGATGTAACCGGCCGCCACACTGAGCACCGGTCGAGGGCCGCTCGCGCGGCGGCCCGACCCACACTCGACCGAAGCAGCGAACACATGCGGACACAAGGGGAAACAGCGGCATGGACCCGACAAGGCTCGTGATGGTGCTCATCGCGCTGGTGGCCACCGTCACCATCGTGTCCCAGCCCGGCTCGTCGCAGCCGGTCGTGCACCGGCAGCAGGCCTCGGACCCGTGCCCCTCGATCGGGCCCTGCTAGGTCCTGGAAGGAGAGCGGGGATGTCCCGACTCGTAGTGGTCTCCGGCGGCGGCAGCGGCATCGGCCGCGCGATCGCCGAACACTTCGCCAGGGCCGGCGACGACGTACTGATCCTCGGGCGCCGCGAGGCGACCCTCGCGGCAGCCGCCGGCGCGCTCAACGCGGAACTCGACACCGAACGGATCACCCACCGGGCCGCCGACCTCAGCGACCCGCAGCAGGTCGAACAGGTCGCCGCCCACCTGGCCCGAGCCGGCCGCACCGTGGACGTCCTGGTCAACAACGCCGGCGGCTTCTACGGCCTGGACCAGCCCGACACCCTGCAGGGGTACGCCGCCCAGTGGCGGGCCAACTTCGAGGGCAACGTCCTGCCGACCGTCCTGCTCACCGAGGCGCTGCTGCCGCAGCTCACCCGGCCGGGCGCCCGGATCGTCACGCTGTCCTCGATCGCCGCGCTGCGCGGACCCGGCACCTACGGCGGCGCGAAGGCGGCGCTCCACCCGTGGAACGCCGAACAGGCCACGGCACTCGGCCCCGCAGGCATCACCGCCAACATCGTCGCGCCCGGCTACATCGAGGCCACCGAGTTCTTCGGGGACCGGATGACCCCGGCCGGCCACGCGGCCCGGATCTCCCAGACCCTGGTCGGCAAGGCCGGCGAGGCCGCCGAGATCGCGGCCATGACCGGCTACCTCGCCTCACCCGAGGCCGGGTTCGTCACCGGCCAGGTCCTCCAGATCAACGGCGGCGCCCTGCTCGGCCGCGGCTGACCCGCCGGCCACGCGCCACCTCCGGCCCCCTCGACCGCCCCGGGGCCGCCGTCGGGTCTGACGGCGGCCCCGGGGTGCCGCCCCGCCACCGCGGTGGGGCTCTCCTGCCGGGAGACGCATCCGTCCGGACGGCACCCCGCACGACGCCGACCGCCGGGTGCACCCGGTACGCAGGGTCACCGGCGGGCCCGCGCAGCCGCGTCCCCCGCGACGGGGTGGGACGGGCCGGTCCGCCGGTCGGTCTGTCGGTGGGCCTCGCTACTGTTCCTCCCTGATCACCTGTGCGAGGAGAGGGCGGAGCTGTGCGGCGCTGGGAGTTCGTGGAGGGCGGCTCGGACAAGTTCTGGGAGGCCGCGGTCGACGGTGCCGTGGTGACCGTGCGCTACGGGCGGTGCGGCACCGACGGGCGGGAGCAGAGCAAGGAGTTCCCGACCGCGGAGGCCGCGCAGGCGCACTTCGCCAGGACGGTCGCGGAGAAGGAACGCAAGGGCTACCGCTCGACCGGCGACGGCACTGCACCGGCCCTCCGCGCGGCCGCCTCCGCGGCCGTCTCCTCCGCGGCCGTCTCCTCCCCGACCGACGCAGCCGGGGCGCCGGACGCCCGGACGGCCCCGCAGGCCCCGGTCGACGAGGACACCTTCGTGCTGCCGGACGCCTGGCGCCGGTCCCTGATCCCCCGGCGCGGTGGCGCGCCCAGGTCGACGACCGCGCCCACCAGGACCGCGCCGGAGAGGTTCCGCGCCGCGGTGGCGGAGCAGGCGGAGTGGGTGGAACAGGCGCTGGCCTCCCCGCAGAGCGGGGCCCACCTGGTCGAGGCCGCCCGGTCGTACCTGGACGGCGGCGCCGACCCGCTCGGTGCCGCCGTGATGGCGGCGCTGGTCGCCGATTCGGCGGAGGGGTACCGCCGGGCGGTGGACGCCTGGGTGGTGGAGCGCGGTCTGCCGTTCGCGGCGACGGCGGTCGTCGAACTGCTGCAGACCGCCGTGACCTGGGACTCGTCCGGTTCGCGGCGGTCCAGTCCGC
This sequence comes from Kitasatospora sp. NPDC088346, assembly GCF_044740765.1. NCBI lineage: Bacteria > Bacillati > Actinomycetota > Actinomycetes > Kitasatosporales > Streptomycetaceae > Kitasatospora > Kitasatospora sp. NPDC088346. The sequence goes on from NZ_JBIURH010000005.1 coordinate 24,843, forward strand.
GGCTCGGGCAGGGCAAGCGCCGGTACCGGACGTCCGTGACGCACCGTCCGGCCGCGGACCGGGTCCGCGCCCTGCTGGCCGTGTGCGAGGCGGACGTCCACCAGGCTGCCGTCGAGGCCCTGGCCGCCTGCCGGACCGACCTGGCCCGGAAGGTGGTGGTGAGCTACCTGGTGCCCTCCGAGCACGCCTGGACGGCGGAGTGCTGCTCGTCGGGCGGCGGCCTGGACTCGGACGCGTGGTCGATGCTGCTGTGCTCGCTCTCCTCGGTCGAACCGCTGGAGAAGCTCCCGCAGCTGCCGAACCTGGGCTGGGACGGCTGGTCGGCCGAGGTCATCGCGACCGTGGCGGACGGCCTCGGGACGGGTACCGCGCCGCTGCTGCTGCACGCCCTGGCCAACAACTACCTGTACAGCGACAGGCAGATGTCGCTGCTGAACGCGATCGCCGAGTTCCCCTCCGACGTGAGCTTCCGAGGGCTGCTGGCCCATCAGGACATCGGCAAGGCAGCACGCGGAGCCCTGGTGACGGCCATGCGCCGGTTCCCCCGGCGGGCGGTGCGGCTGCTCGCCGAGGCGGCCACCGCCCCCGCCGCGCCGGCCTCGATCCGTCAGCTGCTCACCTCCCACGTCGCCGCCCACCGCGCGGCCGCCCTCGAACTGCTGCCGGCGCTGACGCCGGAGCAGGCGGCGGTGGTGGAACCGCTCACCGAGGTCGGCGACCGGGTGCCGGAGGTCGCCCCCGACGCGCTGCCCGAGCTGTTCACGAGTCCGCCGTGGACGCGGCCGCGCTCCACGGCCAGGCCCCGCGTGCTGACCGGGCTCACCGCCCCGGACGGGCTGCGGCTGAGCTGGCTGCCGGGCGAGCGGGAGGCGTGGGCGGTCTCGGAGTCCTGGTACGCGCGCTGGGCGGACGGCGACTGGCAGCGGGTCGCCGACAGCGTCCGCGCCGCGAACGGCCGCTCCCCCGCGGATCGCCGCTCCAACCAGCACGAGGAGGTGGCGCTGTTCGCGTACGGCGACGAGGAGCTGGGCCGGCCGCTGATCGCGCAGTGGCGCGGCGGCGAGTACATCTGGGAGGCCACCGGCGCGCTGCGCCGGATCGCCGCCCGCTTCGGGGCGGACGCGTTCGGGCCGATGCTGGCCTCCGCGCTGCACAACCCGGCCGCCCACGGGGCACTGCTGCTGCCGTACCTGGACGTCCGGGTGGCCGAGACCATGGCGGACTGGCTGGTGCGGCTCAAGTCGGCCGGGGACACCGCCCGTTCGTGGTTCGCCCGGCACGGGCTGGACGCGGCCCGGTTGCTGGTGCCCGCCGCGGTCGGCCGGGCCGGGGTGGCCCGGCGCAACGCCGAGCACGCCCTGCGCCTCGTCGGTGCGGCGCACGGCACCGAGGCGGTGCGCGCGGTGGCCGGGGAGTACGGGCCGCAGGCGGCGGAGGTGGTCGACGCGCTGCTGTCCGCCGACCCGCTGGTGAACCTGCTGCCGGCGAAGCTTCCCCCGCTCGGCGACTGGGCCGAGCCGCTGATGCTGCCGCAGCTGCTGGTGCGCGGCGGCGGGGGCGCGCTGCCCGCCGAGGTGGTGCGGCACGTGCTCACCATGCTCGCGATGTCCAAGCCCGGCGCGTTCTACCCGGGCCTCGACCAGGTGGCGGAGGTGTGTGAGCCCCGGTCGTTGACGGACTTCGGCTGGGCGGTGTTCGAGCAGTGGCGGCTGGCCGGCATGCCGTCCCAGGACGGCTGGGCCCTGCACGTGCTGGCCCGGCTGGGTGACGACCGGACGGTCCGCCTGCTGACGCCGGTGCTCCGGGCGTGGCCGGGCGAGGGCGCGCACCACCGCGCGGTGGACGGCCTGGAGGTCCTGGCCGGGATCGGCAGCGACGTGGCCCTGCTCCATCTGCACGGCATCGCTCAGCGGGTGAAGTTCAAGGCGCTCAAGGCCCGGGCCGAGGAGAAGATCGCCGAGGTGGCGGCCGGTCTCGGCCTGTCCGGGGAGCAGCTGTCGGACCGCCTGGTACCGGACTTCGGGCTGGACGCCGGCGGGACCACCGTCGTCGACTACGGCACCCGGACCTTCACGGTGGGCTTCGACGAGCAGCTCAAGCCGTACGTACTGGATGCGGACGGCGTCCGCCGCAAGGACCTGCCGGCCCCGGGGGCGCGGGACGACGCCGAGCTGGCACCGGCCGAGCGCAAGCGCTTCGCCGCGCTGAAGAAGGACGTCCGCACGGTGGCGGGGGACCAGATCCGCCGGCTGGAGGACGCCATGGTCACCCGGCGGTCGTGGACGGCGGAGGAGTTCGGCCGGCTGTTCGTCGGGCACCCGCTGCTGTGGCACCTGGTGCGCCGGCTGGTGTGGCTGGCCGAGGCGGACGGCGCGCCGACGGCGTTCCGGGTCGCCGAGGACCGCACCCTGGCGGACGTCGAGGACGAGCTGTTCGTGCTGCCCGCCTCGGCGACCGTCCGGCTGGCCCACCCGCTGCTGCTCGGTGCCGACCTGGCCGCGTGGTCGGAGCTGTTCGCCGACTACGAGATCCTGCAGCCGTTCCGTCAGCTCGGCCGCCCGGTGTACGCGCTGAGCGACGAGGAGCGGGCGGGCCACCGGCTGACCCGCTTCGAGAACGGTCCGGTGCTGCCGACCGCCCGGCTGGTGGGCATGGAGCGGCGCGGCTGGCGGCGCGGCGCGCCGCAGGACGCGGGCGTGGAGCGCTGGCTGTCCCGCCGGGTCGGACCGGACCGGTACGTGGTGCTCGCCCCGGAGCACGGGATCGCGGTCGGCATGCACGACGTGTACCCCGAGCAGCAGGTGGAGACGGTGTGGCTCGACATCAGCCCGGGCGACTACCGGACCCACAACCGGACCTTCCCGACCTTCGCCGAACTCGACCCGGTGACCGCCTCCGAGGTGATCGCCGACCTGACCGAACTGACCACGCCGTGACGGCGCACCACCCCACCGACAGCCGTGCGAACCACCCCGGGAGGGCCGCCGTGACCACCACCGCCGAGGAGCGGATCCAGCGACCGCCCGCCGAGGTCCGGTACGCCGAGGAGCTGGCGGCGCTTCGCGCCGGTGACCGCGACCACCGCCCGCCGGGCTGGGAGCTGAGCCTGCGCGCCGCCCGCCGGTTCATCGTCGGCGACGAGGCGGCCGGCGTCGCCCGCAAGTTCGTCGGCGATCCGGCGCTGGTCGAACGCGCCCTGGTCACCCTGGCCACCAACCGCGGCCTGCTGCTGGTGGGCGAGCCCGGCACCGCCAAGTCGCTGCTGTCGGAGCTGATCGCGGCGGCGGTCAGCGGCACCTCCCGGTTGACCGTGCAGGGCGGTGCGGCGACCACCGAGGACCAGATCAAGTACTCCTGGAACTACGCCCTGCTGGTCTCCGAGGGCCCGTCCACCCGCTCGCTGGTGCCCGCACCGATGCTGCGCGGCATGGCCGAGGGCCGGGTGGTCCGGTTCGAGGAGATCACACGTTGCCCGCTGGAGGTGCAGGACTCGCTGCTGTCCCTGCTCTCCGAGCGGGTGGTGGCGATCCCCGAGCTGGACGGGCCGGAGGGCATGGTCTTCGCCCAGCAGGGCTTCAACGTGATCGCCACCGCCAACACCCGCGACCGGGGGGTGAACGAGATGAGCTCGGCGCTCAAGCGCCGGTTCAACTTCGAGACGGTCTTCCCGATCCCCGACCTGGACACCGAACTCGCCCTGGTCGAGGCCGAGTCCGGGCACCTGCTGCGGCGTTCGGGGGTGACCGCGGCGCCCGACCGGGACCTCTTGGAGGTGCTGGTCACGGCCTTCCGCGAGCTGCGGGCCGGTGAGGGCGGCGACCGGATCTCGGCGGTGATGAGCACCGCCGAGGCGGTCTCGGTCGCCCACGCCGTCGGGCTGCGCGGCTGGTACCTGCGCGGTGAGCCCGGCGACGCGGCCGACCTGGTCGCCAGCCTGGCCGGGACCGCCGCCAAGGACAGCCCGGAGGACCTGGCCCGGCTGCGCCGCTACCTGGAGCAGCGGGTCCCGCGGCGACGCGGCGCGCACTGGCAGGCCGTGCACGACGCCCGCCACCTGCTGGCCGGCTGATGCCCGCGGTCTTCCTCGGTGTCCGCCACCACTCGCCCGCCTGCGCCCGCCTGGTGGCGGACACCGTCCGACGGCTGCGGCCCGCGTACGTCCTGGTCGAGGGCCCGGCCGACCTCAACGGCCGGCTGGACGAGCTGACCCTCGGTCACGACCTGCCGATCGCCGTGTTCGGCCACTACCGCGACGCCGAGCGCACCGCCACCACCTGGGCGCCGCTGTGCGACTACTCACCCGAATGGGTGGCGCTGCGGGAGGGGCGGGCGGCCGGCGCGGAGGTGCTCTTCGTCGACCTGCCGTCCTGGCACCCGGCGTTCGAGCTGCGCGCCAACCGGTACGCCGACGCGGAGGCCGGGTACGCGGAGGCGACGGCCCGGTTGTGCGAGCGGTTCGGCACCGGCTCGGTGGACGCCCTGTGGGACGGGCTGTTCGAGGTGGCCCCGGCGGACGGGCTCGCCGAGCGCCTGGACGCCTACTTCGACCTGGTCCGCGGCGACGCCGAGGCGGACGAGGGCGACCGGGCCCGCGAGGCGTACATGGCCGCCTGGGTGCGCGCGGTCCTCGCCGAGGCGGGGAGCGCGACCGTGCTGGTGGTCACCGGCGGCTTCCACACGCCCGCCCTGCGCGCCCTCGCCGCGCGGCCCGCGCAGGCGCCCGGCCGGCCCGCGCCGCCCGAGCCGCCGCCCGGCTCCGTGCACGGCAGCTACCTGGTGCCGTACTCGTTCCGGCAGCTCGACGCCTTCGCCGGGTACCAGTCCGGGATGCCCTCGCCCGCCTACTACCAGCGGCTGTGGGAGGACGGTCCCGAGGCCGCCGGCGAGGACCTGCGGCGGTCCGTGGTCGCCCGTCTGCGCCGGCGCCGCCATCCGGTCTCCACCGCCGACCTGGTCGCCGCCGCCGCGCTCACCGGCAGCCTCGCCGCGCTGCGCGGCCACCGCGTGCCGGCCCGCACCGACGTGCTGGACGGTCTGGCCGGCGCGCTGGTCAAGGACGACCTGACCCAGCCGCTGCCCTGGTCCGAACGCGCCCCGCTGGCGCCCGGCAGCCACCCGGTCGTGGTCGAGATGGTCGCCGCGTGCAGCGGCACCCGCACCGGGCGGCTGCACCCCGCCACCCCGGCCCCGCCCCTGGTCCACGACGCCGCGGCCCGGCTCGCCGCCATCGGTGCCACCGGCACCCGCCCGCTGACCTGCGACCTCACCACCGAGGACGGTCTGACCGCGAGCCGGACCCTGCACCGGCTGCGCGTACTCGGCGTACCCGGCCGCCACCGCACCGCCGGACCCGCCCACGGCGCCGACCCGGTCACCGTCGAACGCTGGGAGGCCGGACCGGACGCCGGCCGCGACGCCGCCCTGATCGAGGCCGGCGCGTACGGCGCCACCCTCCACGAGGCGGCCGCCACCGTCCTCGCCGAACGCGCCCGCACCGCCGGACCGGCGGACACCGAACTGGCCGCCCTGCTCCTCGACACCGTCCTGTGCGGCGCCACCGCCCTCACCGACCGTCTCCTGGGCACGCTCACCGCCACCGTCGCCCGCCACCCGGACCCGGGCGCGCTCGGCGCCGTCCTCGCCACCGCGCTCGGCCTCTGGCGGCACGACCGCGTGTACGGCACCGCCCGCAGCCCGCTGCTCTCGGCGGTCCTGGACGGCGCCGTCACCCGCATCCTGTGGCTGGTCGAGGGTGCGCACGGCCGCTCCGGTTCCGACCCGGCCGGTCCGACGGCGCTCGCCGCCGTCCGCGACACCCTGCGCCACGCCCCCGGTCTGCTCACCGTCTCCGCCGAGGACGCCGCCGCCCTCGCCCTCCGCATCGCCCGTGACCCCCACGCCCCCGCCGACCTCCGCGGCGCCGCCCACGGCCTCCACCTCACCCTCGCCCCCGCCACCGAGCCCGGCCTCGGCTCCGCCGTCCTGGCCGTGGCGGGCGACCGCGGCACGCTCGGCGACTGGCTGGGCGGCCTGTTCGCCCTCGCCCGCGAGGAGGTCACCGCCGACTCCGGCGACGGTTCCCTGCTGGCCGCCGTGGACGCCGTCCTCGCCGGGCTCACGGACGCCGAGTTCCTGATCGCCGTTCCGGCCCTGCGCCAGGCGTTCGGCTGGTTCCCGCCGCGCGAGCGCGAGCGGATCGCGCGGCGGCTGATCGAACGCCGCGGTCTGCGCGGCTCGGCCCGCGGCCTGCTCCGCACCACCGCCGACCCACTGCAGCTGGCCGCCGCCCGTGCCCTGGAGGAGAACGTGACCGCCCTGCTCGACCGCCACGGCCTGCGGAACGCCCGGTGAACGCGCCCGGAACGACCCCGGACCGGGCCCCCGACCAGGCTCCCGCCCAGGCCCCCGACCAGGCCCTGGAGCGCTGGCGCCTGGTCCTCGGGTCCCCCGCCGAACCGTGGACCGGCCGCCCGAGCGCCGACGGCGCCGCCCGCGACGCCGCCCTGGAATGGCTGTACGGCCGCGACGAGGACCTCGACCGCCGCGGCATCCGCAGCGCCGGTCAGGGGCCGTCCCGGGTCACCGCGGTCGACTGGCTGGACGACGTCCACCGCCTGTTCCCCCGCGAGACCATCGAGCGGCTGGAGCGCGACGCGGTCGAGCAGTACGGCATCGAGGAGATCGTCACCGACCCGACGGTGCTGGAACGGGTGGAGCCGAGCGCGGCACTACTGCGCGCGGTGCTCCGCACCAAGCACCTGATGAACGAGCAGCTGCTCGGCCAGGCGCGCCGGATCGTGGCGGCGGTGGTCCGGCAGTTGACGGAGCGGCTCACCCCGGAGCTGCGCCAGGCGTTCACGGGTGCCCGGTCGGCGCGCCCGAGCCGGCGCCCGCTGGCCCGTGACTTCGACTTCCGCCGGACCGTCCGGGCCAACCTCGGGCGCTACCGTCCGGCCGAGCGGCGGATCCTGATCGAGCGGCCGCACTTCCACTCCCGTACCCGCAGGCACCTGGAGCAGTGGCAGCTGATCCTGCTGGTCGACCAGTCCGGTTCGATGGTGGGCTCGGTGATCCACTCCGCGGTGACTGCGGCCTGCCTGTGGAGCCTGCCGGGGCTGAAGACCCATCTGGTCGCCTTCGACACCCAGGTCGTGGACCTCACCTCCGAGGTGACGGACCCGGTGGAACTGCTGATGCGGGTCCAGCTCGGCGGCGGCACCGACATCGCCCGCGCGGTCGACTACGCGGCCGGACTGGTGGAGAACCCGCGGCGCACGGTCCTGGCGGTGATCAGCGACTTCTACGAGGGCGGCGACCCGTACCGGCTGCTGCGCACCGTCCGCTCGCTGACCGAACAGGGTGTGACGGTGCTGGGCCTGGCCGCGCTGGACGAGGAGGCCGCCCCGGCGTACGACCGGGAGCTCGCCGGGCGGCTCGCCGACGCCGGCGCGCACATGGGGGCGATGACACCGGGGATGCTCGCCGCGTTCGTCGCCGAGAGGCTCGGTCGGTGAGCGCCGGGTCCCGCGATGACCTGCTGGCCCTGGACGCGGAGACGCTGGCCGCGCTGGCCAACCGCGGCCTGGTCAAGCGCGCCACCCGGGAGGTCGCCGCCGGGGACGGGCCGGCACCGGCGCTCGACCCGGACGGCACGCTGCGCGGCACCTGCCCCGACGGCAGCACCGTCGCCCTGCCGCCCGGCACCGGGCTGGACGGCGGCAGCTGCACCTGCGGCGCGCCGGGCGTGTGCCGCCACCGGATCGCCCTGGTCCTCGCCCACCAGCGGGCCGCTGCCGCCGCCCCGCCGGGTCCTGACCCCCTCCCCGCCGCCTCCGATGCCCCCGCGCCCGCTCCCTGCTGGTCCCCCGGTGCGCTGGACGACGAGGCGCTGACCGCCGCGGTCGGGGCCCGGGCCGTGACCGCCGCGCGCCGCACGCTGGAACGCGGCTACACCGCGCGGCTGCACCACGCGCACCCGGACGATCCGCAGCCCGTCGCCGAACTCGCCGCCTGCGCGGTCCGGTTCCCCGTCCCCGGCGAGCTGGGCTTCGCCGTCACCGATGCCGCGCAGGACCGCCGCGGCGAGATGATCGCCCTCGCGGTCTGGGCGTTCCGGGCTGCCGACGGCCGCCCGACGGTCACGCTCGGCGGCCGTCGCGAGCCCGATCCGGGCGTCCCGCCGGTCCTGGACGCCGCCCTCGGTCTGGCCCGCGAGCTGCTCCTCGACGGCGCCGTCCACGCCGGGCCGGTCCTCACCGCCGATCTCCACCGGGTGCGCGGCGAGCTCGCCGACCGCTCCCTGCACTGGCCGGCCGGCCTGGTCACCGATCTGATCGGCCAGCTCGACGCGTACGCCGCCCGGGCCGCCGACCACCGGCCCGAGGAACTGGCCCTGCTCCTGGCCGAGCTGCACGCCCGGCACCGCGCCGCCGCCCACCCCGGCGCGTTGCGGGCGGAGGTGCTCGGCGTCCGGGAGGCCGCCGAGACCCCGCTGCGCCGGGTCCGCCTCACCGCACTGGGCTGCCGGATCCGCAGCACCGCGACGACCCGGTCCGCCGAGGTCTACTTCGCCCACCCCGCCGCCGGAACCGTCCTGGTCCTGCGCCACGGCTGGGACGTCCCCGACGACGACCACCCGCCCGCCGTCCACCTGCCGGCCGCCCGCCGGATCGCCGGGCACCGCCTCGACGCCCTCGCCACCGGCAACGTGGTCAGCGAGAGCGCCGTCCGCAGCGCCGCCCACGAACTCGGCCTCGGGCGGGGCCGGATCGCCGCCACCACCGTCACCCCCGTCGGCAGCTCCTGGACCGACCTGCCCGCCCCGCTGCTGCTCACCGACCTCGACGGCCACCTGCGCAGGCTCGCGGGCCGGCCGCCGCGGCTGATCCGGCCCAGGATCACCGCCGAGTCCCTGCACGTGGTGCGGCTCTCCGCCGTCGAGGGGATCCGGTACGACGCGGCCGCGCAGTGCCTGGAAGCCGAGGTCCGCGACACCGCCGGCAACACGGCCACCCTGGCCGCCACCCACGACCCGGCCTGCCCCGGCGCCCTCGACGCGCTCGCCGCGGCGCTCGGGGCGGGCACCGTCACCCACGTCAGCGCGACGGTCCGGCGCACCGGTGGGCGCACCGTACTGGAACCCGTCGCCCTCCTCGTGGGCGGCACCGTCGTGGTCCCGGACCTCGCCCCCGGCCCCGGCTCCACCGCCCTCGCCCCCGCCGCACCTCCGTCGGCCGACCCCGTCGCCACCGGCCTGACGGAGGCGCTCGCCACCCTCGCCGACCTCGCTCACCAGGGCCTGCGTCGGCCGGGCCACGCCACCCTCGCCCGTCTGGACCGCACCGCCGCCCGGCTGAACCGAAGCGGCCTGGCCACCACCGCCGAGCTCCTGCGCGCCCTCGCCCGCGCCATCCGTGCAGGCGACCCGGACACCGCGGCCCGGACCTGGCCGGACGCGGCCGTCCGGGTCGCCGTCGCCATCGAGGCACATCGGGAGACCGCCGGCCGCGCCTGACGGGAGCGCGCGGCGGCGGGGCCGAGGTCAGGGTCTCCCACGCCCGCCACCCGGCTCCCGGGGCTCAGGGCCCGCGACGGCCGGCAGCCAGCTCGACGAGGACCCGGAGGACGGCCCGGTCGAGGGTCCGCCGCAGGCCGGCGTGGTCCCGGCTGCCGTGGGGGTGCCAGCTCGTACCGGCCCAGACGAGCGGACCGTCGCACTCATGACACCGTCCGTCCAGCGGGATCCCGCGGCGGAGGGCTCCGCGGACCCGGCGGACCGCAGCGGGGACTGCCGGGTACGGGATGCCCGCGGTCCCGTCCACGAGTTCGCCGGCCAGGCCGAGTTCATCGACGTCCTCGCCGGGATCGGCACGGACGGGCTCCCCGTCCTGGTCGCCGCAGCACTCGACGCCCGGGCAGACGTGGTAGATCTGCGCGCCGGGCGGGTCCCGCTCCTCCGGCCTGCACAGTCTCCTTCGAGGGGGTCTCGTCACGGGCGTCCTCCTGACGCCCCATCATCCCGGGACACCGCCGGGTTGTCCGCCGTTCGGGAGAAGCCACCGGGCGGCCCGGTCCGGCGCGCACCTGCGCGGAACGCCGGATCGCCGCCCAGGACTTCCGGTCACCCGACCGGCGGACCGCCGGCCCGGCCCGGTCCGTCGGCCATCGGGCCGGCCCCGGTTCAGGCCGCCAGCAGCCGGTCGAGCAGCCGGTGGTAGTCCTGCATGGCGAGGCGGAGGCTCTCGGTGTCCGGGGCGCCGTCCTCGGCCGGGGAGTCGTCGGCGCGCAGGTCCCGGCGCTGTTCGGCGACCGCCTCGGCGACCAGGGCGGCGGCCTTCTCGACGAGGGCGTCCGCCTGGCGGCAGGCCTGGCCGGGGTCGTCCACGAAACCGCTCTGCACGACGTGCCACTCGGCCGAGAGCCGTTCCACCCGGTCGGTCGGGAGCCAGCCGGTGCCACCGATCGGGGTGCCGGGGTGCGCGCCGGGGGCGGGATGCGGTTCGCCGGGCAGGACCTGCTGCCCGGCGGCCGCCGGGCGGTGCCGCTCGCCGGGCTCGGCCTGGCGCGGGACGCTCGGCACCGGGCGGCCCTCGGCGGGCCCGCCCCCGTCGCCGCGGGACGGCTCCGCGTGCGGCCGTTCGCCCTCGGGGCGTTCGGCGTGCGGCGGCCGGCCGGGGCCGGCCGCCGCGGGATCGGTGCGCTTGTTCTCGGACATGGTCGTCTCCTCCTCGGGTGTACGGAACGAACGCGCGCGGGTGCGGCCGCGCCGCGGTTCAGCTGGTCCGCGGTTCAGCTGGTCCGCGGCTGAGCTGGTCCGCGGGGGCGGGCGCCTTGCGCAGCGCGGGCCGCGGCGCGCCGGCCGGCTCGGCGACGTCCGTCGCCAGCAGCCGCTGCGTCAGGTCGCGGACGGCCACCAGGGCGCAGCGCAGTTCCTCGGTGCCGACCTGCACGGCCTGGGCGCGTTCCAGGGTGCCGAGCGCCGTGCGGTAGGCCGGCAGTGCGGGGGCGTGGTGGACGGACAGGGCTTCCGGCCGGCCGTCGGCGGGGTAGCCGAGGCGGTCGAGCAGTTCGGTGAGCTGCCGGTCGGCCTCGCCGACGGCCCGGCCCGGGTCGTCGACGAACAGCTCCTGGACCTCGGTCAGCCGCGCGCGTGCGGCCTCCCGCTCGGCGGCGCCCAGCGGGCGCAGCGGCAGCGCCTCGGTCTGCCGGACGCGGGCGGTCAGTTCCCGTTCGGCCGCGCGGACGTCGTCGCCGTGTCCCCGCAGTGCGCGCTCGTACTCGGGGCCGAACCGCTCCCGCAGTCGCCTCGTGCGCAGCTGTGGCAGCACGAGGACGTACCCGGTGGCGGCGATGACCGCGAGGACGGCGATGATGACGATCACCCAGGCCATGCGAACCCTCCTGACGACAGGTCGGCCGGACCCCTGCCCGGCCAGGGCCTCGTCTCACCCCGCAGCCCAGGTTCAAACACCGCGGCCCGACGGATTCGTGCCGCTGGCACTCGGGCGAGCCGGGACAGCGGTAGGTTCGGGAGCGAGCGAGCAGGCCGGACCCACCCGCGCCGCGGTGAACGCCGTGGCGGGTGGCCGAACGACGGACCGGCCGCGTCACGAGCGCGGCCGGCGGACGAAGGGTGTCTGACGGATGGTTCAGCAGGTACAGGGAGTCGTCGCGTTGGAGAAGGGCGCGACGGTGCGGGTGGCGACCGTCAGGGTGCCCGACCCGGGCCCGGGTGAGGCCCTGGTCCAGGTGCAGGCGTGCGGGGTCTGCCACACCGACCTGCACTACCGGGAGGGCGGGATCAACGACGAGTTCCCGTTCCTGCTCGGGCACGAGGCGGCCGGGATCGTCGAGGCGGTCGGTCCGGGTGTCACCGAGGTGGCGCCGGGTGACTTCGTGATCCTCAACTGGCGTGCGGTGTGCGGTCAGTGCCGGGCCTGTCGGCGCGGGCGGCCCTGGTACTGCTTCAACACGCACAACGCCGTGCAGCGGATGACGCTGGCCGACGGCACCGCGCTGTCGCCGGCCCTGGGCATCGGGGCCTTCGCCGAGAAGACCCTGGTGGCGGCCGGGCAGTGCACCAAGGTCGACCCACGGGCGGCGCCGGCGGTGGCGGGCCTGCTGGGCTGCGGGGTGATGGCCGGGCTGGGCGCGGCCGTCAACACCGGTGCGGTGGGGCTGGGCGACACGGTCGCGGTGATCGGCTGCGGCGGGGTCGGCAGTGCCGCCGTGCTCGGCGCGCGGCTGGCCGGTGCCTCGCGGATCATCGCGGTCGACCTGGACGACCGCAAGCTCGCGGGTGCCGCGAAGCTCGGTGCCACCGACACCGTCAACGCCCGCTCCGACGACCCCGTCGAGGCGATCCGGGAGCTGACCGGGGGCAACGGCGCGAACGTGGTGATCGAGGCGGTCGGCCGGCCGGAGACGTACCGGCAGGCGTTCTACGCCCGGGACCTGGCCGGCACCGTGGTGCTGGTCGGGGTGCCGACGCCGGAGATGAAGCTGGAGCTGCCGCTGCTGGACGTGTTCGGCCGGGGCGGCTCGCTGAAGTCCTCGTGGTACGGCGACTGCCTGCCCAGCCGGGACTTCCCGCTGCTGATCGACCTCTATCTCCAGGGCCGTCTGGACCTGGAGGCGTTCGTCAGCGAGACGATCCCGCTGTCCGGGGTCGAGGACGCGTTCACCCGGATGCAAGAGGGTGACGTCCTGCGTTCGGTGGTGGTCCTGTGACCGCGGCGCGGATCGAGCGGGTGGTCACCTCCGGGACCTTCGACCTGGACGGCGGCAGCTGGGAGGTGGACAACAACGTCTGGATCGTCGGCGACGACGAGGAGGCGGTGGTGATCGACCCGGCGCACGACGCCGACGCCATCGCCGCGGCCGTCGGGGCGCGCCGGCTCACCGCGATCGTGTGCACCCACGCCCACAACGACCACATCGGTGCCGGTCCCGCGCTGGCCGCCCGCACCGGTGCGCCGATCCTGCTGCACCCGGACGACACCGCCCTGTGGAAGCAGACCCACCCCGACCGCGATCCCGACGGGCCGCTGGCCGACGGGCAGCGCCTGGCGGTGGCGGGCGTCGAGCTGACCGTGCTGCACACCCCCGGGCACGCCCCGGGTGCGGTCTGCCTGTCCGCACCGGCCCTCGGCACGGTGTTCACCGGCGACACCCTGTTCGCGGGCGGGCCGGGCGCCACCGGGCGGTCCTTCTCGGACTTCCCGACCATCGTCGACTCCATCCGGGACCGGCTGCTGACCCTCCCGCCGGACACCGTGGTGCGCACCGGGCACGGTGACGACACCACGATCGGCGCCGAGGCACCGCACCTGGAGGAGTGGGTCCGCCGGGGCCACTGATTCTCCTTGGAGTTCCCGCGGCCGGGTCTGTTACCGTCTCCGGGCCGGCCGCGGGACTCCGGTGCGACTTCCGGAACCTGCCTCTACCGCAATGATTCGCAGTTCGCGCCCCCATTCCCCGGCCGGCCTTCGCACCCCGGGGGAAGAGGAACCGATGGACTCGTACGGCGACCTGATCGCCGCCGACGACGTGCTGCTGTTCGTGAACGCGGCGATCACCGCCACCGGCCAGCGCGAGTTCCGTTCGGACGCCGCCGAGCAGCGGCTGTCGCTCGACTTCCTGCACGCGTACCTGCTGGGCAACTACCGCGACCTGTACGCGGCGACGCTCGCCCTGGACATCAACGACCACAACGCGGTGCTGATCGTCCGCAACCTGCTGGAGAACGCCGGCGAGGCCACCGCCGCCCAGCGCCGCACCGAGGGCCGGCTGATCGCCCGGCGGCTGTCGCTGCTGCCGCCGCAGCGGGTGTACGGGCTGTTCCGCGCGCTGCGCCGGGCCAGGGTGAACAACCGCCGCACCAGGGCGATCGTACGCGACTGGACCGCGGCCCGCCCGGACCCGGCGTTCGACGCCGTGAAGTACCGCAGTGGTGTCCGCATCGCCCTGCGGCACGCTCATCTCAGGCCCACCACCGACGAGTTGGGGCCGTTCCTGTTCGCTCCGCGGTCCGTGGCGCGGTACCGGACGCCGATCCTGGAGACCTGGCGGCGCGCCCACTACCAGCAGTCGGCGCTGTACGAGCTGCCGTACACCGTCGCCGAGGGCTTCGCGGCGCGCCACGGCGTCCCGCGGGTCGACTTCCTGACCCGGATCGCGCCCCGGCTGACCCGTCTGGAACAGCTGCGCCTCCAGGGTTCGGCGCACGCCGCGGGAGCCGACGCCGTCCGGGCGGACCTGGCCCGGATGCCGCTGACCCGGCTCGCCACGTACGTGCTCGCGCTGCCGCTGGACGAGCGGGCCCGGCGCCGGGACGAGCTGACCGGCGCCCTGCGGGCGGCGGCCGGGCGGGCGGCCGGCGAGCAGCGGGGCCGCTGGGGACGGGTGGCCGCCGTGCTGGACGACAGCTTCTCCAGCTACGGTTCCGGCACCAAGCGCCGCCGGCCGCTGGCCGCCGCCCTGGCCTGCCACTACCTGCTGGAGGCGCTCGCCGGGGAGTACACCGCGCTGTGGACCTCCGGACGGACCGACCCGCTGATGGCCCGTCCCGGCGGTCCGACGCCGCTCGGCCGGCGGATCCTGGACGCGCTGGACACCGCCCCGCAGCGGCTGCTGATCGTCTCCGACGGCTGGGACAACGCTCCGCCCGGGCTGGCCGGCGAGGTGCTGCGGATCTGGCGGACCAGGCTCGATCCGGAGCGCCGCGTCAGCATCGTCCATCTCAATCCGGTCTACGACGCGGACGACTTCGACGTGCGCCGGCTGGCGCCGGGCGTGCCCACGGCCGGGCTGCGGGACGCCGAGGACCTGCCCGCGCTGGTCGAGCTCGCCCAGTTCGCCGAGGGACGGACCGGGCTGGCCGAGCTCACCGCCCACCTCGACGCCCGGATCGACCGCTTCCTCGCCGGGACGCGCAGCACGACCGGACCGACCGATCGGGAGGAGTCGACGTGAGCACGCTCGACCTGACCGGCCTCACCACCCGGCCCGCCCAGGTCTGGGGCGGTGTCCGGCTGGTGCCGCTGGTGCGCGCGGAGCCCGTCGACGGGCTGCGGCTGCACCGCCTCGCACTCGGCGGCGAGGACGGCGAACTCCGCTACGTGCCGCACGGGTTCGTCGCCGACTGGGCTGCGGACGGGACGGTCGCGGCCGCCTACGGCACCCAGCTGGTGCGCTCCGGCGACGGGCCCGCGCAGCGGGTGTCGCTGCACTTCCCCGGCCGCGCCGACCGGCGGCGCGGCCGCTCCCGGGCCCGGTTCCTGCCGCAGCACCTCGCGGTGGACGGCTATCTGGCCCGGCATCTCGGCGGCCCGCCGATCGCCTGGGAGCAGTGGACCCGGCGGGCCGTCCGGCACGGGCTGCCGCCGCGCGCCGAGGAGGCGTACCTGGGTGCCGAGGTGCGCCAACTGGGCGGTGCGCTGCGGGTCTTCGAGCTGCACCCCGGCCAGTGCGGGCTGCTGGTGTACGTCGCCGACGCGCTCGCCGGTGCCTTCGTCGTGCCGCACCCGGACGACTACCGGGCCCTGCATCCGACCCTCGTCCAGGACCTCTTCGGCGAGCTCGTCCACCACTACGCGACGCTGGCGGCGCCGGTGCCGGAGTTCCGCGCCCGGATCGCCGACGCCGGGATCCGCTCGTCGGTCGATCTGCGGGCGGCGGCCGACCGGCAGGAGCGGGAGTGGGCCGCCTTCCACGACGCGTCGCTGGCCGGCGGGCTGCTCGGCGTGGACTACGGCGTGCGCGCCCTGCACCGGATGGGCCGGTTCACGCTCGCCCGGCTGCTGCCGCCGTTCCGGCTCAAGCAGGAGAACCACATCGGCGAGGCGATCACCGACGAGGACGGCCGGATCGCCTACCTGAAGACGTTCCGGCTGTCCGAGAACCAGGTCCGCCGCGGCCACCTGCTCGACCGGCTGGCCGCCCATGACTGGCACCCCGGCCGCACGGCGGCCGAACTCGGCATCACCGAGGCACAGTTGGGCCTGCGCCTGGAGTCGGCCGGTTTCGGATCGATGCTCCGGCAGGACGTTCTGGACGGCTACCGCAAGCGGGCCCAAGGCTGACGGCGGCCACTCAGCCCCCTCCCGCCGCGATCACCATCCGCCGGGAGCACTGCCAGAGCAGCACGTTGAGCAGGACGAAGGCCACGGCGAGCGACGTGGTCCGCAGGCCGCTGCCCAGCACGCTGACGCCGCGCACGATCGAGACCACCACGCCGACCAGCGCCAGCCCCTGGAGTCCGATCCCCCACAGCAGCATCAGGAGCCCGGAGGCGATCACCCCGAGCCCCACCGGCAGGCTGTCGGGGCGGAACAGGAAGCCGACGGAGGTGGTCAGCGCGAGCACCGCGCTGACCACTCCCGCCGCGCCGATCCACTCGCTGAACGGACCGCCCTGGACGGCGAACGCCCCCGCCGCGGCCGCGGTCGCGACGGCCATCGCCCCGTACGTCCAGGTGACGGCCGCGCTCCCGGGGATGACGTGCACGGTCACGGGCGGCCTCCGTACGGCGAGGGCGGACAGTACCGTGTTCACGCTAGCTGACGGCAGGCGTTTCTGACAGAGGGTCAGCTGAGGAGAGGTCCCTCTGCGACTGCGCCGCGTCAGCAGGTCCTGAAGACGTGCCCCGCCGTGCCGGCCGGCCGGACGTCCCGGTCGCGCTGGACGACCGAGAGCGTCCCGCCGAAGGCCTTGCAGGTCTTGGCGAAGTCCGCGGCACCGTACTCGATCACGAAGACCCGGTTCTGGTACGCCGACGCGAAACCGCCGCACTCGTCGTAGTGCCCGCACTCCTCGGAGACCGCGAAGTCGAAGCCGATCGCCGCCCGCTGCGCGGTCAGGTCGGTGGTGTTCTTCTGGCCGATCGCCAGACCGTCGGCGTGCGCCCGGGCGGCCAGCAGCTTTGCGAACGCGGCGTTGTGGGACTTGTCGAGGCGGCCGCCGGAGCGCTCGTAGGAGTCCAGGTTGTCCGGCTCGACCGCCTGGTAGCCCTTGGCGGCGCAGTCGTCGATCCAGCCGCCGACGACACCCGCCAACTGGGTGCGCTTGTCCGCCGTGGAGACGTCGAGCAGCGCCTCGCCCCAGTCCTCGTCCATCACCGGACGGCCCTGGGCGTCACGCAGCAGCAGCGCCGGGTGGTTGCTCTCCCACCACCCGGTGGCGTCCGGCTGGGCCTGGAAGGCGTTGACGTAGCAGACGTTGTAGAGCCCGGCGGCGGGCGGGGCGCTGCGGTCGCGGGAGACCGCGCCGACACCGGCCGACGGCTGGTAGGGGCCGCCGATCTGGTAGTCGAATCCGACGTGCGGGGTGGGCGGCACCACCTTCCGGGCACCGGTCTGCGCGGCGTCGGCGGAGGGCGCCGGGGCGCCGGTGGCCGGGCCCGGGGACGCCGTGGGGGGCAGCGGGTTCGGGCTCGCCGGGTTGGCTGTCACCGTGCCCGGCATGGCCGGGCCGGGCCGGTGACCGCCGTGCGAGGGCTTCGCGACGGGCCTGCCCGGCCGGGTGCCGGCCGAGGCGTCGGACATCGCGAAGCCGACCCCGCCGGCGGTGACCACACCGACGGCCAGGGCGGCCAGGACGGCCTTGCGACGCAGGACGGGGGAAGCGTGTCGGCGCACGTGCACTCCTGGAGAGGACGACCTGCCGGCGGCTGCCGGCACCTCGGTCATCCTTCCGGGACGGTCATGAGGAATCCGTGAGGACGCCCGGCCGCGGCTCCTGCGCCCACCGCCCACGCCGCCACCCGCGCCGCCATCCGGATCGCCGCGCCCGCGGCGCGGCCAGTTCGAGCGCGAAGACCGCCCCGCCGCCCTCCCGCGCCCCGGCCCGGCCGCCGTGCGCCCGGGCGACCCAGTGCACCAGGGACAGCCCGATCCCCGTCCCACCGCCGGGCGAGTGGAACCGGTCGAAGACGCCGGCGAGTTCGGCCGGGTCGACACCCGGGCCCCGGTCGGCCACCGACACCTCGGCCCCGGCGACCCGGACGGTCAGGTCGGCGACCCCGGTACCGGGCGTGACCCCGTGGCGCACCGCGTTGTCCAGCAGGTTGCGCACCGCCAGCCGGACCAGCCCCGGGTCCACGGCCGCCACGGCCGGTTCGGACTCGATGCGCAGCCGGTACGGCGGCTCGGCGGGGAGGTCCGCGCAGACCGCCTCCACCAGTTGGTCCAGCCGGACGGGCTCGCGCCGCGGCAGGTCGGCGCCGGCCTGGAGGCGGGCGCGCACCAGCAGGTTCTCGATCACGTCGGCCATCCGGTCGGAGGCCCGGCGCAGCCTCGGCAGGTGTTCCGGCAGCGCGGCCAGGCCGGACTCCACCAGGTCGACCGCGCCCCGCATCACCGCGACCGGGGTACGCAGCTCGTGCGCGGCGTCGGCCAGCAGCCGTTCCTGCTGCTCCAGCGCCCGCCAGGCGGGCCGCAGGCTGCGGCCGCTCAAGGCGTGCCCGGCGGCCGCGCCGACCGCGGCGAACGCGGCGCAGCCGAGGGCGAGGGTGACGGCCAGGCGGTGCCGTTCGGCGGAGCCGCGATCCGGGTCGCCGACCACCACGACCGCGCCGGCCTGCCGCTCGGTGCCGTCCTCGTAGAAGGGGACGGCGAGCAGGTACACCGGGTGGCCGGTGTCGTCGGCGCCGTCGGCGGTGGCGGTGTCGTCCTCCGCCAGGGCCCGGTCGGCGGTCGCCGCCAGCCGGGCCGGGTCGACCGGGAAGCGCGCCTTGCGGCTGCTGAAGACCGGCCGGTAGCGCTCCGCGGTGCCCACCTGCCGCAGCAGCACGGCGACCTGGGGGTTGCCGGTGGTGGCCTCGTCGTCCTGCAGTCCGTCGAGCTGGAGCCGCCCGTCCTGGTAGTAGATCAGGGAGGCGGTCACGGCGGCCCGCCGGCGCATCTCGTCGTACTCCCCGGACCGGCCCGAGCGGGCGTCGGTGCGGATCAGCAGGAAGGAGAGCGCGGCCAGCCCGATCACGATGATGCCGGTGTAGGCGGCGGTCAGCCGGAGCCTGAGCCGGGAGAGGTTGCGGCGGGCCTGGGCGGCCGGGCGGCTCACCGGGCCGGGGCCTCGGTGAGCCGGAAGCCCTGCCCCCAGACCGTGTGGATCAGCGGCGGGCCGCCGAGCTTGCGGCGCAGCCCGGCCACCACCGCCTCGACCACGTTGGAGGAGGGCTCGGCGAACTCGTCCCAGCAGTGGCTGAACAGCTCGCCCTTGGTGACGACCCGGTCGGTGCCGGCCAGCAGGTGGTGCAGCACGGCGAGTTCCTTGGGGCTGAGCGAGAGCAGCACCCCGGCCCGCCGGACCTCGCGGCGGGCCAGGTCGAGTTCGAGGTCGGCGCAGCGCAGGAAGACCGGGGTGCGCTGCTGTGCGCGGCGGGCCAGGCTGCGGACCCGCATCACCAGTTCGGGCAGGGCGAACGGTTTCACCAGGTAGTCGTCGGCGCCGGACTCGAAGCCGGCCAGCCGGTCGTCCAGGGTGTGCAGCGCGGTGAGGCAGAGCACGGGGAGGGACCAGCCCCGGCGGCGGCGGTCCTGCAGCTCGTCCAGGCTGTCGCCGTGCGGGAGCAGGCGGTCCAGCACGACGCAGGCGTAGGCGTTGCGGGCGAGGAGTTCGTCGGCGGTGGGCCAGTCGCCGGCCTGGTCGACGAAGAAGCCGGCCTCGCGCAGTCCGGATCCGATGATCGCCCGGAGGTCGGGTTCGTCCTCCACGAGCAGCACGCGCATCGGGCACCTTCCGGTCGGGCGGCGCCCGGGGCGACGGGCGGGGCGCGGACCGGGCGGGAGGAAGGTGCCATCCTAGACATGCCTCCCGCCGGTCCCTCCCCCGCACCCGTCGGCCCGCGCGCGGTCAGCGCAGCACCTCCAGGCTGTGGCAGGTCCAGGCGAGGCGGTCCGGCCCGGAGGAGCTCGGGCGGGCGTGGTACGTCCCGTCGGCGACCGAGAGGTTGACGATCAGGTAGGCGTGCCAGGACGGCCCGACCCCGCGGCGGTCGGAGTAGACCAGCCGGTCGCCGACGTACCAGTCGACCGACCGGGAGCCGAACTCGGTGCGCAGCGTGGTGGTCGAGCCCGGGGCGACCTGCCCGGGCGGCCCGAGCCAGTAGCGGTAGCCGCCGCGGACGTGGTTGGACAGCTCCAGGGTGTTGGGGTTGTCCGGGTGGTACTCGAAGACGTCGATCTCGTTGCCGCCGGCGCGCCAGGTCCAGATCGCGGGCCAGGCGCCGAGGCCGGTGGGCAGGGTGACCTCGGCCCGCAGGGCGTCCCCGGTGCGCAGTTGGAAGCCGTCGGGGCTGCCCTCGGTGGTCAGCAGGTCGCAGTCCCACAGGTCGCCGGCGCCCCGCCGGGTGGCGGCGAAGGTGCCGCCCTCGATCCGCCGCGGGGTCAGGTAGTCGAGCTTGTGGTCGCCCCGGTTGGTGGGGCCCATGCCCGGATAGGCGCTGCTGCGCCCGGCCACCCATTGACGGGTGGACGTGAAGTCGGCGGTGAAGACCGTGCGACGGATGTCGACGGCCAGTTCCGGACGCTCCTGCGGACTCCGACGTCGCTCCCACCAGGACACAGCTGTACGCCACCAGGTCACCACGGCATTCTCCTGACCCTCCGACCGGACGGAACGATTCCGCTCGCGTCCCTCCTGTGGAGTACCCGGCCGGACGCACTGTATGCGAATCCGTGACGGCCCGTTAGCGCTCCGTGACGGGGTGCCGCCACAGGCCCCGGGCGGCGAGCTCCGGCAGGACGCCCTCGCCGACCCGGTACGCCTCCTCCAGGTGCGGGACGCCGGACAGGACGAACTCGTCGACGCCCAGCGCGTGGTACTCCTCGATCCGGTCGGCCACCTCGCGGTGGCTGCCGACGAGGGCCGTTCCGGCGCCGCCCCGGACGAGCCCGATCCCGGCCCAGAGGTTCGGTGAGACCTCCAGCCGGTCGGTGGCGCCGCCGTGCAGCTCCCGCATCCGGCGCTGCCCCTCCGACTCGCTGCGCGCCAGCGCCTCCTGGGTCCGCCGGACCCGCTCCGGGTCCATGCCGGCGAGCAGTCGACCGGCCTCCGCCCAGGCCTCGGCGGAGCTGTCCCGGGTGATGGTGTGCAGCCGGATGCCGAACCGCGGGGTGCGGCCGTGGGCGGCGGCCGCCGCCCGGATCCGCGCGATCTTCCCGGCGACCTGCCCGGGCGGCTCGCCCCAGGTCAGGTAGACGTCCGCGTGGCGGGCGGCGACCCGTTCGGCGGCGGCCGAGGAGCCGCCGAAGTACACCTCCGGGACGGGCTCCGGCAGCCGGGTCAACTCGGCTCCCTCGACGCGCAGATGGGCACCGTGGTGGTCGACCCGCTCGCCGCGCCAGAGCCGGCCGGTGATGTCCAGGAACTCGTCGGTCCGGGCGTAGCGGCCGTCCTTGTCGAGGAAGTCGCCGTAGGCGCGCTGTTCCGCGGACTCCCCTCCGGTGACCACGTTGAGCAGCAGCCGGCCGTGCGACTGGTTCTGGTAGCTGGTGGCCATCTGGGCGGCCAGGGTGGGGCTGAGCTGGCCCGGGCGGAAGGCGACCAGGAACTTCAGCCGCTCGGTGACCCGGGTCAGCATCGCGGTGGTCAGCCAGGCGTCCTCGCACCAGGCCCCGGTCGGGGTGAGCGCCCCGGCGAAGCCCAACTGCTCGGCGCTGCGGGCGATCTGGCCCAGGTACTCGACGGTCGGCGGCCGGTCCGCGCCGGCCGTGCCGGGGGTGGACCCGTGCCCGCCGCCCACCACGTGCCGGCTGTCGCCGGTGGTGGGCAGGAACCAGTGCGCGGTGAGGGTCATCCCCGGTCCGCCCCGGCCGGGCTGAAACCGCCGAAACCGCCGTCGTGGTACAGCAGCGGCGCGCCCTCGTCGGCGCCGGCGGCGAGGACCTCGCCGACCACCAGCAGGTGGTCGCCGACCGGCTGGAACAGCACCGGGCGGGCCGTCAGCCAGGCGGCCACACCGTCCAGCAGCGGGGTGCCGTGCTCGCCCGGCTGCCAGGACGTGCCGGCGAACCGGTCGATGCCGCTGCGGGCGAACCGCCGGGCCAGTTCCTCCTGGTCCCGGCCGAGCAGGTGGACGGTGAACGCGTCGGCGGCCCGGACGGCCGGCGCGGCGGAGGCGGTGGCGGACAGGTAGAAGGAGACCAGTGCGGGATCCAGGCTCACCGAGGTGAACGAGGTCGCCGTGAACCCGGCCGGGCCCGGGACGGTGATCACGGTGACGCCGGTGGCGTGCCGCCGCAGGGTGCGGCGGAGCAGATCGGCCGGCGGCGCGGTGCGGGTGGCGGCGGTGCCGGTGGTGCGGGTGGCGGCGGGCCGGGTGGCGGCGGTGGGGCGGTCGTCGACGGCGGTCACGGTCGGGTTCCTTCCTCGGCGGCGGGCACTTCGGTCAGCAGGTGCGGCAGGTGCGGGCCGATGCGCAGGCGCTCCAGCCACTGGACGATCCGCGCGGCGACGCTCCGGTGGGTGACGTCGTTGAGCACGTCGTGCAGCCCGTCGGTGACCAGCACCAGCCGGGCGCGGGGCAGCCGGGCGGCGAGCCGGCGGGCGGCGGCGGGCGGCGCCACCGGGTCGGCGGCGCCGTGCAGCAGCAGGACCGGCAGGTCCGGGGCGGCGGCCGCAGCGGCCGCCGCCAGTTCGCCGGGCACCTCCTGGGCCAGCCGGCCGGCCCGGAAGCCCGGATCCTCCGCCAGCAGGCCCCGGTGGACCGGGCAGGCGGTGCGGGCGGCCAGT
Source organism: Kitasatospora sp. NPDC088346 (assembly GCF_044740765.1). Classification (NCBI taxonomy): domain Bacteria; kingdom Bacillati; phylum Actinomycetota; class Actinomycetes; order Kitasatosporales; family Streptomycetaceae; genus Kitasatospora; species Kitasatospora sp. NPDC088346. The sequence continues at coordinate 47,574 of NZ_JBIURH010000005.1, forward strand.
TCGTCCGTCCAGTCGCAGGCCGTGCCCGGGCTCCCGCCGTCCACCGGGACGGCGGCGAGCAGCAGGGCGTCGGGCCGGGTGGCCGCGGCCGCGGCCAGCGCGAGCAGCGCGCCGGTGTCGGATCCGGCCAGCACCAACGGCCCCGGGTCGGCCCGGGCGGCGGCGACCCGCTCGGCCAGGGCGTCGGCGGTGGCGAGGGCGTGCACGCTGTAGCCGTCGAAGGCCAGGCGGCGCCCGAACCGGGCGTACACGCCGGGGTGTTCGCCCCGGCCGGGGAGCAGCAGGACGGTCCCGCGCCGGGTGACGCCGGCGGCCGGGTGCCAGGTCTCGGCGGGGCGCAGCGGGGTGGGGGCGGTCGCGCTCACCGGCCGGCGCCCACGGCGTCGGCGGCGCGGGAGGCGTCCTCGGCGGCGCGGGAGGCCCCGGCGGCCTCGGCGGCGCGGTCGGCGGCCAGGCGCGCGGCGTCGCGCCGGGCGACCTCCTGACGGACCAGCGGGAGGACCTCGCGCCCGTAGTCGAGGGCGTCGTCGAGCGGGTCGTAGCCGCGGATGAGCAGGGTGGTGACGCCGAGGTCGACGTAGTCCAGCAGGGCCTGGGCGACCGTCTCGGGGGTGCCGACCAGGGCGGTGGAGTTGCCGGCGGCGCCGGTCGCGGCGGCGGGGGCGGTCCACAGCGCGCGGTCGTGCCGGTCGGCCTTGGCGGCGGCGGCCAGCAGGCGCTGGGAGCCGACGTTCTGCGGCGCGGCGCCGGGGCCGGTGGGCAGGATCGCGCGCCGGCCGCCGAAGGCGTCGGCCCTCGCGCGGATGGTGTCCAGGATGCCGTGCGCGCGCTCCCAGGCCTCGTCCTCGGTGCGGCCGAGGATCGGCCGGAAGGAGACGCTGGTGCCGGGCTGCTCGACCCGCCCGACGGCCGCGGCGGCGGCGCGCACGGAGGCGATCTGCTGGGCCGTCTCGGCCAGCGGTTCGCCCCACAGGGCGAAGGTGTCGGCGTGCTTTCCGCCGACCCGGTAGGCGGCCTCGGAGGAGCCGCCGAAGAACACCGGGATCCGGCCGACCGGGCGGACCTCGGACCGGAAGTCGGCGAACCGGTAGTACGGCCCGTCGTGGTCGAACGGCGCGTCGGCCGTCCAGGCCTTGGCGAGCACGGTGAGGTAGTCGTCGGAGCGGGCGTAGCGCTCGTCCTTGCCGAGGTAGTCGCCGTCGCGGCGCTGTTCGGCGTCGTGGCCGCCGGTGATGATGTGGACGGCGACCCGGCCGCCGGAGAACTGGTCGAGGGTGGCGAGGGTGCGGGCGGCCAGGGTCGGCGCGATGAAGCCGGGGCGGTGGGCGATCAGCAGGCCGAGCCGCTCGGTGTGGGCGGCGGCGTACGCGGCGACCTGGAGCGGGTCGGGGCTGGCGGAGGAGTGGGCGACCAGGATCCGGTCGAAGCCGGCCTCCTCGTGGGCCTGGGCGAAGCGGCGGGTGTAGTCGCGGTCGACGACCGGGCCGGTGGCGGGGCGGGTCTCCGAGACGTCCTGGGTGGAGATCATTCCGATGAACTCGACGGGCATGGTTCAGTGGCCTTTCGGGGCGGAGGGGTCGGGCGCGCCGCGGTCGAGGGCGGCGCCGCCGAGGGCGAGCAGGACGGAGTCGTCCTGCGGGGTGTGCACCCGGCTGCAGAGCACGTCCCTGAGGTGGCGCTGGAGCGGGTGGTGGCGGGTGAGTCCGTGGTTGCCGACGAGGGCGACGGCCTGCTGGACGGCGTCGATCGCCGCCCGGGTGCCGAGCAGCTTGGCGCCGGCGGACTCCCGGGCGGCGCCGGGCTCCCCGGCGTCCACGGCGGCGGCCAGCGCGGCGACCAGGCGTTCGGCGCCGCCGAGGGCGATCTCGATCTCGCCGACGGCGCTCCGGAAACGCGGCAGGGTGGCGAGCGGCGCGCCGAGCGCGGTCGGGGTGCGCTCGTGCAGGAAGCCGGTCAGCCAGTGCTGGGCGGCGCGGGCCACCCCGAGGTACAGGGCGGTGAGGCCGAGGGAGTTCCAGGCGCCGGCGACCGGGTCGCGGCCGCCGTCCGCGCCGGGGGCGGTGAGCCGGGCGACGTGGTCGAGCGGGACGGGCACCTCGTCGAGCAGGACGTCGTCGCTGCGGCTGGCGCGCAGGCCGAGGTGGTCCCAGGTCGCCTCGACGGTGATCCCGGGCCGGTCGGACCGGACCGGGAAGAATCCGACCCGGGGTACGAGCTCGTCGGTGCGGGCCCAGACCAGCAGCCAGCGCAGCGCGGGGGCGCCGGTGGAGAAGATCTTGCGACCGGTCAGCTCCCAGTGGTCGCCGCGCCGCCGGGCGACGGTGGCGGGCAGCCCGCCGCGGACGGGGGAACCGAGGTCGGGTTCCACCCGCAACGCGTTGACCAGGGTGGGCCGTCGGGCGGACTCCGCGAGCAGGTCGGCCAGCGGTTCGGCGGGCCAGTGCGGGTCCCGGGCCTGCGCCGCGTGGGTGAACAGGGTCATCGCGGTGACCAGGGCGACGGCGGGATCGCCGGCGCCGAGGGCGCGCAGGATCCGTACGGTGTCGGTGAGGCCGGCTCCGGCACCACCGTGCCGGGGGTGCACGGTGGCCGTCAACAGGCCTGCGGAGTGGACGAGTTCGATGCCGTCGGACGGGAAGGCGGCGTCCCGGTCGTGGTCGGCGGCGCGGGCGGCCAGGGCGGCGGTCAGCTCGGGCAGCCGGGCCAGGTCGGGCGGGGCCAGGGCCGGAGCGGCCGGGGCGGGCGGGGCCTGGGTCATGCAGCGATCTCCCGTGGTTGCGGTGGGGCCTGCGGTACGCACGCGATACAACTGAGCTGACTGCCGGAGGAGCATCCTCCTCCTCAGCTGACGGCACGTCATCACATCTGTCAGGGCCGGATCAGGAACGGCGGAGCATCGCGCAGGGTGACCGGCGGCCGTTCGCCGCCGGACCGCCCCCGGTCACGGCCGGCCGGCCCCGGCGAGCTCACCGGCGTCGGCCTGCTCGCGGACCAGGCGGACGAGTTCGCCGTAGTCGCGGGCGTCGGCCAGCGGGTCGAAGCCGCGGATCAGCAGGGTGGAGACGCCGAGCGCGGTGTAGTCCAGCAGCGATTCCGCGACCTGCTCGAAGGAGCCCACCAGTGCGGTGGAGTTGCCGGCCGCGCCGGTGGCCTTGGCGATGGCCGTCCACAGCCGCTTGTCGTGCACCTCGGCCCGGTCGGCGAACTCCAGCAGCCGCCGCGAGCCGTGCTGGGCGGCGTGATCCAGGTCGAAGGCCTTCCTGAACTCGCCCGCACGCTCCTTGGTGAGCCGCAGGATCTCCTCGGCGCGCTGCCAGGCCTCGGCCTCGGTGGCGGCCGGGATCGGGCGCAGGCTGACACTGAACCGGGGGTCGCGGCCGTGCGGGGCGGCCGCCTCCCGGACCTCGCGGATCCGGGCCGCGATGCCGGCCAGCGGCTCGCCCCAGAAGGCGTACACGTCGGCGTGCCGGCCGCCGACCCGGACGGCGTCGGGCGAGGCGCCGCCGAAGTAGACCGGGATCGGCCGGGCCGGGCGCACGGCCGACCAGCCACCGCGGACGGTGTAGAACTCCCCGCCGTGGTCGAAGGGTTCGGCCGACTCCCAGCTCTTCCTGACCACCTGGAGGAAGTCGTCGGTGCGGCGGTAGCGGGTGGGTTTGTCGCTGAGGTCGCCGTCCCTCGCCTGGTCGGCGTCGTCGCCACCGGTGATCACGTGCAGGGCGATCCGGCCGGGGTGGAAGGCGTCCAGGGTGGCGTACTTGCGGGCGGCGAGGGTCGGCGCGACGAAGCCGGGGCGGTGCGCGAGCAGCACGCCGAGCCGCGCGGTGTGGGTGAGGATCTGGTCGGCGACGGTGAAGCCGTCCGGGCTGGCGGAGGAGTGCGCGACCAGGACCCGGTCGAAGCCGGCCTGCTCGTGGGCGTCGGCCAGCGCCTTGAGGTAGCCGGGCTGGACGGCCGGACCGGCCGGGTCCCCGACCTCGCGACGGGGGCGGGCGGCGGCCGGGGAGGGCGTGCCGGGGGCTGCGCCGGTCTCGCTGAGGGGCTGGGTGGCGGCGATGCCGATGAACTCGACGGCTGACATGGAACGGCTCCAGGAGGCGGGGTCGGCAGGGGATCAGCGGGGTCGGCGGGTGCGCCAGTCGGGCGCGTGGTGGCAGGCGGCGCTGTGGCCGGGGCCGTGCGGCCGGCTCGCCGGGAGGGCGGCGCAGTCGGCGTCCGCGAACGGGCAGCGGTGGGCGAACACGCAGGCCGCGCCGGGCGGGGAGGCCTGCGCCGGGGTGCGCAGCAGGGCGAGGTCGGCCCGGCGCCGCCGGTCGAGGCCGGGAGCGGAGGCCGCGAGCAGCGCGCTGTACGGGTGCAGCGGCCGGTCCAGAACGGGTTCGGCGGGGCCCTGTTCGACCAGCCGGCCGCGGTACAGGACGGCGATCCGGTCGGCGATCCCGGCCAGCGAGTCGAGGTCGTGCGAGATGACCACGATCGCGAGGTCGAGCTCGCGGCGGAGCCGGTCCAGCAGCCGCAGGACGTGGTTGCGGTTGGAGGCGTCCAGGGCGCTGACCGGTTCGTCGGCGAGCAGCAGCCGGGGCCGGGTGACGATCGCGCGGGCCAGGGCGACGCGCTGGCGCTGACCTCCGGAGAGCCGCCCGGGGGTGCGGTCGGCCAGCGCGCGGTCGAGCCCGACCCGGTCGAGCGCGGCGAGCACCTCCGGCTCCCGACCCTGCCGGGCCACCCCCGCCACCGCGAGCGGCTCGCCGATGAGTTGACGGACCGTCAGGTCTGGGTCCAGGGAGCGCAGCGGGTCCTGGAACATGTACTGGACGAGGCCGCCGCGCCGGGCCTCGCGCAGCGCCCGGCCGCGCAGGGCGGTGCGGTCGTGCCCGTCGACGGTGATCCGCCCCTCGACCACCGGGGCGAGCCCGACGACCGCCCGGGCCAGGGTGGTCTTGCCGGAACCGGTCTCACCGATCACGCCGAGGATCTCACCGGCCCGGGCGTCCAGGTCGACCCCGGTCAGCACCCGGGCGCCGGCGCCGTACGAGACGCCGAGGCCGCTGATCCGCAGCAGGGGCTCGCCCGGCGCGGGGGCCGTGCCGGTGCGGGCGGGCAGGTCGGTGGTGAGGGTCATGCGGGCACCTCCGTTCGGTCGGTGGCTCCTTGCAGGGCGAGTTCGGCGGCGCGCAGGCAGCGGACCAGGCGTCCGTCGGGGCCGGCCGGCCGCAGCGGGACCGGGCCCGTGGTGCAGGCGTCGGTCGCGTAGGTGCAGCGGTCGGCGAACCGGCAGCCGGGCCCGGCGGCGCCGGCCTCGGGCGGGCGGCCGGGGATGACGGCGAGCTCGCGCCGGTGGCGGTCGCCGAGCGCGGCGACCTTCAGCAGCGCCTCGGTGTAGGGGTGCGCCGGGGCGGCCACCACCTCGGCGGTCGGGCCGTCCTCGACGATCTCGCCCGCGTAGCAGACCAGGATCCGGTCGCAGACCTCGGCGACCACCGCGAGGTCGTGGGTGACCAGCAGCAGGGCCAGGCCGCGGGCGGTGCGCAGGCGGTCGAGCAGGTCCAGCACCTCGGCCTGCACCACGGTGTCCAGGGCGGTGGTCGCCTCGTCGGCGATCAGCAGGTCCGGCTCGCCGCTGACCGCGATCGCGATCAGGACGCGCTGGAGCATGCCGCCGGACAGCTCGTGCGGGTAGCGGTCGTGCACCAGCTCGGGGCGGTGCAGGCCGACCGAGGCGAACAGTTCCACGGCCCGGGCGCGGGCGTCGGCACGGCTCAGGCCGAGTCTGGTCCGCAGAGGTTCGGCGAGCTGGCGGCCGACCGTGAGCGCGGGGTTGAGGTACGAGCCGGGGTCCTGGAAGACGGCGCCGAGCCGGCTGCCGCGGATCCCCTGCCACTGGCGGTCGGTCAGTGCGGTGAGCGCGGTGCCGCCGAGGGCGATCCGGCCGGCCGCGATCCCCACCCCGGGGGCGGGCAGGCCGAGCACGGACCGGCAGATGAGGGTCTTCCCGCTGCCCGACTCGCCGACCAGGCCGACGGCCTCGCCGGGGTGGACGGTGAAGGACACGTCCCGGACGGCCTCGGCGCGGCCGTGCCCGACCGTGATGTGCAGGCCCTCGACGGTGAGCGCGGGGCGACCGGGCGTGGTGCGGCGCTCAGCGGGTGAGGGACTCATCGGCGCTCTCCTTCCGGGCGGTGTCCGGTGCGGCGGCAGTGTCCGGGACGGCGGCGGTGTCCGGGACGGCGGCGGGGGCGCCCGCTGCGGCACGGTCGGCCCCGCCGGCACGGTCGCCCGGTTCGGCGTCGCGGACGGCGTCGGCGAGCAGGTTGAGGGCGCCGACCGTGAGCATGATCAGGACGGCGGGCAGGGCCGGCGCCCACGGCTGCTGGGCGAGGAAGCCGAGGTCACTGGCGAGCATGCCGCCCCAGGTCGGGGCGGGCGGCTGGACGCCGATGCCGAGGAAGGTCAGCGAGGAGACCGCGAGCAGGCTGGTGGCCAGTGCGTGCGCGGTGGTGACGGCGACGGTCGGCAGCACCTTGCGCCAGATGTGGACGCGCAGGATCCAGCTCCGGGAGGCGCCCATCAGCTCGGCGGCCTCCACGTACTGGGCGCGGTCCAGGCCGAGTGCGGCGGCCCGGGTGACCCGGAAGAACAGGGGTGCCAGCAGCACCCCGAGGGCCAGCATGGCCTGGTGCAGGCCGTTGCCGAGCACCCCGACGGCGGCGATCGCGAACAGCGTGAACGGCAGCGTCATCAGCGCGTCCACCGCGCGCAGCGAGATCCAGGTGAAGGCCGCCGTGAACCGTACCGACGCCAGCCCCGGCAGCACACCGAGCACCAGGGCCGCGCCGACCGCCTCGACCGCCGTGAGCACGGACAGGCCGGTGCCGGCCAGCAGGCGGCTGAGCACGTCCCGGCCCAGGTAGTCGGTGCCCAGCAGGTGGGCGGCGCCGGGGCCCTGGAGGATCCGGGCGGTGTCCTGGGCGAGCGGGTCGAGCGGGGCCAGCCGGTCGCCGAACAGGGCGAGCAGGGCGACGGCGGCGAGCACCGCGAGGGCGGCCCGGGCGATCGGTACCCGGACGGTGGAGCGCAGGATGTTCATCGCCCGCCGCCCTCCCCTGCCGGTCCCGAACGGCCTCGCCGGGCCGCGGGGTTGAGCGCGAGGAGCCCGGCGTCGACGGCCAGGTTGGCGATCAGCACCACCGCGACGGTGACCAGCAGGGTGCCCTGGATCACCGGGACGTCGTGCTGCTCGGCGGCGCGCAGCGAGAGCTGGGCGATCCCGGGCAGGTTGAAGATCCGCTCGGTGACGACGGCCCCGCCGATCAGCATCGGCACGCTCATCCCGAGCACCGTGACGGCGGGCCCGGCGGCGTTGCGCAGGACGTGGCCGAAGAGCACCCGGCGCCCGGACAGGCCCCGCATCACCGCGCCGGTGGCGTAGTTCTCGCGCAGCGCTCCGACCAGCGAGGTGCGCAGCTGGCGGGCGATCCCGGCGGCGGCGTCCAGGCTGAGCGCGAGGGCCGGCAGCAGGGCGAACCGCAGCCACTGGCCGGGGTCGCGGCCGAACGGCACGTACCCCCCGGACGGCAGCAGCCGCAGCTGGACGGCGACCAGGGTGATCAGTCCGATGGCGATCACGAAGGCCGGCAGGGTGCCCAGCACGGTGCAGACGGCGGTGACCGCGCGGTCGGTGCGCCCGCCGTTGCTGAGCGCGGCGGCGATCCCGGCCGCCCCGCCGAGCAGCACGGCGAGGACCAGGGCGAGTCCGGCGACGGAGAGGTCGACGGGCAGGGCGGCGGTGATGGAGTCGGCGACCGGGACGGTGGTGAACCAGGAGCGTCCGAGGTCGCCGCCGAGCGCGTGACCCAGCCAGCTGCCGTACTGCTCGGGCAGCGGGCGGTCCAGGCCGAACTCGTGGTCGAGCCGGGCGATGTCGGCCGGGGTGGCGGTCTCGCCGAGGACGGCGGCCGCCGGGTTGGCGTCGGAGACCGCGCCGAGCCCGAAGGTCAGCAGTGAGGAGAGCAGGAACACGGTGACGGTCCCGGCCAGCACCCGGCCGGCCGCCCGGGGCGCCCGGGCGGCCCGCCGGGCGAGCGGACCCGCCACGGCGATCCGTCCGGGCGCGAGTACGGCGCTCACGACGCGGTCACTCCCTCGAAGCGCTGCACCACGGTGAACGAGGGGATGGTGGAGACCGAGCGGCGCCGGGCGAGCAGCCGCGGCACGCTGTAGAGGAAGACGTTGGGCATGGTGCGGACGGCGACCGCGGTGGCGGCCTGGAGCGCCGCGGGGTAGTCGGGCGAGTCCAGCGGCGTCCGGGAGACCTTCTCGACGGCCTCCTTGAGCTCCGGCGGCGTGGTGCGCCCCGGGTTCATCAGGCCCTGCTCGCCGAACAGCACCTGGAAGGCCTGCGGGGCGGAGTCCCGGCCGGCGAACTGGTCGGTGAACAGCGCCTTGGAGTGCTGGATGTAGACGATCTGGGTGGCCTGGGCCGCCGGGATCACCTCGATGGTGGTGCGGATGCCGACCTCCTTCAGCTGCGCCTGGAGCTGCTCGGGCAGGCCCTGGGCGGCGGAGGTGGTGATGGTCAGCTCGACGCCGTCGGCGTGGCCGGCCCTGGCGAGCAGGGCGCGGGCCCGGTCCGGGTCGTGGCGGAACAGGTCCTCCGACCCGGGGTCGTGGCCGACGTAACCCTTGGGGAAGGGCTGGTAGTTGACCTCGCCGTAGCCGAACAGCTGGGTCTTCACCAGGGCTTCGCGGTCGATGGCGTACTTCAGCGCCTCGACCACGTCGGGGTTGTCGAACGGCGCCTTGGTGGTGTTGACGTCGAGCACCGCCACCACCAGCGAGGGGATCACCTGGACGTCGAGCCCGGCGGCCTTGGCGGCGGCGACCTGGCTGCCGGGGATCTGCGCGACGTCGAACTGCCCGGACTGCAGCCCGGCGACCACGGTGGCGGCGTCCGGTGTCGGGTAGAGCTCGAAGTTCTCCAGCTTGATCGAGGCCGCGTCCCAGTAGGCGGGGTTGCGGCGCAGCACGGCCTTGGTGTTGAGGGTGTACGAGGTGAGGGTGAACGGGCCGGCGCCGGCCGGCTGGGTGGCCAGGGCGGTCGGGTCGGCCTCGAAGGCCTTCGGGTTGACGATCATGCCGGTCTTGCCGGCCAGCAGGTTGGGGATCTGGTAGTCGGGCTGGGTGAGCTGCAGGACGACGGTGGCCGGGTCGGGCGCGGTGACCTCCTTGACGTGCACCAGCTGCGGGGCGACCAGCGACTTGGGGTCGGTGCGGCCGCGGTCCAGGCTCTTCTTGACGGCGGTGGCGTCCAGCGGGCTGCCGTCGCCGAAGGTGAGGCCGGGCCGGAGCCGGAAGGTGACCGAGGTGCCGTCCGCGGTGTACGTCCAGCCGGTGGCCAGGGCCGGGACGGCCGCGCCCTGCTCGTCGAGCTTGGTGAGGCCGGCGTAGACCAGGGAGAGGCTGTGCACGTCCCAGCCGGCCGAGGAGAACACCGGGTCCCAGGAGGTGGGCAGGGCCCAGCCCCACCGGAGGGTTCCGCCCGTGCCGCCGGCCCCGGCGGCCGACGGGCCGGTGTCGCCGCAGGCGGCGAGCACGAGCGAGGCTCCGGCGCCGAGGCCGAGGCCCAGGAAGGAGCGTCTGGCCAGCGTCGAACGGCCTTCGGACAGTGCGTTCATGAGTGAGCGTCACCTTTCGGGGACGCGCCCCGGCCACCCCCGGACCGGGCGGTCCGCGGGACGGCGCACAGGGCGCGGCGTCGGCGTGCGCCGACGGTTCAGGGCGTGGGGAGGCGGGCGGCCGGCTCGGATCCGAGGGGAGAGCACGGCCACCGGTCGGGGCGGAAGGCGGGCCGGCCCGCAGGGCGGGCGGCAGCGGGCCCGTCGGGCCGCACGGCGGCGGGGACGGGCGGGGCGGTCGGGCCGCCCGAGGGGGGACGCTCAGCGACAGAGGTCGCTGCTGGTGCGCCGGAGATCCACGTAGCGGCACACCACGTTGGGGTGCGTGGAGAGCATGCGCTCATCCTGGCGAGAGCCGACCCCCGCTGTCAATGGACACAAAAAGGTGTCTCATTCGGCGATACGGCCCCACAACCGGCCGCCCACGCACGATCCTTGCTGCTCAGGAACGGTCCGGCGGCCCCGCCGGGGAAACCGGCGGCGCGCACCGGGAGACCAGCGGCGAGCCCGACCGCTCGGTCGGGTGCAGCAGCAGCGTCCCGTTCCCGGTCCCCACCCGCAGGGTGCCCTCGGGCAGTTCGCCCGGCACCCCGGCCAACTCGCTCTCGAACAGGCTCCGGTGGCGCTCCAGCAGCCCGGCCGCCGTCGACGGCGGCCGGCCCTGCGGCACCAGCCCCGGGCACACCGCGCGGGCCGCCGCCAGGTACTCCCGCAGCGGACGCCAGCCCGGCACCGCGCGCCGCCCGGCCGGGCCGCCGAACAGCAGCGTCGGCAGCGCGTAGCGGTGGCCGTCCTCGGTCTCCTTCGCCGCTCCCGGGTGCGGCCCGTCGGCCCGCAGGCCCACCACCTCGGGAACCGGCCGGCGGGTCTCGGCCCGGTCCCGGTCGATCCGGTCCCGCACCGCGGCCGAGCCGAGGTCGGCGCGCAGCCGTCCGAGGTCCAGCCCCGGGACACCGTGCAGTGCGGCCAGCACCCGTTCCGGGGTGTCGGCGGGATCCCCCAGCACGAAGGCGGTCTCCCGCAGCCTGCGCAGCACCCGCTCGGCCGGCCCGGGGCCCTGGGCCTCGGCGGCGGCCGAGGCGAGCGAGGCGGGCAGGCTGCCGGCGGCCACCCTGCGCAGCTCGGCGGCGCGCGGAGCACCGGTGTGGGCGGTGATGCCCTCCACGTACCGGGCGTACCAGGCGGCCTCGGCGCGGGGGTCGGGGGCGGGGTCGTCGTCCTCGTCGAAGAGCATCCCGAAGACCCGGCGGTGGCGCGCGACGCCCCGCAACTCCTCGCGCAGCAGCCGGAGTTTGGGTTCGGACCCCCAGGCCCAGGGACAGAGCGGGTCGGTGTACTCGACGACCTCCAGCCACGCACCGGTCATGCCGGCACCCCGACGGCCGCGGCCGCCCGCGCGGTCGCGCCCGCCCCGGCCTGCGGCGCGGGCGGCATCGGCGACGCGGCCAGCAGGGCGGCGACCGTGGTCCCGGCGAGCACCGCCGTCGCCCGGTCCTCGATCTCCCGCCAGACCGCCGGCAGCCCGTCGGCCGGCCCCGGGTAGTCCAGGCCGTCCAGCGGCTCCCCCCGCAGGGTGATCACGTCGCCGTCCACCGCCCGCACCACGTCCAGCAGGGTGATCTCCACCGCGGCCCGGCCCAGCCAGTAGCCGCCCTCGCAGCCCCGCTGGCTGCGCACCAGGCCGGCCCGCCGGAGGTCGCCGACCACGGACTTGAGGAACCGGAACGGGATCCCCTGGGAGGAGGCGATGGCCTCACAGGTGAGCGGACGGGCCGTGTCACAGGCGAGTTCGACCAACGCGCGCGCGGCGTAGTCCGCCTTCGCGGAAATATGCATGGGGACGAGTATCCCCGTGCCGCCGCGCGCTTCAAGTCCCCACCCCGGGGCGCCCGTCGGAAAGGACACCTCTTGACATCCTTTCCGGCCGGGCCCTAGCGTCCAGTCACATCCACCGGGCCGCGCCGGGCTGCCACGCCCCGGTCCGGGCCCCTCCGTCCGACCCCGTACCGGGAGCCGCCATGTCCACCGCCCTCAGCCACACTCCCCCGGCCGACGGCGAGCCCGGCGCCGGCTGCACCGAGGCCGGGACGGGCTTCCACCCCCACCTGCCCGACCACGACCACGGGCCCGCCGCCAGCACCCCGCTGCGCGCCCGCCTGCACCACGTGCGGGCCGGGACGCTGGACGGCGGCACCGCGCAGACCGCCGGCATGCGGCGCTTCGCCGCGATCAGCGGCGGCACCGTCGGCTCGGAGAAGCTCTGGATGGGCCAGACCCACGTCGCCCCCGCGACCGCGTCCTCCGACCACCACCACGGCGAGTCCGAGACCGCCATCCACGTGGTCAGCGGTCACCCCGAGTTCGTCTTCGTCGACGACTCCTCCGGGCAGCCGCAGGAGGTACGGCTGCGCACCGGGCCGGGCGACTACGTCTTCGTCCCGCCGTTCGTCCCGCACCGCGAGGAGAACCCGGACCCGGACGAGGAGGCCGTGGTGGTGATCGCCCGCTCCACCCAGGAGGCCGTCGTGGTCAACCTGCCGGGGCTGTACGCGCTCGGCGCCGGGAACTGACGACGGGCCGCCCCGGACCGTCGACCCGGTCCGGGGCGGCCCGTCGGGCGGCGGGTCAGTACCGCAGCACCGCGGCGATCCGGTCGTGCTGGGCGAGGCTGTCGGCCGGCAGGAAGACCACCTCGGACCGGCTGTCCAGCGCGGCCTCGACCAGCTCGTCGACGATGTCCTCGCGCACCCCCTGCTCCCAGGACCCCGGGCCCGGCTCGCCCTGCACCGGGGCGAGGTGCCCGTCCGCCAGCCGAACGGTGGCCTGGAACTGCTCCTCCACCGCGACCAGTTCGACCCGGCCCTCGCGGACCGCCTCCCACACCTCGTCCAGGCCGGCCGCGAAGAGCCTGCGGCCGCGCGCCTCGTCGAACAGCTTGCCGACCCGCAGCCGCTGCTCCGACCGCAGGGCCTCGGCCGTCGGCGCCAGTTCCTGGAGCAGCACCCGCGCCGGCCCGTCCACCAGGCCGCCCTTGCGGACGGTGGCCGAGGCGCCGGCGACCGCGGTGCCGACCTCCTCCAGCAGGCTGACGGCCTGGGCGAGGCCGACCAGGCGGAACGGCCGGGGCTCGGCGGCCAGCACGGCGGCCAGCGCGGTGTCGACGGTCCGCAGGAACCGCCGGGTCTCCTCGTCGCTGAAGGTACTGGGCTGGTCCCCGACCCGCTCCTGGCGCTCCGGGTCGAAGTCCAGCGGCTCGGGCTCCAGCGGGAAGCCGTGCGTGCGGTCCTCCCGGAGCGACTCGCCGACCCCGCTCCACAGGGTGGCGCGGTCGGCGGCGACCGCCAGCACCCAGTACGGGCGGGCCTGGGCCTTGGCCGCCACCAGGTTCCGGGTGAGGTAGGTGTCGCTCAGCACCACCCGCTCGGGCACCGGCCGGGCCAGTGACCAGAGCTGGTGGTCCCTGGTGGTCGCCAGGATGACCAGCCCGTCCAGCGAGTGGCGCAGGTCCACCTCACCCGCGGCACGCTCCAGCCGGGCCTTGAGGTCGATCCGGTCCTGCCGGGAGACCTGCGGGTCCTCCTCGATCCGGCGGACCGCCTCGGCCAGCACGTTCCGCAGCCGCACCGCGTCCTGGGCGTTGTCGGGTTCGCGACGGTGGGTGGGCAGGGTGAGGGACACCGCCGGATAGGGCCGCGGCGCCCGGAGGTCGCGGAGGACGGAGACGGTCAGAGCGTCGGTTTCCATGGGGCCTTCCTGGTCGGTCACCTGGGGTGCGGGGCGGAGGCCGCCGACACCCAGGGGCCGGGCCCCGGCCGGCGGGTCCGTCCACCCCGTCGAGCCAAGCACAGCGGCGCGGACCTTGCCCGTCGGCCGCGCCCGGGCGGCCCGGAGCGTACCCGGCCGGGCGCCCGGCGCGCGCCGGAGACGGCCGGCACCCGGTGCCCGCGGCGGAGCGCGGGCACCGGGTGCCGGCCTGGACGGGCGGGACGGCGGGACGGCGGGACGGCGGGACGGCGGGACGGGCGACCGGTCCGGTCACGCAGGACGACCGGTCGGCCCGGCCGGCTGAGGGGCTAGAAGCCGGTGTCGTACGTGTAAAGCCCGCTGTGGTCGAGCATGTCCGCCGGGGTGGTGTCGTTCCACGGCTTCATGCTGTCGTTGAGGTCGATGACGTCCGGGGTCCCGCCGGTCGGCAGGTAGCTCTGGGTGGGGTGGCGGCGCTGCCACTCCGACCAGAGTTTGTCGATGAAACAGTGGTGCAGCCAGAACACCGGATCGTTCGGCGACATGCCGGTGCTCATCATGCCGCCGACCCAGACGTGCACCCGGTTGTGCAGGTTGACGCCGCGCCAGCCCTCCAGCTGGTTGCGGAAGCCGTCCGAGGAGCTGTTCCAGGGGGCGGCGTCGTAGACGGCGACGTTGAGCACCGACTCGACCTCGCTGCGGGTCGGCAGCTGGGCGACGCCGGCGCCGAGGGCCCGGCGCAGGAAGTCGCGGCTGTCGGGCCGCACGGAGAGCGTCCAGCGGCCGGTGCCGCCGGCGAACGGGCCGGTGGTGACCTGGCCGTCACGGGAGCGGCCGTTGCCGCCCATCAGGTCCGAGCCCCACAGGCTCGCGGTGGTGGTGCGGTCGGCGGTCCAGTCCCAGTAGGGCAGGTTGACGGCGGGGTTGATGCTCTGCAGGTCGCGCTCGAACTGCAGCAGGTAGCGCCGGTGCCAGGGCAGGAAGGACGGCGAGCGGTGGCCGGTGCGCTCGCCGCGGTCGGTGTCCGAGATGATGAACTGGTTGTGCGTGCTGACGTAGGCGTCGTAGCGGCCCAGCCGCTTGAGCTCCAGCACGGCGTCGACGAAGTCGCGCTTCTCGGCTGCGGTCAGGGTCGCCTGGTTCTTGCGTATCGCCATGGGTCGTCCTCCGGTTCGGTCCAGGGTGGTGGGGTCGGTGGCAGGTCAGCCGAGGGCGAGCGGGACGAGCTGGGCGCCCTGCAGGTCGTCGACGGCGGCCCGGGCGAGCGCCCGCGGGGTCTGGTGGGTCTGGTAGTGGTTGATGACGCTGATCCAGGTGCCGTCGGCGTTGCGCATCATGTGCAGCTCCTGGCCGTCGATCCGGACCTGGTAGCCGACGTCGTGGTGGTGGTGCCCGGTGCCGGCGGTCGGGCCGCCCTGGATCCGGCGGCCGCGGTACTGCTCGTCGAAGCGGTCCCCGGCGCCCGGGTCGGCGGCCACGGCCGCGCTGTCGCCGGGGCCGGTGGCCCCGAGGACGACGACGCCGACGGCCGCGGTCAGCGCGACGCCCGCGCCCTGCAGCATCCGGCGCCGGGTCAGTTCGGTCGCGTTGGGCCTGTTTTCGGACATGGCTGAGTACCCCCTGAGTGAGAAGTGAGGAATGAGTGAGCGGTCGCCACACCGCCGCCTCATGCTTTCAAGATCACCAGAGGATCCGGAACGGCCGATCGGCGGGGGTCGGACGGATGATCGACTTTCCGGACACCGCGCGCTCGATGTTGCACCTTGAACCAGTCAAGGAACCACAGTTTCTGTGGCCACATGCGCCACCCACCTAAAGATCCTTCGTCGCGCGACCGGGAATCCCGAAAGATCTTCGGCCGACGGGCGGATCCTGTGATCGGCTTCACGGCCGCAGGTTGGCGCATTGCAGTGGCCTGATCTGGCGTCATATTACTTTCGGGTAATCTCATGCCGTCCCGCAGGTGAACCCCGACCATTCCTTGAAGGAACGCCCAGTGATCCCTCACCGGACCAGCCGCCCCGGCCGTCTCACCCGCTCCGCGGTGGCCGTATCCGCCCTCACCGCACTGCTCTCCGCGCTGCCGGCCGCGCCCGCCCTCGCGGCCCCCGCGGCCGGCACCGGCGCGACCCCGCACCTGGACGCGATCGAGCAGACCCTGCGTCAGGTCTCCCCCGGCCTGGAGGGATCGGTCTGGCAGCGGACCGAGGGCAACAGCTTCACCACCCCGGCCGACGACCCGGCCGGCTGGCTGCTGCAGACCCCCGGCTGCTGGGGCGACGCCGCCTGCACCGACCGGCCCGGCACCCGCAAGCTCCTCGACCGGATGACCGCCGACATCGCCGGGGCCACCCGCACCGTCGACATCTCCACCCTCGCCCCCTTCCCCAACGGCGGCTTCGAGGAGGCGGTGGTGGCCGGGCTCAAGGCCTCCGTCGCGGCCGGCAACCGTCTCCAGGTCCGCATCCTGGTCGGCGCGGCCCCGCTCTACAACGCCAACGTGCTCCCCTCCAGCTACCGCGACGAGCTCGTCGCCAAGCTCGGCAGCGCCGCCGGCGGCGTCACCCTGACCGTGGCCTCCATGACCACCTCCCGGACGGCCTTCTCCTGGAACCACTCCAAGATCGTGCTGGTGGACGGGCGCAGCGTCATCACCGGCGGCATCAACGGGTGGAAGGACGACTACCTCGACACCAAGCACCCGGTGACCGACGTCGACCTCGCGCTGAACGGCCCCGCCGCCGCCTCCGCGGGCCGCTACCTGGACACCCTCTGGGGCTGGACCTGCCAGAACACCGGCGTGTTCGCCAACGCCTGGTTCGCGTCCTCCAACGGCGCCGCCTGCCGGCCGTCGCTGGAGCGGGAGCTCAACCCCGCCACCGTCCCGGCCACCGGCAACGTGCCGGTCATCGCCGTCGGCGGCCTGGGCGTCGGCATCAAGGACAAGGACCCGTCCTCGGCCTACCGCCCCGCTCCGGCGACCGCCCCCGACACCAAGTGCGGTCCGGTCAACCTGCACGACAACACCAACGCCGACCGGGACTACGAGACGGTCAACCCCGAGGAGAATGCGCTGCGCGCGCTGATCGCCGGCGCCGACAGCCACATCGAGATCTCCCAGCAGGACGTCAACGGCACCTGCCCGCCGCTGCCCCGCTACGACATCCGGCTGTACGACCTGCTGGCCGGGAAGCTCGCGGCCGGCGTCAAGGTCCGCATCGTGGTCAGCGACCCGGCCAACCGGGGCACCGTCGGCAGCGGCGGCTACTCGCAGATCAAGTCGCTCGCCGAGGTCAGCGACACCCTCAAGTCCCGGCTCACCGCGCTCAACGGCGGTGACGCGGCGAAGGCCCGCGCCGTGATGTGCCAGAACCTCCAGCTGGCCCCGTTCCGTTCCTCCTCCGCCGCCACCTGGGCCGACGGCCACCCCTACGCCCTGCACCACAAGCTGGTCTCGGTGGACGGCTCCGCCTTCTACATCGGCTCCAAGAACCTCTACCCGGCCTGGCTGCAGGACTTCGGCTACATCGTCGAGGACCGGACCGCCGCCGCCCAGCTGGACCGCGACCTGCTGGCGCCGCAGTGGCGCTACTCGCAGGCCGCCGCGACCGTCGACTGGAACACGGGCACCTGCCCAGCGTGATCCGGCCGGCCGGGTCCGCCTCCCCGGGCGGATCCGGCCGACCACCACCCCCGCGCGGCCGGGCCGCGGCGTCCCCGTACACCCGGACGGCCGAGTATCCGGCCCGGGACCAGCGCTCTTCGAGCAGTCGGCGGCAGCATGGGGTCATGACACCTGACACCGCTCCCAGCGAGATCAAGACGTATACACACGGCCGTCACCTCCAGGTCTCGGACCGCGGCTCCGGGCCGGACGGATCGGTCGAGGACCACGTCGGCGCCACCCCCGTCGACCCCGACACCGGGCTCCTCGACGACAGTGCGTACGACGACGTCATCACCAGATCCGTGAACTGACCGCCCACCCCGCCGCCTCCGGCCCCCGGAGGCGGCCACCCCGCCCGGGCCACCCACGCCGGGCGACCGCCGCGTCGGCTCAGTGGGCTTCGCCGATCGGGACGCCGAGACTGACCAGGCCGGCCAGGAACAGCTCCACGCCGACCGCGGCGAGCAGCAGGCCGAGCAGCCGGGAGAGGACCTCCAGCGAGGTCTGGTGGGTGCGGCCCAGCACCGGGGCGAGCAGGATCACACAGACCAGGTCGATCGCGACCACGGCGGTGTAGGCGACGGCGATGGTGGTGTTCCAGCCCCAACCGTTCTCACCGATGGTCTCGACCAGCACCGCGGTCATGGCGAGCGGGCTCGCCACGAACGGCAGCAGCAGTTCGCGGACGCCCTCGGCGAGCTGGTTCGGCAGCGCCCCGCCGTCCTGCGAGGCACCCAGGTGCAGTCCGAGGACCAGGGCGATCGCGTAGACGGTGAAGATCAGACCGCCCGCGAGCTTCAGCGACTCGTCGCCGATGTGGAAGAAGTCGGTGAGGAAGTCCGAGGAGTACGCCACGACCACGCCGAGCACCGCGGCGATGGCCGAACTGACCGCCGCGACCCGGATCAGCTCCTGAGGGGTGCGCTCCTTGGCCACGTGGGCGAAGGAGAGCAGCACCTTCGGCGGGCCGACCACGGCGAAGAAGGTGATGAAGGCCGAGCTCAGGTTGAAGGGGGACACCACCCCATACTGCGCGGAGCACCCGCACCGGCCCGGGATGCCACACGGGGGGCCGCCCCGCCGACCGACCCGAACGCTAGTGTTGTGCCCCATGGCACTCGGCACCGCACTGTGGTCCTTCACCCTGGTCGTCGGACTCCTCACGCTCACCCCCGGTCTGGACACCGCGCTGATCCTGCGCACGGCCGCGCTCGGCCGGCGGCGGCAGGCCTGGGGCGTGGTGCTGGGCATCCAGACCGGCACGCTGATCTGGGGCACCCTCACCTCCCTCGGCGTCACCGCGCTGCTGACCGCCTCCCACCTGGCGTACGAGGCGCTGCGCTGGGCCGGAGCCGGGTACCTGCTGTGGATGGGCGCGCGGATGCTGTACGACACCTGGCGCCACCGGCCCGGTCCCGTTCCGGACGACGCCGAGCTGCTGACCGGGCGGGGCCGGGTCGGCGACGGCTGGCGGCGGGGCACGCTGACCAACCTGCTCAACCCCAAGGTGGGGGTGTTCTACGTCGCCGTGCTGCCGCAGTTCATCCCGGCGGGCGCGCCGCACCTCACCACGGGTGTGCTGCTCACCTGCGTCCACATCCTGCTCGGCCTGCTCTGGTCGGCGGTGCTGGTCGGCTTCGCGCAGGCGCTGTCCGGCTGGCTGCGGCGGCCGTCCGCGCGCCGCACGCTGGACCGGGTCACCGGCACGGTGATCGCCGGCTTCGGGCTGCGGCTGGCCCTCGAGGGCTGAGCGCCGGACGCCGGCGGCGCGCGACCCCTGCGGGCCCGACGTGGACGGACGGGCTCCCCGCGTCCGGGACAATGGCGGGCATGAGTCGACGTACCGCCAAGCGCCCGAAGACCCCCGCCCGGCCCGGGCCCGCACCGGTCACCGGGGCCTCGCCCTGCCCGTGCGGGCTGCCCGCGGCGTACCGCGAGTGCTGCGGGCGGCTGCACCGCGGCGAGGCCGAGGCGGTGACGGCCGAACAGCTGATGAGGTCGCGGTTCAGCGCCTTCGCCGTCCACGACGCCGCCTACCTGATGCGCAGCTGGGATCCGGAGACCCGGCCGCCGGAGGTCGAGCTGGACGGCCGGCTCCGGTGGGTGCGTCTGGAGATCCTGGGCCGGACCGACGGCGGGGCGTTCCACGTCGAGGGCACCGTGTCGTTCCGTGCGCACTTCACGGACCGGGGCGAGACGGGTTCGATGGAGGAGAACAGCCGCTTCCGCCGGTACGAGGGCCGCTGGGTCTACCTGGACGCCCTGCCCGAGTCCTGAGCTGCTCCCGCCCGGTCGCCCCGGCCACCGTCGGCCGGACAGGCCCTACAGGCCGCCGTTGAGGACCGCGCTGGTGACGGCACCGGTCTGGACGTTCCACTTGGCGAGCAGCCTGTCGTACTCGCCGTTGCGGATCAACTGTTCGAGCGCCTTGGCCAGGGCGTACTGCAGCCCGGTACCGGCCTTGTTCAGCGTGATGCCGTACGGGCCGGGCTGGAGGTAGCCGCCGGCCGGCTGGAACCTGCCGCCGCGGTCGGGGGACTTGGTGTTGTACTCGGCCACCGGGTAGTCGTTCAGGTCGGCGGCGGCCGTGCCGGCGGCGACCTCCGCCAGCGCCTTGTCGAACTGTGGTTATCCACCAACGGCGCACCGCCCGCCCGGGCGCCGGACGTCGGAACCGACGGTCCGGCCGGCCGGTCCCCGGGGCGGCCGGCGGACTCCCGGCGGACTCTACGCGTGAAGCGCTCTCGCGGCCGCGAGCTGCGGCGACGCACGCGCGCGGCGCGGCCCGGGACCTGCCGGGGCCGCGCCGCGCGACCTGCTCAGAACTCAGAACTGCAGCGACTTCGTCTGGAGGAACTCGGCGAGCCCGTGCCGGCCGAGCTCGCGGCCGACCCCCGAGGACTTGTAGCCGCCGAACGGGGCCGCCGGGTTGAACCGGGCGCCGTTGATGTCCACCTGCCCGGTGTCCATCCGGCGGGCGAAGGCGGCGGCGGTCTCGCTGTCGGCGGCCCAGACGCCGCCGGCCAGGCCGTAGTCGGTCCCGTTGGCGATCTCCAGGGCCTCTTCCTCGTCGCGGTAGGCGAGGATCGAGAGCACCGGCCCGAACACCTCCTCCTGCGCCACCGTCATCCCGGGTGTGACGTCGGCCAGCACCGTCGCCCGGACGTAGTACCCGCGCTCCAGGCCCTCCGGCGCCTGCGCGCCGCCCGCGACCAGGCGGGCGCCCTGCGCCACCGCACCGGTGATGTAGGCCCGGACGCGATCGCGCTGGCTCGCGCTCGCCACCGGACCGAGGCGGGTGGTGGGGAGGGTCGGGTCGCCCGGCAGGTACCCGGCGGCGGCCTCGGCCGCGATCGCGACGGCCTCCTCGTACTGGTCCCGGTGGACCAGCAGCCTGGTCCAGGCGGTGCAGGTCTGGCCGGAGTTGGCGAGGACGTTAGCGACGTTCGCCTTCACCGCGCGGGCCAGGTCGGCGCCGGGCAGGACGACGTTGGCGGACTTGCCGCCGAGCTCCAGGGCGACCCGCTTGACGCCACGGCCGGCCGCGGCGCCGATCGCCCGGCCGACGGCGGTCGACCCGGTGAACGACACCAGGTCGACGTCCGGGTGCTCGACGAGCGCCGCGCCGGCCTCGGTGCCGACGCCGGTGACCAGGTTGAACACCCCGGGCGGGAAGCCCGCGTCGTGCACCAGCTCGGCGAACAGCCGGGCCACCAGCGGGGTGTACTCGGCGGGCTTGAGGACGACGGTGCAGCCGGCCGCGAGGGCGGGCACCACCTTGGCGACGATCTGGTGCAGCGGGTAGTTCCACGGCGTCACGGCCGCCACCACACCGGCCGGCTCGGCGTACACCGTGGAGTTGCCGACCTGCTCCTCGAACTCGTACTTGGCGAGGACGTCCAGGTAGGAACGGGCCACCGTGAGCGGCAGCGTGGCCTGCACGGCGGTGGCGAACCTGATCGGGCTGCCCAGCTCCGCGACCACCGTCTCGGCGATCTCCTGACGGCGGGCGGCCAGCCCGTCGCACAGCCGGCCCAGCGGCGCCAGCCGCTCCTCCCTGGTGGTCCGGCCCCAGCTCCGGGCCGCCGCCCGGGCCGCCGCGACGGCGGCGTCGACGTCCGCCGCGCCACCGGCCGGGACGGTGGCCACCAGCTCCTCGGTGGCCGGGTTGAGCACCTCGATCCGCGCCTCGGCGAGCGAGGGCCGCCAGGCCCCGTCGATGTACTGGTCGGTGTGCTGCTGCACCACGGACGTGGTCCTCTCCTCCGGTCGGGCCCCCGCCCTGCGCGCGGGCACCCCGTCTACTGGCACTGCGAGTTAACGGGCCGTCGGACAGCGGCACAAGGGGGCCACCGCGTGCCGCGCCCCACACCGGTCACAGCCGTTCCAGCTCCGCAGCGCGCCGCAGGTCCTTGGGACGGCCGATCGCCCGGCGCATCAGGATCAGGTCCTCGCGGCGGAGGTAGTGGACCCGGGTGCCGTCGGGGGCGGTCGCGGTCAGCGCGCGGGCGAGGAAGTCCTCGACCGGCAGGATCCCCCAGGGCAGGCGCGTGGTGCAGCAGTCACCGCCCGCGGCGGGCGAGGAGAAGTCGAGCTTGCGCAGCCGGAAGGCGTCCGCGCCGGTGGGCAGTTCGACCCCGTCCTCGTCGTGGACCCGGGCGCCGACCTCGGCGAACGCCGTGGCGAACGCGTCCGCCTGCGCGGCGTCCCCGTCCCAGAGCAGGTCCAGGTCACCGGTGAGCTCGGTGGAGCCGTGCAGGATTCCGGCCACCTGCCCGATCACCACCGCCCGGGCGCCCGCCCGGTGCAGGGCGCCCAGCAGCGGGAGCGGGTCGAATCCGTGCGCGCCGTCGGTGGCGAAGGTCCCGAGGGTGTCGTCGGCGGCCTGGTGGCCCAGGCCGGTGGCGGCCCGGCCCGCCGTGAGCTCCCGGGTCCGTCGTACGGCGTGGTGCAGGCGAGCGAGGGCGGCATCCGTCATCCGTCCATCCAACACCGCGGGGCCGGCCGCCGCACCCCCGATTCGGCCGAAGGCCGGTGCGGCGGCGGCCCGTTCGGCGGCATCGGGTGCGGCAGCACCGGCTCCGGCGCCGGCCCGTTCAGCCGTCGCGCAGGATCCGCCGGGCCACACCGGGAGCCACCCGCAGCAGGGCGAGCAGCGGCCGGGCCGCGCCGACCGGCACGACCGGGCGACCGCGCCGGATCCCGTTCAGGACGGCCTCGGCGGCCTGCTCCGGACTGAGCTTGCGGGCCGGCCCCTCACGGCCGGCGGTCATCGCGGTGTCCACCAGCGGCAGGACCACCTCCTGCACCAGGACACCGGGGGTCTCGACGGCGGCCTGGTGGCGCAGCGCCTCCAGCAGGACGCGCAGGCCCGCCTTGGTCGCGCAGTAGACCGGCGCGCTGCGCTTGGGCACGTAGCCGAGGCCGGAGCCGACCGCCACGAAGGCGGCCCGCGGGGAGGCCGCGAGGTGCGGCCAGCAGGCGGCGGCCAGTTCGACCACCGAGGCGAGGTTGACCTCGATCTCCGTACGGGCCCGGTCCAGCACCTGCGGCCCGGGTCCCGCGGTGAGCGGACTCGGGTACTGGACACCGGCGTTGGCGATGACCAGGTCGAGGCCGCCGAGCCGATCGGCGGCCTCGGCGACGACCCGGGCGGCCTCGCCGGGTACCGCCAGGTCGGCCGCGATCTCCAGCGGGCCGCGACCGGAGGCGCCGGCGCTGCGGGTGGGGTCGGCGCTGCGGCCGCAGACGGCGACCCGGGCGCCGCGGGCGGTCAGGGCGGTGGCGAGGGCCAGGCCGACTCCGGCGGTACCGCCGGTGATGAGGGTGCGTCGTGCGTTGAAGTCCACGCGTCCGATGGTGGCGGGGCTCGGGTGCGGTGCGCTTGTACGATCACGCCATGCGGCGAGACAGCACCGACCGGGGCCGGAGCGTTCACCCGGCGATGGTCCGCGCCGTGCTGTCGGCGCCGGGGCGGCCGGGCGGCCGGTCCGCGGCCGGCACCGAGGCCGAACGGCTGCTCGACCGGGGCGCCCCGGTGCCGGAGCGGCTGCACGCCCGGCTGCTGGGCGAGCTCTGGGCCGCGGGGCCGGCCGCTCTGACGGGCGCGGCCGAGCGGCTGCTCGCGGACGCCCCACCGCCGCTGGCCGAGCTCGCGACCGCCGACGGCCTCGCCGAACTGACCGCCCGGGCGGCCCTGGTGGAGCCCTGGTTCCACGTCGGCCACCGGACCGGCGCGGTGCTCGACGACCGGGGGCTGACCGTCCGGCACACGGGCCGGTTCGGCGGCGCGCCGCAGCTGCCGGAGTCACTGTTCGTCTGCGCGCTGTACGCGGCGGGCGCGGCGGCGGTGGTCGGGCGGCCCCCGGAGGTCCGGCTGCTGTCCGCCGACGGCGGCGACCTGCCGCCGGCCGCGGCCCGCACCCGTCCGCCGGTCCCGGTGGTGGGCTGGCGGCTGCTCTGGACCCGGGGCGCGCCGGTCGCGGAGGTCGGTCCGGCGACGGCGGTCCGCGGGTGGATCGCCCAGGACCCCGGCCGGGCCTGGCGGCTGGCCCAGGCGGCCGAGCGGCTCGGCTGCTCGTCGCGCTCGCTGCAGCGCGAGCTCGCCCGGGCGGGCACCGGCTTCCAGGCCGAGCTGCTGGCGGTCCGGCTCGGGGTGGCGGCCCAGCTGATCAGCCGGACGTCGCTGCCGCTCGCCGAGGTGGCCGCGTCGGCCGGATTCACCGACCACGCGCACCTGGCCCACCGGTTCAGGGCCGCGTACGGCTGCGCGCCCTCGCAGTACCGGGCGGCGGCCCGGCCCGGCGTGCGGTGAGTCGGCGGCTCGGCAGAACTCCTCCAGGTGGAGCAGGGTCGGGCCGTCGGCCGAGACGCACTGGTGGGCCTGCCGGTTCACGGGGGGGGCGGAGTGATCCCGGAGCCCGTGCTTGATCTCGCGCCGGAGAGCGGTGCGTTTCCCGGCCGCCGCGTCATCCTCGCACCGTACGAGGCCCCCTGGACGGATCCTGTCCTGAACATGTAAAAAAGCGTCACTCCCCGTGCGACCCGCCGGCTCACGGCCCCGCGCGCCCTCAGGTACAGCGCCACCCCCTCCCGGGACCCGGTGCGCGCTGCTGCCCGCCCGGCCCCCGGACTCCCCCCACGCACCCGAGGAGCCCGATGCTCATCAGGACCCGCACCACCGCCCTCGCCACCACCGTCGCCCTCGCGGCCGGCACCCTGCTCGCCGTCACGGCACAGGCCGCGCCCGCCGCCGAGCGTGCGGGCCGGCCGACCCCGGCCACCGCCGTCTCCCGCGCCGAGGCCGCGCTCACCGCCCACGCGGGCGAACTCGGCGTCACCGACCGGCAGTCGCGTGCCGTCCGGGACGTGGTGATCGACGCCGACGGCAGCCAGCACGTCCGGTACGACCGCAGCTTCGCCGGCCTCCCCGTGCTCGGCGGCGACGTGGTCGTGCACCTCGCGCCGAACGGCGCCTACCGCGGCGCGGACCGGGCCAGCACCGCCGCGCTCACGGTGCGCAGCACCACCCCGGCCGTCGGCGCCGAGGTCGCCGCCGAGCAGGCGGGCGCGGCGCTGCGCGAGGCGAACGCCGCACCGGCCGCCGCCGCACCGGCGTCGGCGGCCCCGCAGCTGGTGGTCGACGCCGGGCACGGCACGCCCCGGCTGGCCTGGCAGACCACCGCCGCCGGCCTCGACTACCTGGGCAACCCGGTGGCCCGCACCGTGCTGACCGACGCCACCACCGGCCGGTCGATCACCTCCTGGGACGCCCTGGAGACCGCCGCCGGCGACGGCGCCTCGCTCTACAGCGGCACGGTGCCGCTGGAGTCGACCGTCTCCGGCAGCACCTACCAGCTCAAGGACCCGACCCGCGGCAACACCTACACCGGCGACGCCGCCAACAAGACCGACCTGTGCTTCGGCTCGATCTGCCTCAGCCGGGCCCCCGCCACCCTGTTCACCGACGCCGACAACCACTGGGGCACCGGCACCTCCGCGGACCGTGCCACCGCCGCCGTCGACGCGCAGTACGGCACCAACACCACCTGGGACTACTACAAGAACGTCCACGGCCGCAGCGGGATCGCCGGCGACGGCAAGGGCTCGTACAACCGGGTGCACTACGGGAGCAACTACAACAACGCCTTCTGGCAGGACAGTTGCTTCTGCATGACGTACGGCGACGGGGACGGCACCATCTTCGGCCCGCTGGTCGCGCTGGACGTCGCCGGGCACGAGATGTCCCACGGCGTCACCTCGCGCACCGCCAGGCTCAACTACTCGGGCGAGTCCGGCGGCCTGAACGAGGCCACCTCCGACATCATGGGCACCCTGGTCGAGTGGTACGCGGCCAACCCCTCCGACCCGGGCGACTACCTGATCGGCGAGGAGATCGTGAAGCCCGGCTTCGGCAAGGCCGCACTGCGCTTCATGGACCAGCCCTCCAAGGACACCAAGTCCGCCGACTGCTGGAGTTCGGGGGTCGGCAACCTCGACGTGCACTACTCCTCGGGCGTGGCCAACCACTTCGCGTACCTGCTCGCCGAGGGCAGCGGCGCCAAGGTCATCAACGGGGTGAACTACAACAGCCCCACCTGCAACAACTCCACCGTCGGCGGCATCGGCCGGGACAAGCTCGGCAAGGTCTGGTACCGGGCGCTGAGCACGTACATGACCTCCACCACCAACTACGCGGGCGCCCGGACCGCCACCCTCAAGGCGGCCACCGACCTGTACGGCGCGGGCAGCGCCGAGTACGCGGCGGTGGCGGCGGCCTGGTCGGCGGTCGCGGTCAACTGACCGGGGCGGCCCCGGGGACCGGCAGCGCGGCCGGTCCCCCTCCGGGGGCTCGACGGTTACGGCGACCGTCCGGCGCGGCCGGCCGGGAGCGGGGAGAATGCTGTGCCTCGGCCGCCCGCCGCCCCGCCCGTTCGCCCGTCCGTCCGTCCACCGGAGATGCCCTGTGACCGTCGTGCTCGCCAAGGGGGCCAACGCCCAACTGCCCTCCGGGGACTGCCGGGTGGTGGTCACGGTCGCGGGACCCGCCTTCGACCTGTTCGCGGTGCTGCTCGGCAAGGACGGAAGGGTCCGGGGCGATCACGACCTGGTCTTCTACAACCACCCCGCGCAGGACGGGATCGCGGTGGCCGGCGACACGGTCACCGCGGACCTGCGCCGGCTGCCGGGATCGGTCGCGCGGGTCGTCGTCGCGGCCGCCGCCGCGTTCGGCCCGGCGACCGCGGTCGGCACGGCGGTGCGCGGCGGGGCGGACGTGATCGAGTTCCCGCTGCCGGGGCTGTCCGACGGCGAGACCTGCGTCGTACTGGTCGAGTTCTACCGGCGGGGCGACGGCTGGAAGGTCCGGGCGGTCGGCCAGGGCTGGGCTTCGGGGGCGGCCGGCATGGCCACCGCGTACGGGCTGGAGGTCGACGAGGAACCGGCGCCCGTCGAACCGCCGGTGCAGGCGGTGCAGGCGCCGCAGACGGCACGGCCCGTGCGGCCGGCCGAGCCGCCGGTGCTCCCCGCACCCGCCTCAGCGCCCCCGACGGCGCCCGCGGCCGCACCCGCCATCAGCCTCGACAAGGTGCGGCGGACCGCGCCGGGCCTGGTCGACCTCTACAAGGCGGCCGGCGTCTCGCTGGCCAAGACCGGCCTGGGCCCGTTGCGGGCCGCCGTCTACCTGGTGCTCGACCACTCCGCGAGCATGACCTGGTTCTACGAGAACGGCACCATGCAGCACCTCGCCGAGCAGGCGCTCGGCCTGTCGGCCAACCTGGACGACGACGGCACCGTCCCCGTCGTGTTCTTCGCCAACGGCGTCCTGCTGGTCGCCGACCTGTCCCTGGACGCCTACCAGGGCCGGATCGACCGGCTGCACGAGCGGCTGGAGTGGGGCGGCACCCGCTTCGCGCCCGCGATGCAGGCCGTGATCGACCACTACGAGGGCAGCGGGGCCACCGATCCGGCCTTCGTCATCTTCCAGACCGACGGCGAGCCCTTCGACCGCCGGGCGACCCGCGAACTCCTGCGCCGGTCCAGCTCGCTGCCGATCTTCTGGCAGTTCGTCGGCTTCGGCCACAGCCGTCACCTGCGGTTCCTGCGCAGCCTGGACACCCTCGGCGGGCGGACCATCGACAACGCCGGCTACTTCGGCGCGGGCCAGAACCCGCGGGCGCGCTCCAACCCCGACGTCTACGACCGGCTGATGAAGGAGTTCCCCGACTGGATCCGGCTGGCCCGGGCGGCCGGCATCGTCCGCTGACGGCCACCCGTCCGCCGGGCCGATCCGCCCCGGCCCGTTGTGACGGGGAGCCGGCCCGCCTCAGGCCCGGCCGAGCGCCCGGTCGACGGTGATCTCGATCACCACGCGGTCCGGGTTCACCCGGGGCTCCCGGTACCGCTCGGTGTAGCGGCGGACCCCCTCGGCGACCGCCTCGGCGTCCTCGCGGACCACCGCGATCCCCTCCAGAGTGGCCCAACGCGCCCAGTCCACCTGGCAGATCGCCACCCGCATGCCGCCCTCACCGGCCGCGCGCACGTTCCGCGCCTTGTGGCTGGCCCGGTTGGTGATCACCCGGGCGATGCCGGTGGCCGGGTCGAAGGTGGCGCCGACCGGCACGACGTGCGGGGTGCCGTCCGGGCGCAGCGTGGTCAGGGTGCACAGGAGGCGCTCGCGCCAGAACGCGAGGTAGCCCTCGTCGAGGGCGCGGATGTCGTGAGCCATGCGGCCATGCTGTCACAGCCGCCGGGGGTGGCGGTGGGCCCGGCGGGCGGGTGGGGCGGTACGGTTCGACGCTGCGGGAACCGGCAGGGCCTGCGGGAACGTCAGCTGAGGGCATGGAAGCGGAACGGAGTCCGGTGGTGGGGATGCGCGAGCACAGGGTGGACGGCGGGGAACCGGCGGCGAGAGCCGAGCGGAGGCTCGCGGCGTCGGGCTTCGCGCCGTGGCCTCCGCAGGGCAGCGGCAAGGAGCGCGGGAAGGCGCTGCGCGAGAAGACCCCCCGGGGTTCGCACGCGGGCTTCGCCCCGGCCCCGGACCGGCCGAGCGTGGTGGCCGCGGTCGAGGAGGCGAACCTCGGGCGGCTCCAGCACCTGGTCCCGATACGGGTCGGCCGGATGGCGGCCTCACCGTTCGCCTTCCTGCGCGGCTCGGCCGGGCTGATGGCGTACGACCTGGCCGGCACGCCGGCGTCCGGTCCCGTGGCGCAGCTGTGCGGCGACGCCCACGCCGCCAACTTCGGCCTGTACGGCGACGCCAGGGGCCACCTGGTGATGGACATCAACGACTTCGACGAGACCGTCCCCGGCCCGTGGGAGTGGGACCTCAAGCGGCTCGCCGCCAGCCTGGTGCTGGCCGGCCGGCAGGCGGGCGCGAGCGAGGAGGTCTGCCGCGAGGCGGCGGCCGACGCGTCCGCGTCGTACCGGCGGACCATGCGGCGGCTCGCGAAGCTTCCGGCGCTGGACGCCTGGAACGCGGCGACGGACGAGCAGTTGGTCGACTTCACCGACGCGCACGAACTGCGCGAGGTGCTCGACGGGGTCTCGGCCAAGGCCCTGCGCAACACCAGCGCGCGGTTCGCCGCCAAGGCCACCGTGCGCCAGGAGGACGGCCGCTGGCGGTTCACCGCAGCGCCGCCGGTGCTCAGCGAGGTGTCCGACGGCCGGGCCGCCGCGGTGGCGGCCTCGCTCGGCGACTACCTGGCGACCGTGCCGGCGGAGCTCCACCCGCTGCTGGCCCGCTACAGCGTGCAGGACGTGGCGTTCCGGATCGTCGGCACCGGCAGCGTCGGCACCCGGTCGTACGTGGTGCTGCTGACCGACCGGCGCGAGGAGCCGCTGGTGCTCCAGGTGAAGGAGGCCCGCCCGTCGGTGCTGCTCCCGCACCTGGTCCGGGCCGGCTTCGACCCGGGCACGCCGGTGACCCACGAGGGGCGCCGGGTGGTGCTCGGCCAGAAGCGCATGCAGGTGGTCAGCGACGTCCTGATGGGCTGGACGACCGTGGACGGACTCCCGTACCAGGTACGGCAGTTCCGCAACCGTAAGGGCAGTGTGGACCCGGCGGCGCTGAAGCCCGCGCAGCTGGACGACTACGCCCGGATCACCGGGGCACTGCTGGCCCGCGCCCACGCGCACACCGCCGAGGCGGCCGTCATCGCCGGCTACTGCGGCAAGGGCGAGGAGCTGGACGAGGCGCTCGCGGCCTTCTCGGTGCGCTACGCGGACCGCAGCGAGGCGGACCACGCGGAGTTGGAAGCCGCCGTGCGCTCCGGCCGGCTGGCCGCGGAGACCGGGGTCTGACCGAGCCCGGTCCGAACCCGGCCGCAGCCGCAACCGGCCGGCCGTCGCGGGGCGCTGTTCGCGCCACCTCGCCCCGCGATGGCCGGTTCGCGTCCTGTCCGCCCGCGCCCTGCGCCCGTACGGTCGGAAAACGCGTGCTGCCCCCGCAGTTCGCGCACGGCCGACGCCAGGAGGACGGATGACCACCGAGCACCGCCAGGCACCCGAGGCACCGCTCGTCCCACTGCACTGCCTGCGCCACGCCGAACCCGGCCCACCCCGGCTGGCGGCCCTGCCGACCGGTACCCCGGTCTGGCTCTGCACCCGGCACGCGGACGTCCGCCAGGTGCTCACGGACCCGCGGATCGGCCGCGCACCGCTGTACGCCCCGGACGCGCCGCCGATCACGGTGACCCCGAACATCCTGGACGACCCCGACTCCATGCTGAACAGCGACGGCCCCGAGCACCAGAGAGTGCGCCGGACCGTCCAGCGGGCGTTCACCCCGCGCGCCATCGCCCGCTGGCGGCCCTGGGTCGCCTCCGCCGTCGAGGAGCTGATCGACCGGCTGGAGGACGCGGGCTCCCCCGTCGAGATCATCGGGTCCTACAGCCGCCCGCTGCCGGTCGCCGTGATCAGCCGCCTGATGGACCTGGACGGGCTGGACCTGGACCGACTCGGCCACTGGAGCGACCACGCGCTCTCCGCCACCGCGTACTCCGCCGAGGAGATCGCCACCGCGATGCGGGAGTTCGGGCGGTTCGGCCACCAGCTGGTCACCGCCCGCCGCAAGGAGCCCGGCGACGACCTGGTCAGCAGTCTGGTCCGGGCCGCCGACCAGACCGGCGGGGTGACCGAGGAGCAGCTCACCTCGCTGGTCTGCGGACTGGTGGTGGCCGGGCACGAGACCACCATGACCACCCTCGGCAACGCGCTGGTGTACCTGCTCGGCGAGGACCGCGCCGCCTGGCAGCGGATCGGTGCCGACCCGGAGGCGGTCACCCTGGCCACCGAGCAGATCCTGCGGACCATCCCGCTCGGGGACGCCGACACCTCCCCCGGGCTGCTGCGCCGCACCCTGGCGGAGGTGGAGATCGGCGGGGTGACCATCCCGGCGGGCGCCGTGGTGGCCGCCGACGCCACCGCCGCCAACCACGACCCGGCCGTCTACCCGGCGGGCCCCGCCGACCTGTTCGCGCCGGTCGGCACGCCGAGCCTGACCTTCGGCGCCGGCCCGCACCACTGCCTGGGCGCCTGGCTGGCCCGGATGGAACTGGAGCTCGCCCTGCACACCCTGGCCCGCCGGCTGCCCGGGCTGCGGCTGGCCGAGCCGGTCGAGGCGATCCGCTGGCGCCAGGGCCTGCTCACCCGCAGCCCGCTGGCGCTGGAGGTCGCCTGGTGAGCGCCGCCGGACCGCTGGAGGTCGCGGTGGACCGGGCGCGGTGCGTCGGCACCGGCCTGTGCGCGGCCACCGCCCCGGCCGACCTCGCGCTCGGCCCGGACGGCCGGGCACTGGCCCGGCAGGGCACGGCCGCCGCGCTCTCCGCGGAGCTGGCCGAGGCCGCCGAGATGTGCCCGGTGGAGGCGATCACGGTACGGCGCCCGGCCACCGGCGAGCAGGTCGCCCCGGCGTACTGACGGTCGGGCCCCCGGCCCCTCGGGCCGGCCGGTCAGACGTGCTCCATCACGATCAGCGCGGTGGTGTCGGGCTCCAGGGCCCGGAAGACGTGTGCCGCGTCGCCCGGGTACGCGATGTAGTCCCCCGGGCCGAGTTCGACCGGCTCCTCGGCCGGGCCCACCAGGGCCCGGCCGGTGCCGACCACGAGGTGCTCGGTGGTGCCGGCCATGTGCGGGTCGGAGACCCGCGAGCCGCCCGGCTGCGCCTCGATCCGGTAGAGGTCGCGCCGGGCGTTGGGCGGGCAGGAGGCCAGCAGGGTCGCCGCGTAGTCGGCCCGTTCCGAGTAGGTGACCGGCCCCTCGCCGACCCGGATCACCCGGACGGCCGGACGGGGCGGGTCCACCAGCCGGCTGAACGGGACGCCGAGCGCGACGCCGAGCGCCCAGAGGGTCTCCACGCTCGGGTTGCCGGCGCCCGACTCCAGCTGGGACAGCGTGGACTTGGCGATGCCCGCCCGCTTGGCCAGCTCGGTCAGCGAGAGGCCGACCCGGGTGCGCTCGCGGCGGATCGAGGCCGCGATCAGGGCGATCAGGTCGAGGCGGGGCGGCTCGGCCGCACCCGGCGACGGGGTTCCCATGTCGTTCGCTCCAGACGTCCACTCGTTCGGCTTGACGAACGCCGACCAGGCGTTCACTCTAATGGACATGAGTTCATCATGGCGAACGCTCGACCGCGCCATCCTTCACGACATCGCCCTGGTCTGCCTCGCCGACGCGGTAGTCGGTGCCTCCTTCGGCGCGATCTCCGTGGGCGGCGGGCTGCCCGCCTGGGTCCCGATCACGCTGTCCGTGCTGGTCTTCGCCGGCGGCTCCCAGTTCGCCGCGGTCGGCGTGCTGCTGGCCGGCGGCGGGCCGCTCGCCGCGGTCGCCACCGGGCTGGTACTCAACACCCGGCTGCTCCCGCTCGGCTTCGCCGTCGGCGACGTCCTGGGCGGAGCCCCCCGGTGGAAGCGGATGCTCGGGGCGCACCTGCTGACCGACGAGTCCGCGGCCTTCGCGCTGCAGCACCGGGACCCGCGCCGGCGCCGCACCGTGTACTGGCTCTGCGGCATCGCCCTGTTCCTCTGCTGGAACCTCGCGGTCGTCCTCGGGGCCGTGGCCGGCAGCGCGATCGGCGACACCGCCGCACTCGGCCTGGACGCCGCCTTCCCCGCCGTCCTGCTGGCCCTGCTGCTGCCGCTGCTCGACCGGCGCAGCACCCGCGACGCCGCCCTGATCGGCGCCGCAGCCGCCCTGCTGGCCACTCCGTTCCTGCCGCCGGGCCTGCCCGTCCTGCTGGCCCTGATCGGCCTGGCGCCGGCCGTCCGCACCGCGGCCACCGCCGCCACCGCCGCCAAGGAGGCGCGCTGATGCCCCTGTTCACCGTCCTCGCCCTCGCGGCCGGCACCTTCGCCCTGCGCCTGGCCGGCCCCGCCTTCCGCGACCGGCTGCGGCTGCCGGCCCACCTCCAGGAGCTGCTGTCGGTGGCCGCCCCCGTCCTGCTGGTCGCCCTGCTGGCCACCGCGACGCTCACCGAGGGCCACGGATTCGCCGGCTGGGCCAGGCCGGCGGGCGTGCTGGTCGCCGGCGTCCTGGCCCTGCGCCGGCTGCCGTTCCCGGTGGTCGTGGTCGCGGCGGCCGCCACCACCGCACTGCTGCGGCTGTGCGGGGTGGCCTGAGCCGTCGACGGTGAGGGCCGCGCGGGGCCGCTCCCGGGGCCGGGCCGTCCGCCCGAGCGATCATTCACGCGGGAACATATGGTGATCACACCATCACCCTCCGCACTTCGGTGCGGCACGAGGAGAGGACCTCACGTGATCACTGCCCGTGACATCATGCACAGCGGCGCCCAGTGCATCGACGGCAACCAGACCCTGATGGACGCGGCCCGGCTGATGCGCGAGATGGGCGTCGGTGCCCTGCCCATCTGCGGCCAGGACAAGATGCTGAAGGGCATCATCACCGACCGCGACATCGTGGTCCGATGTCTCGCCGAGGGCAAGGACCCGATGACGATGAAGGCCATGGAACTGGCCGGGCACCTGCACTGCGTACGGGCCGACGACGACATCGAAGCCGTGCTGAAGAAGATGGAGCAGCACCAGATCCGCCGGATCCCGGTGATCGACGACGGCAAGCTGATCGGCATGATCAGCGAGTCCGACCTCGCCAGCGGTCACCGCGAGGGGAACCTGCTGACCGACCGGCAGATCATCGAGTTCATGGACAGCATCTACCTCAGCCACTGAACCGGCACGGCGACGGCGCGGGAGCCCGGCTCCCGCGCCGTCGCCGTGGCTCAGGCTCCGGCGGGCACCGGCTCGGCGACGGTGGGCCCGGCCCCGGCCGGACCGGCCACCACCGGACCGGCCACGGTCGGCGCGGCCGCGGCCGGATCGGCGGAGCCACGCCGGTCGACGGCCCAGGAGACCGCGGCGACGACGCAGCCGACGGCCGCGAGCGCGGCCCCGACCAGGGTGGGCGAGGTCCAGCCGAGGCCCGCGCCGAGCGCGACGCCCCCGAGGTAGGCGCCCTGCGCGTTGGCCAGGTTGAAGGCGCCCTGGACGGTGGCGGACGCCAGGGTGGGCGCCTTGCGGGCCTTCTGCAGCACCAGGGTCTGCACGGTGGGCACGGTCGCGAAGCCGAACATCCCGATCAGCACCACCGTGAGCGCCGCCGACCAGCGGGCGTGCGCCGTCAGTGCGAACAGCGCCAGCGCCCCCGCCATCAGGAGGAAGGCCGCGCAGATGCTCGGCCGCAGCGCCCGGTCCGCCGCGTACCCGCCGATCGCGTTGCCGAGCGTCATGCCGACCCCGAACAGGGCGAGGACCAGCGTCACCGATCCCCGGCCGAAGCCGGCCACCTCGGTCAGCGTCGGGGTGATGTAGGTGTAGCAGGAGAACAGCCCGGCGCAGCCGAACACGACGGTGGCGAGCGCCGCCCAGAGCTGGCCGCTGCGGAAGGTGGAGAGCTCGGTGCGCAGACCGGCCTGCGGGTGGGCGGGCAGCCGCGGGACGAGCCGGGCCGTCGCGGCCACCCCGAGCGCGCCGATCGCGACCACCACCAGCATCGCGGCGCGCCAGCCGAGGTGCTGGCCGAGCAGGGTCGCGGCGGGGACGCCGAGGATGTTGGCGACCGTCAGGCCGGAGAACATCACCGACACCGCGCGGGCCCGCAGGTGCGGCGCGGCGAGCTCGGCGGCGGCGACCGCCCCGGCACCGAAGAACGCGCCGTGCGGCAGGCCGGTGATCAGTCGGGCGACGGCCAGCAGCGCGAAGTTCGGGGCCAGCGCGCAGAGCAGGTTGCCGGCGGTGAACAGCCCGGCCAGTCCGATCAGCACGGCCTTGCGGGGCAGCCGGGCACAGGCGGCGGTGAGCAGCGGGGCACCGATCACGACGCCCACGGCGTAGAGCGAGATCAGCCAGCCCGCCTGCGGGATCGTCACCTCCAGGTCGTCGGCGACCTGGGGCAGCAACCCCATCGCGGCGAACTCGGTGGTGCCGATGGCGAAGGCGGTGATGGCGAGGGCGACGAGCGCCAGTGGCATGAGGGGGCTCCGGGATCGCCCTGCGGCGGTACGGGGGTGGTGGGCGATCGCCGGTGACCACCGCTGGGGAGGCGGCGGCTGCCGGGCGGGGCTCGTCGGGCACCCGGCGCACCCGGTGCACCGCCGGGCGGCAGTCTACCGGGCGGCGGTCGGTCGCCCGGTGAACGGAGCAGGTGGGGAAGGTGTCGGGAGCGGTCCCGTGGAGGCGCCGCGAAGGGGCCGTCACGGAGCGGCCGGTGCCGCCTCGGTGGTGAGGGCCCGGATGCGCCCGAGCTCGCGGAGGATGTCGTCCAGGGTCCGGCAGTCCGTGGGGGCCGCTCCGGTCGACGGCCCGGGCCCGGTCGGGGCCGGGTCACGG
This sequence comes from Kitasatospora sp. NPDC088346, assembly GCF_044740765.1. Taxonomy (NCBI): domain Bacteria; kingdom Bacillati; phylum Actinomycetota; class Actinomycetes; order Kitasatosporales; family Streptomycetaceae; genus Kitasatospora; species Kitasatospora sp. NPDC088346. The sequence goes on from NZ_JBIURH010000005.1 coordinate 82,499, forward strand.
CCGTCCAGGGCGTCCGCCAGGGCGTCGAGCGCGGCGGTGACCTGACGGGCCGCCGGCCCGCCGGGCCGGGGCGATCCGTGCTCGATGCGGACGGCGCACGCGGTGGCGGCGTCCGCGATGCGCTCGGCGCCGGTGGTGACCCGGATCCAGTCCAGGTCGGGGCCGGTGGTGAGTTCCGCGGCCGCGCCCTCGGCGGCGGTCCGGGCCTCGGCGAGCGCCCGGTACGCGGAGCGGCGCAGGTCGGCGCGGTGCTGCTGGCCGGGGGCGCCGGTGAGGACGTGGTCCAGGTAGCGGCGGGTGGTGCGCAGCGCGTGGGCGGAGCGGTGGCCGACCCGGGCCCGGGTGTCGGCGAGCCTCGGCAGGTGCCCGGCGAGCAGGACGACCACGCAGGCCAGAGCGGTGTCGGCGAGCCGGGAGGGGGCGGCCTGGCGGTCGCCGGCGGCCGAGACGAAGGCGAGCACGGTGAGCGTGACCACGGTGGTCTGGAGCGCGAAGTGCCGGGCCGCCACCGGGATCAGCGCGCCGGTGAGCACCACGGTCGCGACCGGCAGCCACGGCCGGTCGCTGGCGGCCGTGAGGGCGGCGAACAGCAGCACGCCGAGGGCGGTGCCGGTGAACCGGTTGACCACCCGGGAGAACAGCGGGCCGAAGTCGGGCTTGACCAGGAAGGCCGCGGTGACCGGCAGCCAGTACCAGTGCTCGGTGTGCAGCAGCAGGGCGGCCACCGTGCTGACGGTGACGCAGACCGCCACCCGCAGGCCGTACTCCCGGCCGGCCGGGCTCGCCGGGTGGACGCCGCGCGGTCCCTTCGGGGCGGGCGGCCGGACGGGGGCGGGGCCGCCGGCGAAGACCAGGCCCGCGTCGAGGACGGCCCGGTCGAAGGCGGTCCGGGCGGGGGTGTCGGACCGCGGGGCGGGCAGCGCTCCGGGGGTGCCGCCGGCACGGACGGCCCCGGCGAGGCGCCGGGGGCCGGCGGAGATCCTGGCCGGCAGCCGGGCGCCCTCCCAGAGCAGGGCGACGGCGGCCTCGCACAGCGCGGCCGCGGCGGCCAGGCGGCCGGCGAGTTCGGCCTGCTCGGGCCGGTCCCGGCCGGGCATCCTGATCAGCCGGTGCAGCCGCAGGGCCTGGTCGGCACGGTCGAGGGCGGCGGTCAGCCGGCGGCGGGCGGGCTCGGCGCCGGGGGTGCCGACTGCCTCCAGGGCGTCCGCGAGCGCGTCGAAGACGGCGGCGACGGCGAGCCGTTCGCCGTGGTGGCGGGGCCGCCTGCGGACGGGGCTCGGCGCGAGCCGCAGCAGGAGCAGCCAGCCGGCGCCGGTCAGGAAGGCGCCGGCCCGGGCCCAGCCGGGCAGGGCGAGTGCCATGCCGCCGCCGACGGCGGTGAGGACCAGGAGTTGGAGGGCGGCCGCGGAGCAGACCGGCCCGGCGACGCTGACCGCCCCCGAGAGCAGACCCACCGTCAGCAGGACCGGCACCGCCCACCAGCCGGCGGCGACGCCGAGCAGCAGGCCGAGGGCGCCGCCCAGGGCGGGGACACCGATCTGCACCAGGGCCGCCCGGCGGGTGCCGGGGCGGTCGTTGATGCCGGCGAAGAGGGCGCCCAGTCCGGCGAGCAGTCCCAGCGCGGGCCGGCCGGCGGCGATCCCGGCGCCGAGCAGCGGGCCCATGCCGCAGGCGCCGCGCAGCACGGCGGGCCAGGGCACGGGGGCGCGCTGCCAGCGCAGCGGGTGCGCCAGCCAGTCGGGTGGGCGGCGGGCGGTCCGGGGCACGGGTCTCCTCGGGCGGATGGCCTGGTCGGCGGTGTTCCCGAGCCTAGCGGTGCGGCTGGTCGGGGCTGCTGCGGGCCGGTTACGCGGGTGTGACGGCCCGGTCGCGGCTCACAGGGACACCGGGCGGTCGCCGGCGCCGATCGGGGCGGGCAGCTCGGTGGATCCGGTCAGGTAGCGGTCGACCGCGGCGGCCGCCGAGCGGCCCTCGGCGATCGCCCAGACGATCAGCGACTGGCCGCGGCCCGCGTCGCCGGCCACGAAGACGCCGTCGGCGGTGGTGGCGAAGTCCGCGTCCCGGCTGAGGGTGCCGGCCGGGTCGAGGCCGATCCCGAGCTGCGCCATCAGGCGGCTGTCCGGTTCGGGCCCGCGGAAGCCGAGGGCGAGCAGGACGAGCTCGGCCGGGAGGGTGTGGTCGGTGCCCGGGCGGGGGCTGCGCCCGGCCTGCTCGGCGTCCGCCAGCCGGACGCCGCCGACCCCGCCGCGGCCGTCGTCCTGGAAGCTCAGGGTGACCGCGGCGAACCGGCGCGGGTCGGCGGCCCGGGCCGACTCCCTGGCCTCCTCGTGCGAGGCGCTGACCCGGTAGACCTTGGGGTGGACCGGCCACGGCTCGGCGTCGGAGCGGGTCTCGCCGGGGCGCGGGTTGATGTCCAGCTGGGTGACGTCCGCGGCCTGCTGCCGCAGTGCGGTGCCCAGACAGTCGGCGGCGGTGTCACCGCCGCCGACGATCACGACGTGCCGGCCGGCGGCGCTGACCGGGGGCCGGTCGAGGTCGCCCTCGCCCACCCGGTTGGCGAGGGTGAGGTAGTCGACGGCCTGGTGGATCCCGGCCAGCTCCCGGCCCGGCACCGGCAGCTCGCGGCAGGCGGTGGCGCCGACGGCGACCACGACGGCGTCGTGCCGGGCGCGCAGCTGGTCGGCCGGCAGGTCGGTGCCGATGTCGACGCCGGTGCGGAAGCGGGTGCCCTCGGCGCGGAGCTGCTCGATCCGGCGGTCCAGGTGGCGCTTCTCCAGGCGGAAGGAGGGGATCCCGTAGCGGAGCAGCCCGCCGATCCGGTCGGCGCGCTCGTAGACGACCACGGTGTGGCCGGCCCGGGTGAGCTGCTGGGCGGCGGCCAGCCCGGCGGGGCCGGAGCCGACGACGGCGACGGTGCGGCCGGACAGCCGCTCGGGGGGCCGGGGTTCGGCCAGGCCGAGGTCCCAGGCGTGGTCGGCGACGGCGGCCTCGATGTTCTTGATCGTCACGGCGTCGCCGCCGTCGACGGCGAGCACGCAGGCGCTCTCGCAGGGGGCGGGGCAGAGCCGTCCGGTGAACTCGGGGAAGTTGTTGGTGGCGTGCAGGTGCTCGGCGGCCTGGCCCCAGTCGCCGCAGGAGACCAGGAAGTTCCAGTCCGGGATGAGGTTGCCGAGCGGGCAGCCGCTGTGGCAGAACGGGATGCCGCAGCCCATGCAGCGGCCGGCCTGGGAGCCGACCAGGGGCAGCGGCTGCCGGACGTACACCTCGTCCCAGTCCCGTACGCGTTCCCCGGTGGCCCGGCGTTCGCGCTGGACTCGCGGGGTGGTCAGGAAGCCCTTCGGATCGGCCATCGGCCGCCTCCGTCGTCCGCACCGGTCGCGCGCCCTGCACCTGTGGCCGGACGGTGGGCGTGGACGCGCGTCGGGCCGGTCCCGTGCCGCACGGGCCGACGGTCGGACCGCGCGCGGCGTGTCTGGCCACTGTACGTCCGTTCCGGCCGGTATTCGATCGGTCGCGAGCCGGCGCCGGGGGCGGGCGGCGCCGGCCCGGCGCCGGCCGTCGGGGTCAGGGTGCCCGCCGTCGGGGTCAGAAGGTGATCGACGCCCCCTCCCGGGCCGCCTGCCCCGCGGTGTAGCTGACGTCGTGCACGGTCCGGCCGGCCGGGTCGAGCAGGGTGATCCGGCCGCCGCCGTCGCCGAGCGTCAGGCCCTCGCCGGTCGCCACGGTGAGGGTCGCACCCGGTTCGAGGCGCTGGGCGGGCAGCGCGAGGCGTCGCCGCCGGGCGTCGGCGAGCTGCCAGTGCGCGAGGTCCACCGGGGCCGGGGAGGCGTTCACCAGGGTGACGGACTCGGCCTGCCGGTCGGGGCCCGGCGGGTTGACCAGGGCCGCCAGGATCCGCGGCGCCCGGGCCTGCTCGCGCTGGCCGGCGGGGCCGGCGGGCGCCTCGTCCAGGGCGTGGCCGGTGACGTCGTCGGTGTGCCAGGACTGCGACTGGAAGGCCAGGAAGACCGCCACCCAGCGGTCCTGCGACGGGATCCGCAGGAGCAGCGCGCCGTCCTGCCGGACGCCGTCGTCCCGCCGGTGGGCCGCCGCGTTGCCCTGGTTCATGTGCACGTCGTGGACGCCGTTGCCGGGCAGGAAGCCGAAGACCTTGTCCGGCAGGTGCGGCTCGCTCGGCCAGCGCTGCCCGAAGACGTACACGGTCGCGGCGGTGTCGGCGAGCACCCGCAGCACGTGGCGGTCCAGCAGGTCGGCCAGGTCGTTGTCGGCGCCCGGCAGGTCGGGGGGCAGCCGGCGCAGCGCGGCCGGGTCGAACAGCCCGTCACGGACGAAGTCGAGGCCGCCGCCGTCCGGCCGGGAGGGCAGCGGCGTCCAGCCGGAGGCGGGCGGCGGGAGCTGCTCCAGCAGCGGGTGTCGGAAGTCCTCGTCGACCAGGTGCAGCAGCTCCGAGGGCGCCTGGTCGGAGAGCACGTTGACGGCGGCCCGGAAGTCGGTGCCGCCCGCGTCGCGCAGGTGGAGCTGGTAGTGCGGGGTGTCGCGCCCGCCTTCGCGGCGCCGCGCGACCACGCGGGCGGCCAGCACGCCGTAGTGCTGCAGAGGCATCAGTCGTCCTCGCTGGTGGGAGGGCCGGGCGCGGGCCCGGTTCGGTCCTCGGGGACCTTCCCGTTGAACGAAGGCGGCTACCTTGCGGCTGCGCGGCGTTCGGGTGACAGCTCGGCGGCGCCCGGGAGTCGGCGCGGGGCGCGGCGGCCCGCGCCGGCCTCGACCGCCAGCGCGGCCAGCGCCCGCGGCGCGCCCGCCTGGCCCCGGATCCCCGGGAAGGCGTTGATGTCGACGATCAGCGGCCGGCCCGCCACGTCCAGCACGTCGACCCCGTACACGTCCAGCCCGAACGCCTCGCCCACCGCGCGTGCCAGCGCGGCCCAGCCCGCCGGCAGCCGGGCGATCCGCTGGTGCGGCAGCGGTGGGCCGTCGGCCAGTTCGGAGCGGCGCAGCTCGGCGAAGACCTGCCCGTCCACCACCCACAGCTTGTGGTCCCAGCCGTCGCCCGGGGCGAGGTCCTGGACGACGAGCGGCTCGTGCGGGTGGCTCGCGGCCAGCCGGGCCACCTGGGCCGGGGTCGTGACGCGGGCGACCAGGTCGCCCTTGCGGCTGTGCCGGCTCTTGACCACCAGCGGCCGGTCGACCGGCAGGCGGTCCGCGGTGGCCGTCCTGGTCGGGGCGAACGGCAGTCCGGCCTGCCGGGCGCGGTCGGCCATCAGCAGCCGGTCCTGGCAGAACGCCGTGGCGACGGCCGAGTTGAGCACCGGGACGCCGGCCGCCTCCAGCCCGGACGCCAGGGCGAGTGCCGCGGGGGTGCGCGCCTTGAGCAGGTAGACCGCGGCCGGATCGGCGGGCGGGCCGGCCTCGGGTGCCAGTGCCTCGACCGTGTGCCCGGCCGCCCGCAGCAGGTCGGCCGTACCGGCGAGCAGCGGGTGGCCGGGGTCGGGCGTGATCAGCCCGACCCTCACAGCGCGCCGCCGATGCCCAGCGGGGACGCCACCAGCCGAGGGGTCGGGACGGACGGCCAGGACGAGCCGGTGCCGGCCAGCCGGACCACCGCGTCGGCCACCGTGTCCACGGCGTCCGGCACCTGGCGGAAGCTCGGGAAGTCGTTGACGTCGACGACCACCGGACCGTCCGGGCCGAGCAGCACGTCCACCCCGTACAGGTCGAGCCCGAACACCTCGCCGACCTGCGCGGCCACCGCCGCGACCTCAGCACTGAGCGCCACCGGCCGTTCCCGGTGCGGGTGGTGCGGGTGCAGCGGCGAGGTCCGTTCGGTGGCGAACAGCTCACCGCCCGCGCAGTAGACCTTGAGGTCGACGCCGGGATTGGCGACGTACGGCTGCGCGATCAGCAGCCCCTCCCCGGCGAGTTCGGCGGCCAGCGCGGGCAGTTGGTCGGGCCGCTCGACCAGGTGCACGGCCCGGCCGGAGCTGCCGTCGGCGGGCTTGACCACCAGCGGGTAGTGCTCGTCGGGTATCCGGGCGAACTCGGCCGGGTCGGCGGCGGCCCAGGTCTGCGGCACGGGCAGGCCGTGGTGGGCGGCGATGATCGCGGCCTGGGCCTTGTCCCGGACCGGCCGGATCGCCCGGGCGTCGTTGACGGTGGTCAGGCCGAACCCGGCCGCGGCCTCCAGCAGGCCGAGACCCGGCCCGCCGGACACCGTCTTGAGCACCCAGGCGTCGTGCTGCCCGGAGCGGATCAGGGTGCCGAGGTCGAGCAGCGATCCGCCCGGCCGCAGGACGTCGACGCGGTGGCCCCACTCGGTCAGTCTGCGCACCACGTCCAGTGGCATGCCGTCGTTCCGGTAGTGCTCCTCGACCAGGAAGCAGAACCTCATCCCGTACAACTCCTGTCCCCCCGCGAAGACCGCGGCGCTGGTGTAGCGCCTCAGGATGCCACGGATCGGTCGGCCAAGATCGCGCGGTGGGTCCCGGAACGGCCACAGCCCGGTCACAGCTGAGGGTGGCCGCTTCCTGACGGAGTGTTTGCGCCCGGCGCGCGCGGCCCCGGTGGCTTCGTGCACCAACGGCCCCCGTCCCCGGGCCCGGCCGGCCCCCGCGCGGTCCGCGTCCGACGCCGGGGGACGGCCCCCGACCGGCCCGGGCCCCGGCGTGGAGCGGTCCCCGCAGGCCACAGCCCTGTCACAGGCCTCGGAACGACGGCCGCAGCCCATTACCCTCTCTTGGGAAAGCCTTTCCCCGCGGGGAGGGGACCCGGGTACCGAAGGAGGGGCGGTGCGCGAAATCCTCGGACCCGCTCCGGCGCCGGGCGCCGCGACCGGGCGGTCCGGACCGCGCGGCACGCTCCGCCCGGCCGGGCTGCACGATCTCAGGAAGCGGCCCGCACCGGTCGCGCTGCGCTACCCGCCGGCCGACCTGGTGGTGGTCTCCGGCCTGCCCGGCAGCGGCAAGAGCACCCTGCTGCGCCGGTGCGCCCGGGCCCGGGTGATCGACTCCCAGCACGTCCGCGAGCACTACCAGGCCCGGCTGCCCGCCCGGCTCCCGTACGCGCTCTACCGGCCGCTGGTGCGGCTCAGCCACTACCTGCGGCTGCGCCGGGCCCTGCGCGCCGGCGGCCCGCTGCTGGTGCACGACTGCGGGACGCTGCCCTGGGTACGCGGCTGGCTGGCCCGCACCGCCGCCCGGCAGGGCCGCGCGCTGCACCTGGTCCTGCTGGACGTCAGCCCCGCCGAGGCCGCCGAGGGCCAGGCCGCCCGCGGCCGGCGGGTCTCCGCGTACGCCTTCGGCCGGCACCGCCGCGCCACCGCCGGGCTGCGCGAGCGGCTGGCCGGGTCGGGCGGTCCGCCGGCGGGCTGCGCCTCGGCGGTGGTGCTGGACCGGGCCGGGGCGCTGGACCTCCAGGACATCGAGTTCACCGCCTGAGCCCCGGCGCTCCGGCCGCTCGGGACGGCGCACCGGCCGGATGTCACCCGGCCGGGCGCGGCGGACAGGGTGAGGTGCGCGCGTCGCCCGGCACCGCCGCCGGCGCTCGCTACTGTGCTGCCCATGCCCACCCCCCACCCCGAGCGCGGCCCCCGCGCGCGTCGGCTCGCCGACCGCCTGACCGCGCAGTACCGCACCCCGATCGAGCCGCAGTACGACCAGGGCCGGCGATGCTGGACGCTGCGCTGGTACGACGGGCCGCCGCTGGCCGCCGTACGGGCCGCCCTCGGGCAGCTCGGGCCGGACGCCGAACGGGTCCTGGTCCGCCGCGACCTGACCACCCGTGCCCTGGTGCTGGCCGCCGTCCGGGAGACCAGGGCCGGCGCCATGCACCGCTGGGTCGGCAGCTGGGGCCAGCGCTACCACCTGGAGCAGATCCTGGCCGACCGGCCCCACCCCGACCGGACCGACGGGCCCCGCGAGGCCGCGATGCTGGAACGCCTGCTGGCCGCCGCCACCGCCGAGCACGGGCGCTGGACCCACCCCGACGAGAACAAGGCCTTCGAACTGATCGCCCGGAACGGCATCGCCTGGCTGCTGCCCGAGGACCGGCTGGCCGGCCCGCACGACCGCGACGGCCTCGCGCTGGACCCGCTGGAGTACCTGACGGCCCGCTACGCCACCGGCGTGCACCGCGCCGCGTGGGAGACCGCGCTCGCCACCATGCCGCTGCGGGCCGCCGTCACCGCCGCCCGCGACGACGCCGAACCGACCCCGGACGCGGCGCGGGCCGCGCTCGCGCTGCTGCCCGCGCTGCGCTCCCAGCTCACCGCGGACCTCGACCGCACCCAGGACCGGCTGAGCCGGGCGGCCGCGCCGGTGTGACCGGCCCTCAGGACCCCTCCTACAGACCCGCGTCGCGGGCCAGCAGCGCGGCCTGGACCCGGTTGTCGCAGTGCAGCTTGGCCAGGATCCGGCTGACGTACGTCTTCACGGTCGCCTCGCTCATGTGCAGCCGGGCCCCCGCGTCCGCGTTCGACAGGCCCTCCCCGAGCAGCTCCACCACCTGGCGCTCGCGTTCGGTCAGCACCGCCAGCCGGGCCCGGGCCGCCTCGCCGCGGGCGCCGGCCGGCCCGGCCGCCAGGCTGTCGACGATGTGCCGGGTCGCGGCGGGCGACAGGAAGGCGTGGCCGGTGGCGGCGGCCCGGACGGCCTGGATCAGCTCGGCGGGGGCGGTGTCCTTCAGCAGGAACCCGGCGCCCCCGGCGCTGACCGCGCGCAGCACGTTCTCGCGCTCGCCGAAGGTGGTGAGGATCAGCGCGCGGGTGCCGGGGGCGGCCCGCGGCAGTTCGGCGAGCGCGCTGAGACCGTCGAGCACCGGCATCTGGATGTCCAGCAGCACCACGTCCACCGCGTGGGTGCGGGCGAGTTCGAGCGCCTGGCGGCCGTCGGCGGCCTCGGCCACCACCTCGATGTCCTCGGCGGAACCGAGGATGAGCCGGATGCCGGCCCGGATGAGCGGCTCGTCGTCGGCCACGAGGACCCTGATCACTGCGGTCTCCTGTTACTGCCGGATCTGTCCTGCCGCGGTGGCCGACCCCTACACCTTCGCACGATAGTGCTGCTTGTCGATCAGCAGACCGCCCCGGAAGCAGAACCGGACCACGTCCTGGGTGTCGATGCCGGAGTCGTCGTCGGTGGCGAACCAGCGGCAGGAGGCGTCCGGCGGCAGGTCGGGGCCGGTGCCCTCGAACCCGTTGGTCAGGAAGTCGCTGGCGACGGGCAGCACCGCGAGCACCTCGGACTCGGGACTGCCCACCGCGATCTCGTCGTACTGCGCCACCGTGACGGTCGAATTCTCCACCGCGTCCACCAGCTTGATGCCGCCCCAGGTCACCACCCCGGCCGAGACCAGCAGCACGACCGCCGCACCCACCGCGCACCCCACCACCGGCCCGCGGCGGGCCACCGGCAGCGGTTCGGGCTGCGGCAGCCACAGCCCGTCCTCCTCGGCCGGCGCGCGGCCGGTGCTGTCGTACGGGAGCAGACCGGCCAGCCGGTAGCCGCCGTCCGCGGTGGGGCCGGCGTGCACGATGCCGCCGAGCAGCCTGGCCCGCTCGCGCAGGCCGGTCAGACCCTGGCCACCGCTGACCGCCGACGGCGGCTCACCGGCCGGGCCGTTGACCACCTCGACGACCAGGGTGTCCGGCTCGTACCGCAGCGACACCGCGATCGGGGCGCCCGGCGCGTGCTTGTGCGCGTTGGTGAGCCCCTCCTGGACGATCCGGTACGCGCCGTGGCCGGTGGCGACGGCGAGCGGGCGGGGCTCGCCGTCCCGGCGCAGCGCCACGTCGGTACCGGCGGCCCGGGACGCGTCGGCCAGCCGCTCCAGCGCGTCCACCCCGCCGGCCTCGGGGACGGTGTCGTCGCGCAGCAGGCCGACCACCTCGCGCAGCTCGCGCATCGCGCCGGTGGCGGCCTGCCGCAGCACGCCGACCGCCTCCCGCTGCCCGGCGCTGAGGGTGCGGTCGACCTCCAGGGCGCCGGTGTGCACGGCGATCAGGGCGAGCTGGTGGCCGAGGCTGTCGTGCATGTCCTGGGCGATCCGGTGGCGTTCGCGCAGCCGCGCCTGGTGGGCGACCATGCTGCGTTCGCGCAGCAGCTGCTCGTTGCGTTCGCGCAACGCCCCCAGCAGGGTGCGGCGCTGCGCCAGGTAGCGGCTGACCACGGCGGGCAGGACCGCCAGCATCATGAAGGTGACCAGCACGATGGCCAGCTTGGCGGGCGGCGGAAGGGTCGCGGTGTCCGCGCCGAGCACCGTCGCGGCCATGGCCAGGAAGGCCGCCGCGAAGAACGACGTCAGCGGCGCCGGGCGCAGGATCCGGCGGCCGCCCGACCAGCCGGCGACCACCAGCACCGGCACGAAGCCGCCCAGCCAGCCGGCACCGCCCGCGGCCAGCACCACGACCGGTCCGGGCAGGCCCCGGCGCAGCAGGAACAGGACGGCGGTGACGGCGCCGACGGCGACGCCGCGCGCGGAGCCGGCGTCGTCGACGCTCTCCAGACCGGCCGCCAGCACGCCCAGGGCGAGCGCGCAGACGCCCTCGCGGACCAGCACCCTGCGGGACCAGGGGCCGGGCAGGGCGCGGCGCAGCAGGGCGCGCGGGGTCGGCGGGGTCAGGGCCCGCAGGGCCCGCTTCGGCAGGGCGCGGATCTCGGACGCGGTCGGGCTGGTCGGTGTCACGGGGACAGAGGGTAACGGGGTCGCCGGTGCGGCCGCTGTCGCGGTTGGTCGTCGGCGGGCGCGACGAAAGTCGACGGCGGCCGGTGCGGGGTGCCGGGCGCGGGGTGCGGGTGTCGTCCCGGTCGGGTGTCAGTCGCGGCCGGCGAGCAGCAGGGCGACGTCGTCGGCCCGGTGGGAGGACCCGCTGGCGTCGCCCACCAGCCGGTCGGCGAGCGCGTCCAGGCTGCCGGTCAGGTCGTGCGCGAGCGAGGTGCGCAGGCGGTCGATGCCGAGTTCGATCGGGCTGCCGGGATCCTCGACCAGGCCGTCGGTGTACAGCGCGAGGACCGCGCCGGACGGGATCCAGAACTCGGTGACCGGGAACTGCACCGCCCCGTCGATGCCGAGCAGCGGCCCGCCCTCCAGCGCGAGGACCTCGGTCCGGCCGCCCGGGTGGCGCAGCAGCGGGGGGAGGTGGCCGGCCCGGACGCCCTCGGCCCTGCCGGTCGCGGGGTCGATGCGCAGCAGGCAGCAGCTGGCGAGCAGCCCGGCGTCGAGATCGAGCAGCAGCTGGTTGGTCCGGGCGAGGACCTCGTCCGGCGCGGCGCCGCCGCTGGCGAAGGCCCGTACGGCGCTGCGCAGCTGGCCCATGGTGGCGGCCGCGCCGACGTTGTGGCCCTCCACGTCGCCGATCACCAGGCACAGGCCCATCGGGGTGGTGACGGCGTCGTACCAGTCCCCGCCGATCTCCATGCCCTGGGTGCCCGGCAGGTAGCGGGCGGCCGTGGTCAGGCCGGGGACGGCGGGCAGGCGGTGCGGCAGCAGGGCCTGCTGGAGGCCGCGGGCGAGGGCGAACTCGGCGTCGTACAGGCGGGCCCGCTCCAGCGCCTGGGCGATCAGGCCGCCGAGGGCGGTGAGCACGGACCGTTCCTCGGCGGTGAAGGCGCGGGGGTGGTCGAAGCCGAGGATGCAGCTTCCGACGGGGTGGCCGGAGGCGACCAGCGGGAGGAAGGCCCAGGCGCACATCTCGTCCCGGGGGATGCCCGGGTAGGCGGCGAGCAGCTCGCGGGGGGACTCGAAGAAGATCGGGGCGCCGCTGCTGAACACCTCGGTGCCGGGCAACCGGGAGCGGATCGGTATGCCCTCGAAGGAGTCCAGGAAACCGGTCGGGTAGCCGCTCTGCGACACCAGGTGCATCCGGCCGTCGCGGGCCAGGTAGAGGGCCAGTTCCTGGCCGCCGAAGCCGGGGAGGATCTGCTCGATCACGCACGCCGACACCTCGCGCACGGTGACGGCCTCGGTGAGCGCGCTGGCCAGTTGCAGCAGGTGGTAGAACGCGCCGGGGCGCGGCGGGGTGGCGGGCGGTGCCTCGGGCAGCGCGTCCAGGTGCTCGCCGCTGGGCGCCGCGGGCACCACCCGGCCGGTGACGCCGTACGAGTCGGGGTAGAGCGAGAAGGCCAGCCAGTGGTCGGGCGGGCGGCGGGCCAGGAAGGCGGTCGGCTGCTGGGAGACCATCGCCGCCCGGTAGCGGTCCTCGTACACCGGGTCGGTGAGCCAGGGCAGGGTCTCCCACGGGTGGCGGCCGATGAGCTGGGACCGCCGGGCGCCCAGGTGCAGTTCGGCGCTGCGGTTGACGTACGCCACCCGGCCGTCCGGGTGCAGGGCGAAGACCCCGTCGCGCAGGCGTTCCACGGCGGCCGCGGCGGCGGAGCCGGCCGTGCTGTCCAGCACGGTGACCACGAGGTGGCCGGAGCCCAGCGGGACCCGGCCGCGCAACTCGACCGTCCGGTAGCCGCCGCTGTGGTCGCGGACCTGCACCTGGCGGCTGAACGGCCGGCCGTCCCGGAGGGCGGCCCGGGCGGCCGCCCGCAGCGAGCGGACGTCGTCCGGGGCGAGCCGGGCGACCAGCGTCGCCCACCGGCCGTCGAACTCCTCCGGACCGAGCCCGAGGATCCGGGAGAGCTCCTCGTCCGCGCTGAGCCGGCCGGTGGCGGGTTCCCAGTCCAGGCTCCCGATCAGGGTCGCCTGGTCGGTGGGCGGGGGCAGCCGCAGGACCTTCGGCTCCGGCCCGGCCACGATTTCCTCCCCGAACGCCGCCAGGCCGCCCGCCAGCCGGTTGGCGACCGTGCGCAGCTGCCGGCGGATCCCCGGTGGCGGGCCGCCGGCCGCGCCGGGCCACAGCAGCATCAGCGCGCCGTACCCGTGGTCGGCGGACGCCAGGGGGACGGAGGCGCTGGCGTAGGAGTACGGCAGCCCGACGGCCATCCGGGGAAAGCGCCGCATCGTCTCCTCGGCGTCGGCCAGGATCACGGTGCGGCCGGTGCGGTGCGCCTCGGCGGCGGGCAGCGGTGCGGCGACCGGGATCCGCCGGAAGCCGTCGATCACGTGCAGCGGGATGCCGACGACGGTGCTCAGCACCAGCGAGCGCCGGTCGGGCGAGCGGAGGTAGACCACGCCGCCGTACGCCGAGGTGCCCCGGACGGCGCGCAGCAGGGAGTCCGCGAGCAGCCGGTCGACAGCCTCCCGGGACGGCGCTCGGGCACCGGCGGCCCGTGTCGCTCCGGTCTGAGCGGTGGAAGCCGGCGGGCCGTGCTGGTCCGCCGGCACACCCTGTCGCATGCTCTTCTCTGTACGCCGGGCCGGTGGGGGGTGTCAAACCGGGACGGCGTCCGGCGCGGACCGCACGGCCCGCGCCGGCCGGCGGCTCAGCCGCCCAGGGTGAAGGCCTTCGCCTCGGCGAGCTCCGCCCCGGCCAGACCGTGGACGGCCTCCAGGTACTGGTAGGCGTCGGCGCCGACCGGCACCCGCAGCGGGCCGCCCGGTGCCGCGACGAGCCGCAGGACCAGGGCGGCGAAGTCCTCGGGCCGCCCGAGCCCGGGGTTGTGGGCCATGCCGCGGACGCCGTCGCGGGTCTCGTCGACCGCCGCGCCGCGGTAGGCGGGGACGCGGGTGGCGGGCTCGGCGGCGGAGCTGCCGTAGCGGGTGCTGAAACCACCCGGTTCGAGCACGGTGACGCGGATCCCGAACGGCTCGACCTCCGCGGCCAGGGCCTGGCTCATGCCCTCCAGGGCGTGCTTGCCGGCCACGTAGGCGCCCATCCCGGGGAAGGAGAACCGGCCGGCGATGGAGGAGACGTTGACGATGTGGCCGCCGCCCCGCGCCCGCATGCCGGGCAGCACCAGGCGGGACAGCCGCCAGGGCGCCACCGCCAGGATCTCCAGCTGCTCGCGCAGCTCCTCGTCGGAGACCTCCTCCACCGCGCCGAGCAGCCCGCTGGCCGCGTTGTTGACCAGGACGTCGATGCCGCCGAGCCGGTCCTCGGCGATCCGCACGGCCTCGGCGCACTGGTCGGGGTCGCGGATGTCGAGCGCCGCGACGGTGACCCGGTCGGGGTGGGCGGCCGCGAGGTCGTCCAGGGCGGCGGGCTTGCGGGCGGTGGCGAGGAGGGTGTCGCCGGAGGCGGCCACCGCCTCGGCCAGTGCGGCCCCGAGTCCGGACGAGCATCCCGTCACCAGCCAGCGGCGTGCCATGGTGTCCCCTACGTGTCGTCCTGCGGTGATCAGGCCTCCACGGTAGAGAGGCCGCGCCCCACGTGCCCAGGGTCCGGCACGGACGGCGGGGGCGCGCGGTCGCACGACGGCGCTCGCCCCGTACGGCTCGTGCGCCCCACCGTTCGCGTACGCCCCTGCCCTCCCGTCCGAGGGGGGCTTGACGGCGCATCACCCGAGCGCCTCAGCAGAGCGCGTCACCCGAACGCGTCAGCCGAGCGCATCACCCGAACGCTCCGCCGTCCGGGCCACTCGGGGGCTGCCCCGGGTTCGCGGAGCCACCCCGTGGGGATCATCGGCCGGTATGACTATCCGATCATCATTCAGACCTCGTCGGGTGCTCATCCCCTGCACCGCCGCCCTCCTGCTCACCGCCACCGCCTGCACCGGACAGTCCCCCGGCGACCGGACCACCGCCGCAACGCCCGCGCGCACCCCGCACTCCGGCGACCCGGTGCCGCCCGCCCAACGGCCCGCCGCCCTGCCCGGCCGCGCCGGTCAGGAGGAGGACAACGCCCAGGCCGCCGTCGCCCGCCAGGCGTCGGCCCGCGACCAGGCCCTGGCGGCCGCCGGGCGCTGGGGCCTGGCCGCCCGGCCGCTCACGGCCCCACCGCCGCCCGCGACCCGGCCGGAACTGGTCGCGAGCACCAACGTGCTGCTCCACGACGGAGTACCGCCGGTGGTCTACCGGGTGCCCACCGACTGGCCGGTGGTCTTCCTCACCATCGACGACGGGGCCGCCAAGGATCCGGAGCTGGTCCGGATGCTGGGCGACCTGAAGGTCCCGGTCAGCATCTTCCTCTCCGACTACCTCGCCCGGACCGACTACGGCTACTTCCGCCAACTCCAGGCACAGGGCGCGGGCGTCAACAACCACACGATCAACCACCCCGACCTGCGCCGACTCGACGCCGCCCAGCAGCGGCAGGAGATCTGCGGCCAGCGGGACCGCCTGGAACAGGAACTGCACACCCGGCCGGCGCTGTTCCGCCCGCCGTACGGCGAGTACACCGACACCACCCTGCAGACCGCCGCGGCCTGCGACGTGCGGGCGATCCCGCTGTGGACCGAGGAGGCCTTCCCCGACCGCATCGAGTGGCGCTACGACGACCAGCGGCTGCACCCCGGCGACATCATCCTCACCCACTTCCGGGACCCGGGCACGGACTGGCAGGGCACCATGGCCCAGATGCTCCGCCGCGTGATCGACACCGCCACCGCCCAGGGCTTCGCCCTCGCCCGGCTCGACGACTACCTCTGACCCCGCCACCGGCCACCAACCGCGCGGGTCCAGCATCCGAACCACCCCTCCCCCGCGGCAGCCCGCCGTGATCGACTGGTGCCTCCCCTACCGAAGGAGGCACCGGTGCTGCCCTCTGTCGACGGCCTGGTCTTCGCCCCGGTCGCCCGCGCCGAGCACGGCGAGGTGGACGGCTCGACCCGCTTCGCGTACCACGAGCAGGACGGCATGGTGCGGGCCTCCTACAGCGGCGGGGAGATCGTGCACGGCCGGCTGGTCGGCACCCGCGCCGGCGACGTCCTCGACTTCCGCTACGTCCAGCTCAACCGCAGCGGCGAGACCAGCACCGGGCACTGCGTCAGCCGGCTCTCCCGGCTGCCGGACGGACGCCTGCGCCTGGACGAGACCTGGCGCTGGGAATCCCGCGAGGGACACGGCACCAGCGCCGTCGAGGAGGTGCTGCCGGGCCCGCGCCGGGGCACCCAGGACACCGTGTTGACCCGTCAGTAACACCTCCCTATGCTCGGCTGACGCCGTTCGGGGCCGTCCCCGCGGCACCGGCCGTTCCGGCCCGTCCGGGCCCAGGAAGGACTCCCGATCAGCGTTCCTCCCGTGCCCCGGAGCATCACCCGCCGCCGCCTGCTCACCTACCTGGTGGCCGCCCCCGCCCTCGCGGTCGGCGCGCAGCTCGCCGGCGACCCCCAGCCGGCCGGGGCGCTCCCGGGCGTCCCCGACCTGGTGGACCTCGGCGACGCGCTGATCCTGGCCGGGCTGCCCACTTCCCACCTGCTGGTGCTCCAGGTCACCACGGCCGGCCGGGTGGTGCTGGAACTCCCCCGCGCCGAGGTCGGCCAGGGGCTCACCACCGCGGTCGCGATGCTGGTCGCCGACGAACTGGACGCCCGGCTCACCGACGTCGACGTCCCGCTCTCCCGGGCCCGCCCGGAACTGGTCTTCAACCAGCTGACCGGCGCCTCCAACTCGGTCCGCTCGCTCTACGACCCGGTCCGCGCCGCCGCCGCGGCCGCCCGCGCCCGCCTGGTCACCGCCGCCGCCCGGAGCTGGGGCCTGCCGGCCGCCTCGCTGCGCACCGAGAACAGCGCGGTCATCGCCCCGGACGGCCGCACCGCGCCCTACTCCTCGCTGGCCGTCGCCGCCGCGGCCGTCACGGTGCCGGAGGTGTCCACCGCGCCGAAGACCGCGGAGCGCCGCCGGCTGGTCGGGCGCCCGACCGGACGCATCGACGCCCGGGACCTGGTCACCGGGAAGGCGAAGTACACGGGCGACCTGGCCGTGCCCGGCGCGGTGCCGACCGTCATCGCCCGCCCTCCGACGATCAACGGCACGCTCCGCTCGTACGACGCCACCGCCGCGCTCGCGATGCCCGGGGTGCTCGCCGCCGTCCGGGTGCCGAGCGGCGTCGCGGTGCTCGCCGAGACCTTCGACCAGGCGCTCAGGGCGAAGGCCGCACTGACGGTCGACTGGCGGCCCGGCCCGCTCGCCGCCCTCTCCGACCAGGACATCAGGGCCCGGCTGCGGGCCGCCCAGCCGCCGTTCGTGGTGCCGCCGCTGCTCAGCCTCACCGTCGACGCCGAGTTCGACTTCGCCTTCGTCAGCCACGCCCCGATGGAGGTGCTGACGGCGATCGCCGACGTCCGGCCCGACCGCGCCGAGCTCTGGTTCGCCTCGCAGTCCCCGATCGTCGCCCAGCAGACCATCGCCGCCGAACTCGGCCTGCCCCAGGACGCGGTGACCGTCAACGTGGTGCGGGCCGGCGGCTCGTTCGGCCGGCGGCTGTTCTTCGACTGCGCCCTGGAGGCCGCCCAGGTCTCCCGGGCCGCCGGCCGGCCCGTCAAGCTGATGTGGACCCGCAACGACGACACCCGGCACGGCCGGATGCGCCCCGCCAGCCACCACCGGATCCGCGCCACCCACGCGCTCGGCCAGGTCCTCACCTACGAACACCGGGTCGCCACCGTGCAGACCGACTTCCGGCACGGCCTCGGCGAGGCGCTCACCGCCGCCGGATTCGCCCTCCAGGCCGGCGGCCTGAGCCTGTCCCAGGCTTTCTTCCTGCTCACCGAGAAACTCCCCTACGAGCTCGGGGTCTCCACCCAACTGCTCGCCGAGGTCCCGCTGGAGATGCACACCGGCAGCTGGCGCTCGGTCTACTCCGGGCTCGTCAGGGTGGCCGACGAGATCATGGTCGACGAGATCGCCCGCACCCTCGGACAGGACCCGGTCGCCTTCCGGCGGGCCCGGCTGGGCAGCGCCCGCGGCCGGGCCGTCCTCGACAAGGCGGCCCAGGCCGGGCAGTGGGGACGCCCGATGCCCGCCCGCCACGCCCAGGCGTCGCCTTCCACGACGAGCACGGCTCCAGCGCCGCCTGCCTGGTGGAGATCGACGCGACCGACCCGGCCGCGCCCCGCGTCACCAAAGCCGTGATGGTCGCCGACGTCGGACTGCCGGTCAACCCGCGCGGCCTGGAGGCGCAGCTGATGGGCGCCGTGACGGACGGCATCTCCGTCACCCTGCAGGCCGGCCTGCACATCGACGGCGGAGCCGTCCGCGAGGGCAGCTTCGCCGACTTCCACTACGCCCGCCAGCGGCACAGCCCCACCACGGTGGAGGTGCACCTGATGCCGCCCGGCGGCGCCCCCGGCGGGGCCGGCGAACTCGGTGTCCCGGCCGCGGCCGCCGCCGTCGCCAACGCGTACGCCCGGGCCACCGGCACCAGGCCCCGCAGCTTCCCGATCAACTTCTGAGGGGTCACCGCGCGATGCCCAGCCACACCTTCGTCCTCAACGGCGCGCCCGTCACCGTCGACGCCCCCGCCGACATGCCCCTGCTGTGGGTGCTGCGCGACAGACTCGGCGTCACCGGCCCCAAGTACGGCTGCGGGGTGGGCGTCTGCCGCGCCTGCACCAGCCACCTGGACGGTGCCGAGATCCAGCCCTGCGTCGTGCCCGTCGCCGACTGCGCCGGCCGCGAGGTCACCACCATCGAGGGCCTCGCCGACGGCGACACCCTGCACCCCGTCCAGCAGGCCTGGCTGGACTGCGACGTCGCCCAGTGCGGCTTCTGCCAGCCCGGCCAGATCATGACCACCGTCGCCCTGCTGCGCCGCACGCCCGAGCCGACCGACGCCGACATCGACCGGATCGAGAACGTCTGCCGTTGCGGCACCTACGTCCGCATCCGCGAGGCCGTCAAGAAGGCCGCCAACGGCGGGGGTGCGCACCGCGGATAGGATCCGCCCGACGTCCACCACCACAGGAGGTCCGACCCATGACCGCCCCCGTCGTCCTCGTCCTGCCCGGCTTCCAGGACTCCGGCCCCGAGCACTGGCAGAGCCACTGGGTCCGCGAGGACCCGGCCACCTTCCGACGGGTCGAACAGGCCGACTGGGACCGGCCGCGGCTGCGGGACTGGGTGACCGCCCTGGACGACGCCGTGACCGCCGCCGCCACCCCCGCCGGTGGCCCGGTCCTGCTGGCCGCGCACAGCCTCGGCTGCATCACGATCACCCACTGGGCCGCCGGCGCTCCGGCCGCCGCCCGGGCCGTCACGGGCGCCCTGCTGGTGGCACCCGCCGACGTCGACACCGCCGAGGTCCCGGAGCTGGTCGGCTTCCGGCCGATCCCGCTGCGGCCGCTGCCGTTCCCCAGCACCGTGGTCGCGAGCAGCGACGACCCGTGGTGCTCCCCCGGACGCGCCCGTGCCTTCGCCGCCGGCTGGGGCTCGCGCCACGTCGAGCTCGGACCGTACGGGCACCTCAACGCCGACTCCGGCCTCGGCTCCTGGCCCGAGGGCCGCACCCTGCTCGCCGCGTCGGGCGGCCACGACGCGGGCCACCGGGCCCGGACGCCGTGACCGCCCGAGCGGCCCGAGCGGTTCAGGAGGCCGGCGGCGCCCAGTCGGCGGGCAGGCCGGACTGCGCGAGGACGGCGTTGAGGCTGTAGAAGTCCTGGTCCGAGGTGATCCGCTGGTGGTCGTCGACGTCCAGCAGCGTGGCCATCGGCACGGCGAACGGCTTGGGTGCGCCCTTGAGGTGCCCGGAGTAGACGCTCTCCACGGTGATGTGGCAACCGTCGCGGTACGCCGCCCGGACGGTGACGCGGACGTTCTCGATCAGGCCGTCGGCGCGGGCCTTCCAGCCCGAGATCTCCCGCCGGCCGTGGAAGACCGCGCCCACGGCCTGGTCCGTGTAGGTGCCGTCGGTGCCGAACACGGCACCGAGCGCCTGCGGGTCGCTGCCGTTCCAGGCCGCGGCCCAGGCGGTGACGGCCTTCGGCAGGCGGCGTTCGGCGGGCTGGGCGACGAAGGCGGTGGCGCCGAGCGCGGCGCAGGTGGCCGCAGCGGCGACCAGCACGGTGACGATTCGGGGCGAGCTGAGCTTCATGGCGTGCTTCCTCGGATGGGCTGTCGGGGTTCGTGGGGCCCACTCTCGTGCGGGGCGGTGTCCACCCTCCAGACCCGGCGGGGGGCCACGGCCGTCCACCGCTGTCCGCCCCTGTCCACCCCGCCCCCCGAACGGGTCGGCGGGCGGACTCCCCTGACGGACCGTCGGCCACCGGGGGATACTGCCCGGATGCTGTCCGACGCCGACGCCGCCGCCCTCTACGACCTCCTCAACCCGTGGGAACCGGACCGCCACGCCGGCGACGCGTTCCATCACGCCCTGGTGATGGGCGCGGACAGCGTCCTCGACGTGGGCTGCGGCACCGGCGCCATGCTGCACCGGGCCCGCGAGGCCGGGCACCGAGGACGGCTGGTCGGCCTGGACCCGAACCGGGCGGCCCTCGACCGGGCCCGCCGGCGCACCGACGTCGAATGGGTGGCCGGTTCGGCTGCCGACGCGGCCTGGGACCGCGCGTTCGACCTGGCGGTCATGACCGGCCACGCCTTCCAGTGCCTGGTCTCCGACCAGGAGGTCCGGGCCTCGCTGACCGCGATCAGGACGGCCCTGCGGGACGGCGGACGCTTCGCCTTCGAGACCCGCCACCCGCAGGCCCGCGCCTGGGACCGGTGGAACGCGGCGGAGCCCACCGAGGTCGTCGACGCCTCCGGCCGTACGCTGCGCGTCCTGCACCGGGTCGAGTCCGTCCACGGCGACGTGGTGACCTTCACCGAGACGACCCACGGCCCGGACGGCGGCGTCCTGCGCACCGACCGCTGCCGCCTGCGCTTCCTCGACGTCCCGCCCCTCGACGACTTCCTCGCCTCGGCCGGCCTCACCGTCGAGGCCCGCTACGGCGATTGGCACCACGGCCCGGTCACCGCGGCCAGCCAGGAGATCGTCACCGTCGCCCGCCGCAGTTGAGCCACCGGCCCGCCGTTCTCCGCCGGTTGGCCCGGGGGGCGTCCTCGCGGGACGGCCGGGGCCGGAGTACGGCGGCGGCTGCGTCGGCCTCGTCCTGCGACGGCGAGACGTTCACGCTGACGTTCAGGTTCACGTTGACGTTCACGCTGGCGTTGACGTTCAGGTTCACGCTGGCGTTGACGTTCACGCCGGCGTTGACGTTGACCTTCGCGCCGGCGTTCACGTTCACGTCAACGTTGACATTCACGTCCACGTCGACGTTCACCGAGACGATGACGGTGGCCGGCCGATCCCACGCCTTCGTGACGGGCACCAACCACGGCGGGGGCCGCGGCGGCTTCGACGACACTGTCGAGGGCGCGGGGGTCACGGTGTACGACGCGGGTGTGCCGGTGGTCGGCAGGGACAGCCTGGCCAGGGGTTTCCTGGTGGGGCCCCGTGCCGCTTCGTCGGGGTGGCCGAGCGGGTCTCGGTCCGGCGGCCCGTGTCGGGGCGGCGGGTTGCTGCCCGGCCGGGCTGCTCGGGGGTGGCGCAAGCTGCCCGGCCGCTGGGGGGTGGCGTCAGCAGGAGGGGACGGGAGCGGGCGCGGGGGTCGGGAGGGCAGAGACCAGGGAGGTGGTCATGATGCGGCGGTTGGCGCGCCGGAACTCCTCGGCGACCCGGACGCAGCCGCCGCACTCCTCCAGGTGCCGGGCCAGCTCGCGACCCCGGCGGCGGCCCGGGCGGCGGACGGCGCCGGCCAGCAGGGCGGTGAAGTAGCGGCACTCCAGGCCGGTGCCCTCGTCGACGTGGGCGCGCAGGTAGGCCTCCCGGAGGCCCTCCCTGGCGCGGGTGGCGAGGGAGCGCACCCCGCTCGGGGTCATGCTCATCCGCTGGGCGACGGCGGCCGCGGACTCGCCCTCCACCACGAAGAACCACAGGAGCACCTGCCACCGCTCGGGGAGTGAGCGGTAGGCCCGGGCGACCAGGGCCGTCTCCTCGGCGGCCAGCAGGGCGCCCTCGGTCTCGGCGTCGTCGGCGAGGCGCTCGGCCCAGGTGTCGAAGTCCTCGGGCAGCACGACCCGGTCTGCGGTCTGGGTGCTCCACTCCATGGCCGTGCGGCGGACGCAGGCCATCAGGTAGGCCCGCCAGGCGTAGCGCGGGCCGCGGCCGCGGGCGACGGACAGGTAGGTGCTGGCGTAGGCCTCGGCGGCGAGGTCCTGGGCGGTCTGGGGGTCGCGGCAGTAGCCGCGGGCGTAGGCGAGCACGGCACTGTGGTGGCGGGTGAAGACCTCGGCCATCACCTCCCGGATGCGGGAGTTGCCGGTCGCGGTGGAGGTGGGGAGCGCCGCCGAGAGTTCGGCGTCGCTCAGCATGCTCAGACCCGACTCGTGGGTGCTGGTGAGAACGGTCATCTTGTTACTCCTCAGGTCTGGCCGTCTCGTGGCGGCGGATCGGCGCGTCTGGCGCGCATCGGCCGCACGGGCCGGGACGGGGATCTGCCCGGATGAATGGCATCGACGACGGTCTGCTGCTGGGCCGTCGGGGCGGAGTGGCAGGAAGAGCCACAGCACACCAGTCGCACGGGTTTCGGGGCAACCGCCTGAGGGGAGAGCGGGCTTCCGGTGATTCCGGATCCGAATGTGGGGAATCCGTGTGCCGGGGGGCGCGGCGGCGCACGGGGCGCCTGACCTGCGCGCTGCGGCAAGCCGGGGCGTTCACCGGAGCCGTGACAGGGTCGCGACGAGCCTGCGACACAGCCGTGACGGGACCGTGTCACGGCGGGCGGCTGTCGGATAACAACAAATCTGATACGGCATTCGAATTGCCCGAGCGTGCGTGTCCTGGGCGGCTCGTGAGGCAGCCGCGGCCGTCCGGAGCGGGGCGGATCCCGGGGGACGGGCCCTGCTTGACGGAACGGGACGAGGGTTCCCGCCGGCCCGAGCCGGCGGGAACCCTCGTCTGGTGTCGCTGTCGTAAACAGTCAGTTACCACTGTGGGCGTGCGACCCGCTGTGGTCGACCCCGTTCATCATCACCCCCCCGAGCAGCCCGTGCAGCATGTCCGCTGTCGCGTCGGACAGGACGACCACCCAGCCGTCGCCCACGAGGTACTTCCCTCCGTAGTCCTTCGCCTCGTCGGTCCAGGCGTCCCGGGCGCTCGTGGTGGGGAAGGTGGCGATCCAGATCTCGTCCCCTCCGGAGGTGCACATGCCCTGCCGGATGTCGGCCGCGTCGGTGGTGATGTCCGCCGTGCAGCCGATCCGCCGGGCCAGGTCCTCCACGGTGGTCCGGGCCGGGCCCGGTGCCGCCTGCGAGGATCCGACCAACCCTCCCGAACCACCGAGGAGTTCGACGACCCCGAGAACGAGCAGGAGGATCAGCGCGGCCCACTGGAGTGTGGTCCGGACGGTCCGTTGGGGGCCGCCCGGCGCCACGACGGCTTCCTGGGGCGTCACTTGCCCCCGGCGGCCTTGCCCGCCGGGTTGATGGCCGTCCAGAGCCCGTTGGCCATCCCGTGGCCCTTGGCGTCGCCGGCGGCCTGGTCACCCGTGAAGAGGTAGGCGGGCGTGCAGTTGATGCTCAGCTGCCAGGTACCGTCCGGGCGCTGCATCTTGCCGACGAGCTTCGGGTCGATGCCCTTGATCTTGTCGGCGTCCACCGGCGGCGCGGGGGTCCAGGTCTTCAGGCAGTCGCCCTCGCAGTTGGAGCGCATCGGCCAGGCGGTGTCCTTGCCGAAGTGGTACAGGGTGCGGCCGTTGGCGTCCACCATGATCGAGCCGAGCTGGGGGTTGGTCGCGATGGAGAGCTGCACCTTCGCCGTGGCCTGCTGGGTCGGCTGCGGCATGGGGGTGGCGGGGGCGGGGTTGGCCGGCGCCGGGGTGGCGGGGGCGGCGTCAGCGGCCTTGGCCTTCGAGCCGTCGGGGGCGAGGGCGTTCCAGGTACCGCCGACGCCCTGGCCCTTGGTGTCGCCGGGCGCGGTGTCCATGGAGTAGCGGTAGGCCGGCCAGCCGCCGACCGTCAGCTGGCGGGAGCCGTCCGCACGGGTGACCTCACCGAGCTTGGCCGAGTCGACGCCGGTGCCGGCGGTGGTGCCGTCCATGAGGACCGGCGGCCAGGTGGTGGCGCAGGCCCCGTTGCAGTTGGACGCCGGCGGCTTGGCGGTGTCCTTGTCGAACCGGTAGAGGGTGAAGCCCTGGCCGTCCGTCAGGACCGAGCCGAGCTTCTCGTCCGCCCGGACGGCCAGCGTCCCGCCGGACTGGCCACCGCCGCCGGCCGGGGCCGTGGCCGCGCCGGACGCGTCGCCGTAGGTGCCGTAGCCGCCTCCGGCCGGGGAGGGCGCCGTGCCCGAGCCGCCGACCAGGAGTCCGGAGGCGGGCGGGGCGGCGGGGCTGGCACTACTGTTGGCGCTTCCGAAGGCGGCCATGAGCACGAGGCCGGCCATCAGGAGGCAGACCGCCACGAGGCCGTATCGTTTCGTCGTCAAGGTGTTTCTTGCCTTTCCATCGGTGGAGCCTGGGCTTTCGAGGGATTCGGGTTCGTTACGGGCGGCCGGCGCGGTGCCCGGCCGGAGGTTGGGCGGCGGCCCGGAGGCCGGCGGCGCTCACTGCATCCGCAGGGCAAGTGCGGGGCAGCGGTCGACGGCCCGGGCCGCCTGCTGGAGGAGCTGGGGCGGGACCGGCATGACGGCGGCGGCGGGGAAGCCGTCCGCCCCGAGGCTGATCACGTCGGGCAGGACGCTGCTGCACAGCCCGTGGGCCTCGCACAGCGTCCAGTCCACGACGATGGTTCCGGCGCTCTCCATGACGGGCATGGGGAGCACGTCCTGGACCGGCCGGCCGCAGCCGTACTGGTAGGTGTGCATCTGCAGGTCGTCGTCGAAGGTGGACAGGGCCGAGGCCACGAACCGGGAGGCGGCGTCGGGGTGGCTGCACGCTCCCCGTTTCATGACCGCCTGCATCCGGGTCTCGACCAGCTCCATGGCGGGCCGGCCACCGCCCTTCAGCACCTCCTCCAACGCCTTGACCAGCGCCGGCAGGCCGAGGTAGCAGGGGCCGCACTGGCCGGCCGTCTCGTCGGCCATCCAGCGGGCCACCCGGAGGGCCTCGCCCAGTGGGCAGGTGGTCTCCGGCAGCGGCAGGATGGCGCCGGCGCCGAGGGCGCCGCCGAGGCTCTGGAAGGACTCGCGCGAGACGACGGCCTGGGCGGCCGCCTCGGGCGACAGCCACTTGCCGTGGTAGCCGCCGACCAGGACGCCCTGGCCGATGTCGAGGCCGAACATCGTCAGCAGTTCGCCGAGCGGTACGCCCGTGGGCCCCTCCACCACCTGACGGCCGGCCAGGGTCATCATGACCGTGCCCGGTTCCGACGGGAGCCCGACCTCGCGATAGGTCAGCGCCCCGAGTCGGGCCGCGACCGCGAGCTGCGCGTAGGTCTCGGTGTTGGACAGCAGGGTGGGCATACCCCCCACTCCGCTGTCGCTGGTCCGTACGCCCCCGCCGCGGGGGAGGGCGATCCCGCTGGTGATGCCGCGGGCCAGCGCGCTCCCCTCCCCCGAGACGAACCGCTCGGGCAGCCGGTTGACGGTCACCGGCAGGCTCGTCGACCTCCGTTCGTTCAGCGCCCGGCGCAGGGACTGCTCCACGTCGACCCGCGTGCACCCGATGACCACCTGCTCGGCGTCGAGGGCGGTGGCCGCGAGCAGCGCGCCGTCCAGCACGAGGTGGGGGGTCCGCAGCAGCAGTGCGGCGTCCTTGAGACAACTGGGTTCTCCTTCCGTTCCGTTGACCACCACCACCGGGCGGCCCTTGCGCCGGGCGGCCGACTTGACGACGGCCCGCAGCTTCGTGGCGAACGGGAAGCCTGCCCCGCCGCGCCCACGCAGGTTGACGTTCTCGGCCAGGTCGGCCAGCTCGTCGGCCGGCATCAGCGGCATTCCGCCGTGGACGACCAGGTGCGAGCGGTAGTCCAGCCGCTCCTCCTGTTCCAGGCCCGCCAGCAGGACCGGTCGGCCGAGCCAGGCGATGGGCGCGCCGCTCATCCGGCTTGCCGCCGTCGTCCGGTCCCGGTGCCGACGGGCAGCCGGGTCTCGGCCTCGGGCCGGATCGGGACGACCGTCCGGCGCTGGCTGCCGCGGTCCTGGAAGACCAGCCGCAGTGCCAGCGCGACGATCACGCCCACCACCGCCACGCTGTACAGGACTGAGACGTACTGGGCGGGCAGCCGGCCCGCCTTGAGCCCGTGGACCAGCCCGGCGCCCCACGCCGGGTAGGCGCAGATGTGGACGATCCGCCAGCGGGTCGCCTCGCCGGTCTTGGCCAGCAGGCCGCGGGCCGCACCGGCGGCGGCGACCGCCAGGAACACGTACCCGGCCGCGACCCCGAGGCCCAGGACCACCGGGCGGTTCGGGTCGGCGAACGGCACGAAGGCCGCCACGGAGCTGATCTGGTCCTGGATCAGGTTCATCCACACGTGCAGCACGAGGAAGACCACGCCGCTGATGCCCATCGCCCGGTGGATCGCCTGGGCGGCCAGGCGGTGCATCGGGTGCAGCAGCAGCCGGTCGGTGGCCGTGAGGCCCCACAGCACGGCGGCGGAGAAGGACACCAGCGCCATGACGCCGGCAGCCACTCCGAGGAAGGACTGCAGCGCGGCGTTGACGATCACGGCCGCCACACCGAGCCCGGCCGCCAGCAGCGGCAGGATCGGCCAGCGCGCGAGCGCGCCCTTCCCCTCGGCACCTTCGCCGGGTGCCCCGTTCCCCGCCTGCTCGCCGCGGCCCGCGGCCCTGGTCGGACCGTCGGCCGAACGCCTGGATCCGCGTCCTTGCCCTGTCAACATCGCTGAGCCCTCCGGCTTAGTGTCATGCGTCCGATCGAACGGGGACCGGGTCCCCGGGGTGGGCCGCCGGGGTCGTCCCGGCGGCCCGTGGGGTCATCCGCAGCGACGACCCTCGTTGATGCAACTGGCCATCTGTGCAAGCAGGTTGGGGTTCATGACGTTGATGAAGTCCCCGTGGTCGGTGATCGGGTTGTGGAGCTGCTCGGGGAAGCTGTCGACGGCGAACTTGACGCCGGCCGGCACGTCGTACGCCACGCGCTCGACCAGTTGCGGCATCGCCTTGAAGTTCTTCGGGCAGGCGCCGCTCGCGTTCGAGAAGGCGGTGTGGGTGCGGTGGTTGGCGCTGTCGATGTTCTTGCCGTCCCAGCAGTCCGGGAACTTCAGGGTCCGCACGACCCGGCTTCCGCCCGGGCAGACCGGGTACTTGTCGGCCAGCTGGCGGTCCTCGAACCCGGTGCAGCTCCATGAGGCGTGGGCGTTGGCCGGGCCGTTGGTGAGGGCCTTGGCGTCACCGGTGAGGACCCTCATGAAGCGGATCATCGGCACGACCTTGTTGCCTGCGGGGGACGTGTAGGTGAGGCCGACCTCGGCGGGCTGCAGGATCTTCCCCACGTTGCGGTCCTTGCCGCCACCCGCTGCCTTGAGGTCGCTCTCGTTGGTGCCGTCCAGGAGCCGCAGCACCGGCCAGTAGTACGCCGACTGGTCACCGTTGGTGCAGGTGGTGCCGGCCGCGCCGAGCTTGTTGTTGGAGGAGAACCCGTCGGTGATCTGGTTGCCGACGTAGTCGTGCATGTGGTGGGCACCGTTGCTCACCCCGGGGGCGACGATGACGTTGTCGGGGTTCAGGTGGCGGTTCTCGTTGCGCCCGCACCGCGAGGTGAAGCTGCCGGTGGCCGTCCCGGTCCTGGGGGGCTTGACGACGTTCGGGCGGACGGTCTTGATGTCGACGAATCCGCGTCCGAGCTTGGCCTTCGCGCCCGATGCCTTGCTCTTGTCGGCCGCAACGCCCTTGGCGTCGGGGGCGAAGTCCTTGGCCGAGGCGTCGACCACCAGGTCGCGCCGGACGGAGCAGTTGGCCAGGCCTCCCAGGTCCTTGGGCAGACCGGAGTCCGGTCCGGCGGTCGTGGCGAGCTTCTTCAGGGTGGCCGTGCGCTTCGCCGCCAGGTCGCCCATGACGCGCTTCTCGCCACTGCCGGAACCGGCCTCCGAGAGGCCACGGTAGGCGTCCGCCACCTGGGCGTCGAGGTCCGCGAGGCCCTTGTCGACCTCCGGCTGGGCGGCCTCGGGCACCGTGGCCAGGCTCGCACCGACGTCGCCGCAGGCGACCGTGCCGATCTGGGCGGCGCCCGCCTGCGACCGCCAGGGCACCTGCCCGGCGAAGGCTGCGGCGGCGAGAACGGACGCGCCACTGGTCGCCAGTACGCCGGCCACCAGCAGAGCCCCCATTCTCCGCTTGGACCTGTCGCGTTTGTGAATCCTCATGATTGCACCCTCGAAACGGGATCGGGCCTGTCGGACAGGCATTGGACAGCCTTGTTGCTGTTGGTCTCCAGCGCCGCGGATCGCTAGCGCTGGGAAGCCGCGGGAACCGGTACCGGACTCGCGGACGCCGTCGAACCGGACGGCAGGGCGGTGAGGTCGCCGAATTTCACCAGCTGGGTGGCCTCCAGGACCGTCATGTGGTCCAGGACCGTGGAATTGGCGACGGTCGCCAGATCGCGGACGGTGGAATTCTGCGTGCTCGCCCGTACCTGGGCGACGACGGCGAAGACCTGGCCGTGGGCGCTGCGCACGATGTTCGCGAACTGCCGGTCGAACTCCGGACCCTCGGCGTCGTTGAGCTGCTTGAGCCAGCCCTTCTGCTGGGCGTTGGGCTCGTTGGGCAGTTCCATGCCCAGGGTCTGGGCCGTCTCCAGGGCGGCCCGGTCCAGATCCGTGTGCCCGTCGACCAGGTGCTGGCCGGCCGTCTTGACCTCGGCGGTTCCGCCCTTGGCCAGTGCCATCCGCCCTGCCGGGATCTCCCACAGTCCGGCCAGCCGGACGCGCTTGACGAAGTCGCGGTCGAGCGGCGTCAGCGGTCCGGTCGGGGTCTGAACGGTACCCGGCACGTCAGAGGACTGCGGGTTGCGGTACGAACCCGCCGACTTCACGACGGGGACCACCAGGGCGGCCACCGTGGAGATCATGGCCACGATCACGAGAAGAGTGGCGAACGATGGCGGAAGGCGGCTCACCTTGGGAATACCATAGGCAGCGGTTCCGGGTCCGCGCTTCTTCCTCGAAGATGACATCGGTTTCCTCATCACGCCGGGATGTGCGATCGCACGGCCGTCGCCGGATTCCCGGTCCGACGCCTTCCGGCTGCCTCGGGGGGGGGGAATTCCGGGGAACGGCGGTCCGGCCGTCGCGAATTGCGCGGGATCGGTCGGTGTTCGGTGATCGCAGGTCCCGGTCGAAGGTCACGGGAATCTGGGCAGGCCGGGTCCGGGTACGGTCCTCGGCCGTTCGGTGGTGCGGTTACGAATGGGCGGGCGACTGACGCGGGGGCAGTTCCTCCGCCCTGCGGCGCAGCCGGGCGCACTCGGCGGCCATGCCGTGGATCTTCAGGGCGAGCAGGATCTCGAACCGCGCCTGCGTGGTGCGCAGGCTGCTGCCGAAGAGCTGCTCCAACCGCCGGAGTCGGTACCGGACGGTCTGCGGGTGGATGCGCAGCAGCAGCGCCGCCTTGGTCGCGCCGCCGCCCTCCAGCCAGGCGAGCAGGGTCTGCTCCATCCGTTCGCGCTGGCGCGGCGTCATGTCCCGCAGTCTGCCGAGCCACCGGGCCGACAGGTGGCCGGCCAGCAGCGGGTCCTGGAAGAGCACCACCTTGGCCAGGTGGTCGTCGACGAAGAGCAGTTCCCCGGCGGTGCCGGGCCACTGCGGCGCCAGGGCCAGCAGAGTGCGGGCCCAGCGCAGGGACGCTCCGGCGTCGGCGCGCGCCACCACCGGGCCGACCACCGCCGGCCGGCCTTCCAGCCAGCGCAGCAGCGTCCGGTGCAGCCCGGGCCCGGGGTCGGGGATCAGCAGGTAGGGCTCGGGTCCGTGGAGGTACGCGACGATCTTGGCGGCGGACAGTCCCGGCGGGGGCGGTCCCGGCGCCGTGGTGAGCGCCACGGCCTGGACCGTCCCGACCCCGTCCCGCAGGCCGGCATCGTCGGCCCGGTCGCCGCCGCCGATACGGTCGGTGCGGTCGGTACGGTCGGTGCGGTCGGAGCGGCGGGCTCCGCCGGCGGGTTCGGGCGGGCGGCGCAGGACGAGTTCGCCGCGTCCGCCGCCGGGCAGGGTCAGCGCGTCCATCGGACCTCCTTCCATGGTGTGCCGGGTTGGCGTGAGCGGAGACGGGTGCCGGATGTCCCGGCGGCGGCGCCGCCGGCGAGGGAGGGCCTCCACCGGGCGGGCGGACCGGACGGGGATTGTGCTGTCGGCCGACGGCCCGGACAGGGGTGCATCGGAATACCTCCCGGGTAACTGCCGGCTCAGGTCAGCCGGTTCACCATGGAAAGAGGGCCGATCCGAGGTTTCGTCCCGCGACTTTGCACATCCTTTACCTTCGGCCTGCTCCCCCACCCCGCTCCGGGGGCTCCGGAGGGGGCTCCGCCCGACGGTCCGTCAACACAGGTGGGCGGGGCAGGGGGCGGCTGCTCGGCCGCCCGCGGGCCGGCCCGGAAAACCCGTCAGGGAAACCGCCACTGGGCGGGAACCCGGGCGCACGGTACATTGCCGTACCGGCCGAGCCCCCGAGGCGCCGCGCCGGCCCCTGTGTCCCTTCCCGACCGGACGCTAGCGAGGCCACGATGCGACTCAACCTCAATCAACTGGCGATTTTCGCACAGGTCATCGAATGCGAGGGATTCTCCGCGGCGGGCCAGGTCCTGTTCCTGAGCCAGTCGTCAGTGTCCAAACAGGTCCAGAACCTGGAGACCTCCCTACAGACCCTGCTGATCGACCGCTCGGGCCCCAAGATCCGGCCCACCCTGGCCGGCGAGGTGCTGCTGGAGCGCACCAAGGAGGTGCTCGCGCTCGCCGACCGGGCCGTCGACGCCGTCCACGCGGCGGCGCTCTGGCGGCAGGAACCGTTGGTCATCGGCAGCACCAGCACCGTGAGCGGGCACCTGCTGCCCGCCGTCCTCCAGGAACTGCGCCGCCGGGAGCCCGACGCGCTCTTCAGCGTCGCCGTCAGCACCGCGGACGAGCTCGCCGAGGCCCTCAAGGAGGGCACCATCGGGGTCGGGCTGAGCGGCAGCGTGCTGCCGCCCGGCCGCTTCCAGTCGAAGCGGCTCGCCGGCGACGACATGCTGCTGATATGCGCCGCGGACCACCCGCTGGCAGGCAAGGAGATCACCCCCACCGACCTGTCGGACGAGACGTTCCTGCTGCGCGAGTGCGGATCCCAGACCCGTAACCAGCTCAAGAACCTCCTGCACCGGTGGGACCCGCCGGGCGCCCGGACCCTCGACCTGTGGGGCACCGAGGGCATCAAGGAGGCCGTCCGCATCGGCCTGGGGGTCGGGCTGGTACCGCGCCGGTCCGTCCGGCTGGAGCTCCAGCACGGCGCGCTGGCCGTCCTGGGGATCCGGCCCGAGCCCGAGCCCCGCACCGTGATGGCGAACTGGACGCTGGCCCGCCCGCTGACGGCC
Source organism: Kitasatospora sp. NPDC088346 (assembly GCF_044740765.1). NCBI lineage: Bacteria > Bacillati > Actinomycetota > Actinomycetes > Kitasatosporales > Streptomycetaceae > Kitasatospora > Kitasatospora sp. NPDC088346. The sequence continues at coordinate 113,758 of NZ_JBIURH010000005.1, forward strand.
GGCGAGGACCTGCTGCTCAAGCTGTTGCGGGAGGTCGCCCGGGCGACCGCCGGCGCGTGGCCGGCCGAAGCCGGAACGGCGGCCAGGTGACCCGGTCCGGTGACCTGCCGCCGCGGGGTGCGGCGGCGGCCGCAGCCGGAGCGGCGGCCGGAGTGCGGCGGCTCAGCTCGACCAGGCGAGGCGGACCGCCAGGACGGCCACCACGCCGTAGCCCAACGCGTAGCTGAGCTGCCGGGCCCGGGCACCGAGGCGGGCCACGCCGAAGGTGCCCACCGCGGCCACCACCTGCTGCCACAGCAGGGAGGCCAGGAACACCCCGGCCACGAACACCGCACCGGCCGTGCCGCCGCCCAGGCTGCTGCCGCGGGCCGCGGTGAGCGCGGTGAAGTACAGCGCGGTCGCCGGATTGACCGCGGTGAGCAGCCCGAACCGGAGGAAGGAGCGGGCCGCCGAGCCGCCCGGCGGCGGGCCGTCGCTGCCCGCCGCGGGCCCGGCGGTGCGCAGCGACAGCAGCCCACGGAGGGCGATCACGCCGAGCAGGGCGGCCGAGACCAGCCGTACCCAGCCGCCGGTGCCCGCCAGCAGCCGGGCCACCTGCGGCCCGACCAGCACCGCCACCGCGGCGTACAGCATGTCGACCGCGGCGACCGCCGTGGCGGCGCTCGCCGCGGGGCGCCAACCGCGGCCGCCCTCGCGCAGCAGCAGGACGCCGATCGCGCCGACCGGCATCGCCACACCGAGGCCCGCCACCGCACCCTCGGCGGCCGTCGTCATCAGGGAAGCAACCATCGCGCCAGGGTCGCGTACGGCCGGGGGTCGGTGCACCCGGTTTTCACGCCCGCCGGCCCCCGTCCGGACGGCGTGGGTTAGGGTCCCTCACCAGGCCGGGAGCACCGGCCCGGGGACGTCCGAAAACTTTTCGCTCGGATTTCCGTTATCGGCGGGCGGCCGCCGGATCTCCCAGTACGTGAGGGAAACACCGGGAAGGCTGGCAAGAAGCGTGAACCGAGCAGTGGACACCGACCGCTTCGCGGACACCGGGTCTCCGGCCCTGGTCGTCCGCGCCCGCGGCGGCGACCGGCAGGCCACCGCCGAGCTGATCGCCGCGCACCTCCCGCTGGTCTACAACATCGTCGGCCGGGCCCTGTCCGGCCACGCCGACACCGACGACGTGGTGCAGGAGACCATGCTGCGGGCCGTGGACGGCCTGCCCGGACTGCGCGACCCGGCGGGCTTCCGCTCCTGGCTGGTGGCGATAGCCATGAACCAGGTCCGGCGCCGGTACCGGGACAGCGCGCCGGCCGGGCCGGACGGCGGCCTGCACGACGCGTACGACATGCCCGACCCGTCCGCGGACTTCGTCGGGCTGACGATCGTCCGGCTCGGCCTGTCCGAGCAGCGGCGGGAGGTCGCGGAGGCCACCCGCTGGCTGGACGACGACGAGCGCCAGATCCTCTCGCTGTGGTGGCTGGAGGCCGCCGGCGAGCTCACCCGGGCCGAGCTGGCCGCCGCGGCGGAGCTGTCCCCGCAGCACGCGGCGGTGCGGGTGCAGCGCGTCAAGGAGCAGTTGGAGACCGCCCGGGCGGTGGTGCGGGCGCTGGCGTTCGCGCCGCGCTGCTGGCAACTGGCCGAGCTGACGGCGCGCTGGAACGGCGTGCCGAGTCCGCTGTGGCGCAAGCGGATCTCCCGGCACACCCGTGAGTGCGGGTACTGCTGGCAGGCGCGCGAGGGTCTGGTGCCGGCCGAGGGGCTGCTGGCCGGGATCGCGATGGTCCCGCTGCCGAGCGGCTACGGCGAGCACCTCGGCCTCGCGAAGCTGGCGGCTTTCGGGCCCTCGGGCTCCGGTTCCGGAGGCGGTTCGGGGTACGGCTCGGGGCACGGTTCGGGGGGCGCGCACCGGGCCGGCGGCCGCCGGCGGCCCAAGGCGCGGGGCCGCGGGCCGCTGAAGGTCCTCGGCGCGGCCGTGCTGACGGCGACCGTGGCCGGCGTCACCGCCGGTGTGCTGCCCGACTACGGGCCGCGCGCCGACCTCGCCGAGGACACCCCGGCGGCGACCCGGGTGGACCTGGCCTCGGCACCGGACGTCCAGCGGTCGGCCGAGACGCCGTCCTCCCCCGCGCCCGCGACCACCAGCGCCGCCCCCAGCCCGAGCGCGGCGCCGAGCACGCCCGCGCCCTCGCCCACGCCGACCGCGCGCCCGTCCTCCCCGAAGCCGGCCACCACGCAGGCGGTGCCGCCCTCGGGGGACACCGTCCAGCAGGTCCTGGACCTGGTGAACGCCGAGCGGGCGAAGGCCGGTTGCGGGCCGGTCAAGGCCAACGCCCAGCTCCAGACGGCGGCGCAGCGGCACTCCGACGACATGGCGGCCCGCGGCTTCTTCGACCACAACAACCCGGACGGGGCGGGCCCGCAGGAGCGGATCGACGCCTCCGGCTACAAGTGGAGCACCTGGGGCGAGAACATCGCCCGCGGCCAGCAGGACGCGGCGGCCGTGATGGATGCCTGGATGCACAGCGACGGGCACCGCGCCAACATCCTCAACTGCACGTTCACCGAGCTCGGGATCGGTGTGCACACCGGCAAGGGCGGCCCGTGGTGGACGCAGGACTTCGGCACGCCGCCGCACTGAGCGCACGATGACCAGCGGGCTCCGCCCGGACGGCTGTTGCCGTTCCGGGCGGAGCCCGTTCTGGTGGGCCCGCGCAGCCGGCGCCGGTCAGCGCCGGCGGAGCCGGGCGACCAGGGCGCTCCACCAGCCGCGGCGCGGTGCCGGGCGCTCCGGCGTCGCCGTGGCGGGGGCCGCGGCGGGCTCCCGGACGGGGGCCCGGCCGGCGGGGCGGGCCGGCGCCGCGGGCGGCGGGGTGGACGGCACCTGGGCCGGGATCGCGGCGGTGGCCTGGGCCGGAACGGGCCGGCGCGGGGTGAACTCGACCGGCAGGGACACCAGGTGGCGGGACATCCAGGCGGAGGTCCAGGACAGCTCGTCCTTCTCGACCGCCAGCCGGAGGTCGGGCAGCCGTGCCATCAGGGTGTCGATGCCGGCCTCCGCGATGGCCCGCCCGATGTCCTGGCCCGGGCACTCGTGCGGGCCGCCGCTGAACGCGAGGTGCGAACGGTTGCCGTAGAGCGGCTCGTTGAGGTCGGGGCGCACCTGCGGGTCGACGTTGCCGGCCGCCAGGCCGAGCAGCAGCATGTCGCCCGTTCTGATCTGCCGGCCGGCCAGCTCGGTGTCGCCGGTGGCCCACCGGCCCGGCATGACCGAGAACGGCGGCGAATCCCACAGGACCTGGTCCAGGGCGTCGGGGAGCGTCATGTGCCCGCCCGACAGGTTCGCCCGGAAGCGGCGGTCGGTGAGGACCATCAGCAGGGTGTCGGCGATCAGGTTGACGGTGGTCTCGTTCGCCGCGACCAGGATCACCCGCAGGTGCTCCAGCACCTCGTCCTCGGTCAGCCCCGCGTCGTGCTGGAGCAGCCAGGACGGGAGGTCGGCGCCGGGCGCGTCCCGCTTGCGGTCGATCAGCTGCCGCAGGGTCTCCACCACGTAGTCGTTGCTGGCGATCGCCGTCTCGGTGCCCTTCATGAGGTCCCGGGCCGCGTCGACCAGGCGAGGGCCGTACTCCTCGGGCATGCCCAGCAGTTGGGTCATCACCAGCATCGGCAGGTGCTCGGCGAACCGGCTGACCAGGTCGGCCGTCCCCTCGGCGGAGAACTGGTCGGCCAGCTGGCCGGCGAACCGGGTGACGTGGCGGCGCACGCCCCGGCGGTCGAAGCGGTCCAGGCTCTCGGTGACCGCGGCGCGCAGCCGCTTGTGCTCGGCGCCGTCCGCGAAGACGCACAGCGGCTGCCAGGCGAGCACCGGCATCAGCGGGGAGTCCGGAGCGACCTGGTCGTGCTGGAACGCCGTCCAGCGGCGGGAGTCCCGGGAGAACCGCGAGGGGGTACGGGCCACGTCGAGGTTCTCCCGGTGGCCGAGGACCAGCCAGGCGGGCAGGTCGCCGTGCACCAGGACGGGCGCCACCGGGCCGTGTTCGGCCCGCAGCTTCTCGTACAGGCCGGCCGGGTCGGCCTCGGCCTCGGGGCCGTACAACCGGCGGACGCCCTGGGGGCCGAGGCCGTGCGCCGGGCACCCGGGGGGCGGGGTGAGGGCGCCTTGGGGAGGTACTGGGGTGGTCACGGTCTCTCCGGTGTGGTGAGCGAGTAGAGGTAGCGCATCAGGGACATCAGGACGTCGCGGCCGGATTCGCGTCTGCGGGCGTCACAACCGACTATCGGCACCTCGTCGGGCAGGTCCAGCGCGGCACGGAGCTCCTCGACGGGGTAGGAGGGGGACTCCGGGAAGGTGTTGACGGCCACCACGAAGGGCACGCCGCGTTCCTCCAGCCGGCCGATGACGTCGAAGCTGACCTCCAGCCGTCTGGTGTCGACCAGCACGATCGCGCCGAGCGCGCCTTCGAACAGCCCGTTCCACAGGAACCAGAAGCGCTGCTGCCCCGGTGTGCCGAACAGGTAGAGCACCAGCTCGTCGTTGACGCTGATCCGGCCGAAGTCCATCGCGACCGTGGTCGCGGTCTTGCGTTCGACCCCCGCGTTGTCGTCGACGCCGACGCCGGCCTGCGTCATCGTCTCCTCGGTGGTCAGGGGGCGGATCTCGCTCACGGCGCCGACCAGGGTCGTCTTGCCGACCCCGAACCCGCCGACGATCACCACCTTGACCGCGGTGGCCGCCGAGGCCGGCAGCGTGTCCTCGCTGCGCGGCCCGACCACCGTGTCAGAGCCTTTGGAGTCCATGCATCACAGCCTCAATCAGAGCGCGGTCGGGGAGGAGGGCCTTCGGGACGGGTGCGCGGGCCTCGACCCGCCGGTCGGCCAGCAGGTCCGCGAGCAGCACGGTGGTGGCGCTCATCGGCAGGGTCAGGTAGGCGGAGATCTCCGCGACCGAGAGCGGTGAGTGGCACATCCGCAGGATCGAGGCGTGCTCGGGCTGCATGGACGGGTCCGGCTCGGCGCGGGCCACGATCAGGGTGACCAGGTCGAGCACCGTCCGCTCGGCGGCCTCGGCGCCGAGGGCCGAGGCGCTCCGGCCGCCGGTGATCACGTACAGGCGTTCGGGATTCGCGTCGTCCCAGTCGGGGTCGGATCCACTCATGCGCCCTGCTCGCCGTTGCGGGGCGGGGTACTGAGATGCCCGCCGATCCGGGCCACCAGGTCGCGCATCCGCTGGCCCATCAGGCCCGCGTCCACGCCCTCGTCGGCCAGCACCGCGAGGTAGGCCCGGGCGCCGGCGGCCATCAGGTAGAAGAAGCCACCGCCCATCTCGATCACCACCATCCGCATCCGGCCGTCCCCGTGCGGGAACTCGGTGGCGACCGCGCCGGCCAGGCTCTGCAGACCCGCACAGGCGGCGGCGAGCCGGTCGGCGGTGTCGGTGTCCGTCCCGTACTGGGCCATCCGCAGGCCGTCGGAGGACAGCACCACCACGTGGCGCGTCTGCGGGACGCTTTCCGCCAGATCCTTGAGCATCCAGTCCATGTTGGCCCGCTGCTGAATCACTGCTCACCCTTACCTGACGACTCGTCACTTTCCCGGCTTGTCCGTGCGGCGTCCGGCACCTGGCCGTTGACACCGCTGTGGAAGGCGGCCAACCACATCCCGGGCTGTTCCGGCTTGGCGGCCGGCATGCCGGCCGTCGGCGCCGCGGCGTTGGCCGGTATCCCCCCGGCCGGGCCTGCGCCGTTGCTGCGGCGGCGGCGCTGCGGCAACCCGTTCGGCGTCCGCCCGCTCACCTCGAAGAGGTCCTCGTCGCCCATCGGGTCGGCCACCGGGGCGACCAGCGCCCGGGGCTGCGGCGGCACCGCGGCGACGGCCGGGCGCGGGCCCGAGGAGGCACCGATGCCGTGTGCCCGCCCGGTCGCCGGCGCGGTGGTGATCTGGTCCTGCGGCACGATCAGCACCGCGCGCACCCCGCCGTACGCGGAGGGCCGCAGCGAGACCTGGAAGCCGTACGCCTGCGCCAGGCGGCCGACCACGGCCAGGCCGAGCCGCGGCGTCTCCCCGAGGTCGTTCAGGTCGATCCCGGCCTGCGCCTCCTGGAGCATCCGCTCGGCACGGGCACGGCCCTCCTCGCTCAGGCTCAGACCGCCGTCCTCGATCTCGACGGCGATGCCGGTCTGCACCTCGACCGCGGTCAGGTGGACCCGGGTCTGCGGCGGGGAGTAGCGGGTGGCGTTGTCGAGCAGCTCGGCGAGCGCGTGGATCAGCGGCTCGACGGCCGGGCCGACCACCGCCACCTCGGACACCGGGTGCAGCTCGACCCGCTGGTAGTCCAGGATCCGCGAGACGGCACCGCGCAGCACGCTGTACAGCGGCACCGGCCGGCTCCACTGGCGGCCGGGACGGGCACCGCCGAGCACGGCGATGGAGTCGGCGAGACGGCCGATCAGGGCGTTGCCGTGGTCGAGTTGCAGCAGGTCGTCGAAGACGGCCGGGAAGTTGCCGTGCCGGTCCTCCATCTCCCGCAGGTCCTGGGCCTGGCGGTGGACGATGGCCTGGACCCGGCGGGCGATGTTCACGAACGCGCGCTGGGCGGACTCGCGCAGCCCCTCCTCGGCGTCGACGGCCTCCAGCACGGAGCGGAGCACCGCCTGCCGGGCGGCCTGGAACTCCGGCGTGACGGCGCCCTCGTGGGTCTCGGTGCCTCTGAGCACGTCCTCGACGGGCTCGCCCCGCTGGAGCCTGGCGACGGCCTGGGGCAGCACCACTGCGGCCAACCGGGCGGTCTGCTGCTCCTGTTGGGACAGCAGGTGCCGCAACTCGGCCTCCTGGCGCCGGGCGGACTCACGCAGGGTGGCCAGCGCGCGGCCGCGGCGGGCGGCCTCGGCGGCGACCAGCGCCACCACGACGGTGGCCGCGACGCCGCACAGCGCCACCGCCGTCCGCGTCGCGGGGTCGGTCAGTGACACGGCGGTGGCCGCGGCCGCAGCCACTACCGCCGTGGGAAGCAGCCAGCCGAGGACAGGAGCGGGGCGCCGGCCTCCGGTTGACGATCCAGCACGAAGCATCAGCGTCCTCAACGATCGAAGGAGTCATGGAACGACGAGCGAGCAGGGGGAATCCAGCGGGGCGTCGGCGGGCGGGCCAGGCACTCCGGACCCCGGCCGCGGACGGTTCCGGACTGTCGGATCACTCCGACGGAGCGTCAGAAGGATTTCCACGCCCGGTCCTCGGCTCCGACCGACCCGCCCCGCGCACCCACTCGTGGGGTCGCGGGCCCACGCAGAGCTCTCCTGTCATGAACCCGCCACCAACGGTCCTCATTATGGCCCACCGAAGGTCCGTCATGCCCCGCTTCGCGAGGATCGACGGATTCGGTCATCCCCCGCATGGTCACGGACCGGCCGTCCCCGGACGCCACCCGCCGACCCCGCGCAGGCGGCAGCACACGAGGCGGCGGTCCGGCCCCGGATCCCCCCGGGGGGGCGCACACGGACCGTTGCGCGCCCCACAGTTGGGGCGGACGACAGGCGCCGGTACGGTCGGACCGCACCGGGAGTCACCGCAACGGCGGCCGGCCGGACCGGGGCCGCCGAGCGGGCGAGTCACCCGACGGGCGGCGACCGGTCCGGACAGTCGGCCGGCCCGCCGACGCACAACACCACCATCGGCCACCTCCCGGTCACGGATACGACAGTGGCGACCACCCTAGGTGTTCACGGCTCACGCCCGGACGGAAACGGCGATTGCGGCCCACCTCGACACCGATGTGTGCTCGGCCGGGTGCCGGGCCCGCGCGTACGGTCGAGTTCCGGCGCGCCGGCCGGACACGTGTGCGCCGCGAAGACTCTCGTCATCTGCCGTTCTCCACTCTGCCCGCAAGGCGTCCGCGCACGATCGTCCGTGTACCGAGGCGATCCCTACCTCGGCGACCGCGGGCGCACACGCCGGGCGCGCCCCGGAGGGAAGTGCGACCCCTGCCCGCGCGCCGGGGGCGCACAACGACCGCCCCGGCGGCACGGACGCGCCGGGCGGGCCCGTGCGAGCGGAGGCGCGCGGGCGGGGCGGGTACGTTGACGGTCCGGTGGCCGAGCGAGGAGTGGTGACGGTGGCGGAGGAACGGGCACACGGCGTCGGACCGTCAGGGGTCGAGCTGGCGTACGAGCGGCTCGGCGACCCCGGGGACCCGCCGGTGCTGCTGATCATGGGGATCGCGCTGCAGATGATCGCCTGGCCGGACGGATTCTGCGCCGAACTGGTCTCCCGCGGGCTGCAGGTGATCCGGTTCGACAACCGCGACGTCGGCCTGTCCTCGCACTTCCCCGACGTGCCCGTGCCCGACCTCCCGGCGGCGCTGACCGGTGACTTCTCCTCCGCCTCCTACACCCTGTCCGACATGGCGGGCGACACCGCCGGACTGCTCGACGCGCTCGGGCTGGAGAGCGCCCACCTGGTGGGGCTCTCCCTCGGCGGCGCGATCGCACAGACGGTGGCGGTCGAACACCCCGGCCGGGCCCGGTCGCTGACCTCGATGATGTCGACGACCGGAGACCCCTCGGTGGGCCGCCCGCGCCCCGGCGCCATGGCCGCACTGGCGGGTCCGCCGTCCGAGGGGCGCGCGGAGGTGGTGGACCGGATGGTCCGCGCCGTCCGGCTCCTCGGGTCCCCCGGCTTCGAGAGCGACGAGGAGGCGGTGGCCGACCGGGCCGGGCGCGCCTACGACCGCTCCCACGATCCACTCGGGGTGGCCCGTCAGGCGGTGGCCTCGCTCGCCTCGGGCGACCGCACCCCGCGGCTGCGGTCGCTGGACGTGGCCACCCTGGTGATCCACGGGGCCGACGACCCGATGTGCGACGTCAGCGGAGGCCGCGCCACCGCGGCGGCCGTCCCCGGCGCCGGGCTGGTCGTGGTCGAGGGCATGGGCCACGACCTCCCGCGCGCGCTCTGGCCACGGATCGCCGCACTAATCGCGGACCTGGTCGCGCACGCCGAGGCCGCCAGACCGGCCTAGGGCTGGTCAGACAGGCCTGGGACGCCCCCGCGCCCCCGTCGTCCGCACCCACCGCAGCAGCAGGACCGCACAGACGGCCGCCAGCGCGCACCAGGTCGACACGAAGGTCAGCCGCCACACGGCCGCACAGACCACGGCCCCGGCGCCCACCAGTACACCCAGCAGCCGCAGCACCCGGTCACCGGAGGCCAGCAGGGCGCCGACCGTGGCCAGCAGGTAGCCGGCCACCAGGACGGCCGCGCCCGGCACCCCGATGCGGTACCCCAGTGCGTGGCCGTGCACCTGCGCGGTGACCGGGCCCCGCGCCACCGGCACCGCCAGCGCGACGGCGACCGCGACACCCAGCCCCAGCAGGGCGGCCTGCCACGCCGTACGGGGTCGGGCCGCGCACCACACGCCGAACGGCACCAGGACCGGCAGCAGCGGCAGGGCGATCACCGCCCAGGCGAGCCGTGCGGACCCGGCGGTCGCCGGGTCGATCCGGCCCGCGGCACGCAGCCAGACGGCCGCCTCGACCAGCTGGTGCACCCCGAGGACCAACGGCATTGCGGCCAGAGGCAGTTGCTGCACCCGACGGACCCGCGCCAGGCAGACGACGCCGAGCGCGGCGACCACACCGCCCGTGACGGCGTCCGCCTCCGCGCTCCAGCACATCCCGCCGCCTCTCCGCGCCACTCGCCACGGCGCCACCGCGCCTGCACCCGAGCCTGCCGCCGCCGACCCGGCCCGCCCCGCCCTGACCGACCCGAGCCGACCCGACGGTACCGAGCGGCAGCCCAGCCGGCCGACCGGCCGCGCGGAGAAGGTGAAATGACGGACCGTCATATTTGCCGATATCGCAGCCGGCCGACCGTCCATTAGCTACGGTGAATGTCTCATCCGTACGGCGAGCGGGGGCGGAACCGAGGATGGCGGTCACCACCAGAACGGGCACGACCCGCACGGCCACCACCGGCAGGGGCGCGACCCGCACCACCACCGGCACCACCACCGGCACCACCTCCGGCGCCGGTACCGGCCCGCGCACCGGCCCGCGCAGCGTGCTGCGCGCACTGATCCGCCGACCGGCCCGGCGCCCGTCCGACACCCCGGCCCGGCTGCGCCGCACGGCCGTCGCGCTGGCCCTGTGCACGGCCGCGACCTGGGGTGCCCTGAGCCTCACGCTGTCCGGGGCCGACGGCGTGGTGACGGAGGCCGGCAGCCGGACCGTCCCCTCGATCGTCGACAGCGGGCAGGCCGCGTACTACCTGGCCGACGCGGACCGGGTGGCGGCCGCGAGCTTCGCCTCGGGTTCCGTCCGGCTCACCGGCCCCGGGCAGCGGTACCAGGACGACCTCAAGTCGGCGCACCAGGCTCTCGCCCGGGTCGCCGAGCACGACCCGACCGGCGCGGCGGGCAGTGCGCAGCTGCAGGCCGTCGCGGGGCTGCTGGTGGAGTACACCGGCCTGGTCGAGCAGGCGCACGCGGCCGAGGGCGACGGCGGCCTGGGCGGCGCGTACCTGGGATACGCCTCCGGGTTGATGCACAAGCCCGACGACGGGATCCTGGCCCGGATCGGGCAGCTCCAGGCAGCCGAGCTGGACCGGCTGGCGGCGCATCGGCGGAGCGTGTGGACGGCTCCCGCACTGCTGTTCGGGGTGCTCGCTCCGGCCGTGCTGGGGCTGGTGGTGCTGGTGCGCACCCAGCGTTTCCTGCGACGGCACTTCCACCGCCGGCTGAACCCCTGCCTGCTGGCCGCGTCGGTGCTGCTGACCGCGCTGGCCGGCTGGTCGGCGGTCGGGACCACCGGCGTCGACGCCGCCTCGGCGACCGCCGGGGACCGGGTGGTGCCGCGGCTGGTCGACGCCTGGAAGGTGCGGACGGTCACGGCGGCGGCGGCCGGCAGCGACACCGCCGCGGTGGTCCGCGGGGAGCGGGCCGGGAAGCTGGCAGCCGGGTTCTACCGGTACTCCGGCATGCTCACCGAGCGCGAGGTCACCGCGAAGCTGGTCGACGAGGCGCGCCTTCGGCCGCCGGAGTTCGGGGGGCCGCTCGCCGACCTGCTACGGCCGGAGCTGGCCGTCGACGGGAAGCCGGGCACCGCCGGTGCCACGAGGAGGGGGGCCGCGTTGCGTACGCTCCAGGACTACCGGGCGTTCGTCGCCGCGCACGACACACTGCAGCTGGGGGTGGCGGTCGACCGGCCAGGCCTCGCACCGAGCGCGGCGGGACCGGCGCGCACGGAGCTCGGCGGGGCGGTGACGGCGCTCGACGCCGACCTCGCGGAGATCACCGACCTGGGGCGCCGGCAGCTCGCCGACGCCGTCGCGGACTCCCGTTCGGACCGCGGGCTGGGCCTCGGCGTTCCGCTGCTGTGCGTGGCGGTGCTGCTGCTGTGCGGGTTCGGCCTGTGGCCCCGGATCGACGAGTACCGGGCGGTGGCCCGGTGAGCGCCCGTCGCCGGCCGGCCTGGGCCGGCGGCGCCCTGGCGCTGGTGATGGTCGCGGCGTCCGCCCTGACGTCCTGTTCGCTCGGCGCCTCCCGCGAGGTCGTGCACGTGCTGGGCCCGTGGACGGGGGCGGAGGCGGACGACTTCCGGGCGGTGGTCGCGCCGTTCGAGCGGGCGAACGGGATCACCGTGGACTACCAGGGCTCCCAGGAGTCGGACTCGGTGCTGGCGGACCGGGTCGGCGACGGGACCCCGCCGGACCTGGCGGTGTTCAGCGGCCCCGGGAAGCTGGCGAAGTACGCCCGGGCCGGGCGGCTGGTCGGCCTCGACACCCTGGCGCAACCGGCGGGTGCGCCCGCCGGGGAGGCCCGCGAGGACGGCTACGACGCCGGCTGGTCGAAGCTGGGCGCGGTCGACGGCACCGACTACGCGGTGGTGGTCAAGGCCTCGCTGAAGAGCCTGGTCTGGTACTCCCCCAGGTCGCTCGCGGACAAGGACTGGAAGCCGCCCCAGCGCTGGGACGGGATGGTGGCCCTGAACCGGGAGGTGGCCGCCGCCGGCACCGCGCCGTGGTGCGTCGGCCTGGAGGCCGGTTCGGCGTCCGGCTGGCCCGGGACGGACTGGCTGGAGGACATCGTGCTGACCCAGTCCGGCCTGGAGGTGTACGACCACTGGACGGCGGGCGAGATCGCCTGGAGCTCGCCCAGGATCCGGCTGGCCTGGCAGACCTGGAGCGAGCTGACGGCCTCCGGCGGTGCGCTGCGCGGCGGCCGGGGCGGCGCACTGAACACCGGTTTCGGCGACAACGGCGGCTCGCTGCTGGCGCACAACCCACAGTGCCACTTCGAACACGGCGGGTCGTTCGTGTCCGGTTTCTACCGGCAGTACCGGCCGGAGCCGAAGGCCGGCGAGGACTTCGACTTCGTCCGTTTCCCCGCGGTGGACCCGGCCTACGACGGGGACGTGGAGGTGGGAGGGGACCTGCTGGCGATGTTCCACGACTCCCCGGGCGCGCGGAAGCTGATCGGCTACCTGACGTCGGCCGACGCCCAGGCGATCTGGGTCTCCCGGGGCGGGGCGCTGAGCCCGAACCGCGAGGTGCCGATGGCGGCCTACCCGGACGACCTGTCGCGCCGGCTGGCCAGGACGCTGCTCGACGCCAGGGCGGTGCGCTTCGACGCGTCCGACCAGATGCCGGAGCAGTTGCAGAGCGCCTTCTACCGGGCCGTCCTCGCCTTCGTGGACGACCCGTCCCGGCTGGACGCCCTGCTGGCCGACCTGGACCGGGTCCAGGCCACCGTGCACGGCTGAGCGGCGGCGGCCGCGGCCCGGACGACCCACCGATCCGCCATGTACACGTTCGGCTACATTGGGTAGTGTCAGCCCCTGCCAGGAGGGGCCCACCGTCGACCCGAGGGCGGAACAATCCGTGGACGAACCGCAGGCGCACCACCGGCGGATCTCCACCGATACCACCTTCGTCACCGACCCCGAGCAGGACCCGGACGCGGCGAGCGCCTTCGGCTGTCCCCGGGCCTGCTGCCGGGCCGACGCCCCGGCCGATCCCCCGGCCGACCGACCCGGCCACCGGCCCGACCCCGAGCCCGGCTACTGGGGCTGGCGCCGCCCGCGGTAGCCGGCTCCCGGCACGCCGCCGGCCCCCGCCCGACAGCCATGCGCCGCCCCGGCCCGCTGGATAGACTGGCCGGGCTTTTCCCAGCGGTCCGGCCGGCCGCGCGGCGCGGCCGGCGGCCACCCTCACCGACCCCACCGGTCCGGGGTCCGCGCCACCATCCCCCCGGGAGCCGCCATGGCGGAACGTACCGCAGCATCCCGGGGCCGCTACGTCCCGCGGACCCCTCCCCGGACGGCCGCCCCGACCGAACCGGTCGAGGGCATGCCGACCGCCGCCAACGACCGGCTCGCGCTGAACGGCATGGGCAGCTTCGACTGGGACCTCGAAACCGGCCGGTACCACCTGGACGAGGTCGGCCTGCGGCTGTTCGACCTCGGCCCGGACGAGTTCGACGGCCGCCCCTCCTCGCTCGCCGCCCGCGTGCCCCCAGAGGACAGCGCCCGGCTGGACGACGCGGTCGCCCGCGCGATGCGCGAGGGCCGGCTCACCTTCGCCGCGTACTTCCGACTGCTGCGGCGGGACGGCACGCCGGGCTGGGCGCACACCCAGGGGCGGATCCTGCGCGACGACCAGGGGCGCCCGTACCGGGTGGTCGGCATCGTCCGGGACGCCGAGGAGGAGCTGGCGCACGCCGCCGCCATGCGCACCCTCGCGGCGGACCGCCGCCGCCAGACCGACTCCGTCCGCAACACCACCGAGGCGCTCGCCCGGGCCCTGACCGTCCGGGACGTCACCAACGTGCTCACCGACAGCGAGGGCCTGCGCCGGTTCGGCGCGGACGGCCTGGCGCTCGGCCTGGTCGACGGCGACGTCCTGCGGCTGGTCGCCGTCACCCAGCAGCCCACCGCCGAGCTGCGGGCGACGGACGACCTGTCGGTGACCCGGCTGGGCGACCGCCTGGGCCTCGCCGAGGCCGCGCGCAGCCGCCGGCCCCAGTTCATCGGCGACGAGGAGGAGCTGATCGCCCGCTACCCGAGGCTGCTGCCGTACGTGGAGCAGATGGGGATCCGGGCCGCCGCCTTCCTGCCGCTGGCCGCCCAGGCCCGGTCCATCGGCGCGCTCGGGCTCTACTACGGGGACCGCCGCCGGTTCAGCACCGAGGACCGCAACATCTGCATCGCGCTGGGCAGTGCCGTCGCCCAGTCGCTGCAGCGCGCCATGCTCTTCGACCAGGAGCGGGAGTTCGCCACCACCCTGCAGAACACCATGCTGCCGCGCCGGCTGCCCACCATCGACGGCGGCACCGTCGCCGCCCGCTACCGGGCCGGCCGGACCGGGCGGGAGGTCGGCGGCGACTGGTACGACGTGGTGCCGCTGCCGCGCCGCCGGGTCGCCGTGGTGGTCGGCGACGTCGAGGGCCACGACAGCCACGCCGCCGCCATCATGGGCCAGCTGCGGATCGCGCTGCGGGCGTACGCCGCCGAGGGGCACACCCCGGCGACCGTGGTCGCCCGGGTCTCGCGCTTCCTCGCGGACCTGGACACCGAGCGCTCCGCCACCTGCATCTACGTCGAGGCGGACCTGGAGACCGGCTCGCTGCGGCTGGTCCGGGCCGGCCACCTCGAACCGCTGATCCGGCACAGCAGCGGCCGGGCCAGCTGGCCCGCGGTGCGCGGCGGCCTGCCGCTCGGTGTGGCCACCGAGCTCGGCCGCGACCAGTACCCGGAGACCCGGCTCGACCTCAACCCCTCCGACACCCTGCTGATGTGCACCGACGGGCTGGTCGAACACCGCGGGCAGGACATCTCCGAGGGGCTCGAAGCGCTCGCCGCGGCCGTCCACTCCGGGCCGCCCGACCTGGAGAAACTGGCCGACCACCTGTGCACCGAACTGCTCGCCAGGACGGCCCAGGACGACGACATGGCGCTGCTCCTGCTGCGCCGGGCCGCCGTGCCCGGGGCGCACGCCGAACGGCAGATGGTCCAGCACGTCCACCAGGCGGACCCGGAGGGCCTGGTGGAGACCCGGACGATGCTGCGCCGGTCGCTCGCCGCCTGGGGCGCGGCCGGCCTGATCCCGGACATCGAGCTCGCCGCGGACGAGCTGCTGACCAACGCGCTGGTCCACACCGACGGGGGCGCCAAGCTCACCGTCGAGTTGCTGACCCGGCCGGTGCGCCGGATCCGGCTGGAGATCCAGGACCACTCCAGCGAGCTGCCGCACCGCCGGGCACCGGGCGAGACCGCCACCTCGGGCCGCGGCCTGCTGCTGGTGGACGCGCTGTCGGCGTCCTGGGGCGTGGAGCCGCGCGGCACCGGCAAGAGCGTCTGGTGCGAGTTCTCGCTGCCCCGGGACGGCCTCCGGGCGCCCACCGTCGGGACCGGGTGACGCACGGTCGACCCCGCCGTACGGGAGTGCGCCCCGGCGGGCCGCCGGAGTGCGCGGCGGACCGCCGGGGCGCGCCCGGCTCAGTGCTCCTGGTGCAGGAAGGACCTGACCATCCGGCAGGTGGCGGCGGACGGCCGGTGGATCTCCAACCGGACGGCCAGCGAACGGATCCGCCGATTGGTCGCCTGCTGCGGGCCGTAGATCCCGGAGTCGAGCAGCACGACCGCCAGGCGCATGGCCTTCAGCCGGCGGTTGTGCTCGATGTACCAGGCGCGCGGCAGCCCGGCCGGGAGCGGGCGGACGGGCGGCGGACCCGCGTGGCGGGTGCGGCGGACGGGACGTGAGACGGACTTCGGCGTGCGGTTCCTCGGGGCCTGCTGCGTGAGCGCGGCGACGGACATCGGCGACCTCCCAGTGCGTTGGTGGAGCACTCGCTGACAGGTCTCATTCTAGGTTCCGGCACTGACAATCCGTCGTCGGACGGAAGCCCTGCGGCACGGCACGGTCGGGTCCGCGGCCCCGACCTCTTGGCCTCGGGGGACCAGGAGGGGTAGACATGGGCTTATGGCCCGAATTGCGGGTCGGTCCCGGGCTCCGTCGGCCCCCGAATCCACCGGTCGGCGCCCGCAGGACCGGCGTGAGCGCCCCGAACCGGAGCGCCGACACGGCCGGCACGGGCAGCCGCGGCCGAAGCGGCGCCCCTGGTCCTCGCTCGGCACGCGCAGCGTCGCCGGGCAGGTGTTCGTCCTGCAGGTCGTCATCGTCCTGCTGCTGGTGCTCGCCGTCGGCGTGGAGACCGTGCTCCAGGCGCGCCACGACACCGCCACGGAGGCCCGCAACCGTTCGCTCGCGGTCGCGGAGACGTACGCCAACTCCCCCGGCATCGTCGCCGCGCTGCGCTCCCCCGACCCGACGGCGATCCTCCAGCCGAGCGCCGAGGCGGCCCGGATGAAGGCCGGGGTGGACTTCATCGTCGTCCTGGACACCAACAGCATCCGCTACACCCACCCGATGCCCGACCGGATCGGCAAGAAGTTCGTCGGCACCACCGCGCCCGCGCTCGCCGGGCAGTCGATCACCGAGGAGGTCGACGGCACCATCGGGCACCTGGTGCAGGCCGTCGTACCGGTCACCGACCGGGACGGCACGGTGGTCGGCATGGTCTCGGCCGGCATCAGGACCAGCCGGGTCGCCGACACCGCCCAGCGGCAGCTGCCGGTCCTGCTGGGCAGCGCCGCGGCCGCCCTGGTGCTGGCCACCGGGGGCGCCGCCCTGGTCAGCCGAAGACTCCGGCGCCAGACCCGCGGCCTCGGCCCGACCGCGATGACCAGGATGTACGAGCACCACGACGCCGTCCTGCACTCGGTCCGCGAGGGCGTCCTGATCATGGACGGGGACGGTCGGCTGCTGCTGGCCAACGACGAGGCCGGACGCCTGCTCGGGCTGCCGGCGGACGCCGAGGGACGGCACATCGGCGAGCTGGGACTGGACCGCCGGGTGGTCGAGCTGCTCTCCTCCGGGCGGCCGGTCACCGACGAGCTGCTGGCCTCCGGCGACCTCCTGCTGGCCGTCAACACCCGCCCCACCGACGCCCACGGCGGGCCGCCCGGACTGGTGGCCACGCTGCGCGACTCGACCGAGCTGCAGGCCCTGTCCGGCAAGGCCGACCTGGCCCGGCGCCGGCTCAAGCTGCTCTACGACGCGGGCATGGCGATCGGCACCACGCTGGACGTCGTCCGCACCGCGCAGGAACTCGCCGAGGCCGCCGTCCCGGGCTTCGCCGACTACGTCACGGTCGACCTCGCCGAGCCCGTCCTGCGCGGCGAGGAGCCCGGCCACGCGGCCGCCAAGCTGCGCCGGGCCGGGCTGAGCGGCATCCACACCTCCCAGCCGTTCTACCCGGTGGGCTCGGACGTCCCGATGATCCCGGGCACCCCGCGCGCCCGCAGCATGGAGCGCGGCCTGCCGGTGGCCGAGTCGGACCTGACGGAGGCCCTGTCGGCCTGGATGGACCACGACGCGGACCGGGTCGGGCAGGTCCGCGGGCAGGGCGTCCACGCGTCGCTGGCGGTCCCGTTGCGGGCCCGCGGCGTGGTGCTGGGCGTCGCCACCTTCTGGCGGTCGGAGCGCCCCGCGCCGTTCGACGAGGACGACGTCTGGCTCGGCGAGGAGCTGGTGGCCCGGGCCGCCGTCTGCATCGACAACGCCCGCCGCTTCACCCGCGAGCACGCCATGGCCGTCACCCTGCAGCACAGCCTGCTGCCCGGCGGCCTGCCCGAGCAGGACGCCATCGACGTGGCCCACCGCTACCTGCCCGCGCAGGCCGGGGTCGGCGGCGACTGGTTCGACGTGATCCCGTTGCCCGGCGCGCGGGTCGCGCTGGTGGTCGGCGACGTGGTCGGCCACGGCGTGCACGCGGCCGCCACCATGGGCCGGCTGCGGACGGCGGTGCACAACTTCTCGTCGCTGGACCTGCCGCCCGACGAGCTGCTCGGGCTGATGGACGACCTGGTCAACCGGATCGACCAGGAACAGGCCAGCGGCGGCGAGGCACCGATCACCGGGGCCACCTGCCTGTACGCGATCTACGACCCGGTGTCGCTGCGCTGCACCGTCGCCCGGGCCGGCCACCTGCTGCCCGCCGTGGTCCGCCCGGACGGCACGGTGTACTTCCCCGAGGTCCCGGCCGGACCGCCGCTCGGCCTGGTCGGGCTGCCGTTCGAGACCGCCGAACTGGACCTGGCCGAGGGCAGCAAGCTGGTGCTCTACACCGACGGGCTGGTCGAGGACCGCGACCGGGACATCGACGTCGGCCTGGAGCTGCTGCGCGACGCGCTCGCCGGCACCGACCGCACGCCCGAGCAGACCTGCGCGGACGTGCTGGCCACCCTGCTGCCCGAGCACCCCACCGACGACATCGCCCTGCTGGTCGCCCGGACGCACGCCCTGCCGGCCGGCCGGGTGGCCGAGTGGGAGGTGCCCGCGGACCCGGCCGCGGTCCGCGAGATCCGGGCCGGGGTGACCCGCCGGCTCGACGAGTGGGGCCTGGAGGAGCTCTCGTTCACCACCGAGCTGATCCTGAGCGAGCTGATCACCAACGCGATCCGCTACGGCGTGACCCCGATCCGGGTCCGGCTGATCCACGACCGCACCCTGATCTGCGAGGTCTCCGACGGCAGCAGCACCTCGCCGCACCTGAAGTACGCGGCCAGCACCGACGAGGGCGGGCGGGGCCTGTTCCTGGTCGCGCAGTTCGCCGAGCGCTGGGGCACCCGGTACACCGCGGAGGGCAAGGTCATCTGGGCCGAGCAGCACCTGCCGTGAGGCCGCCCGGCCCTGCCGTACGCCGGGCGGGCGCGCACACTGGAAGGGTCCTGTCGCCGCAGCAGCCGAGGAGCCCGGCATGAGGAGCGCGGACGTCCTGGTCGACGCCTTCGACCGGATCCGGGAGGCCGTGCACGGGGCCGTCGCGGGCCTGACCGCCGAGGAGCTGGCGGTGCGGATCGATCCGGACGCCAACTCGGTCGCCTGGCTCGTCTGGCACCTCACCCGGATCCAGGACGACCACCTCGCCGACGCGGCCGGCACCGAGCAGGTCTGGACCGCCGCGGGCTGGGCCGACCGCTTCGCCCTGCCGTTCCCGGCCGGGTCCACCGGGTACGGGCACTCCCGCGAGCAGGTCGCGGCCGTCCGGGTCGACTCGCCGAAGCTGCTCACCGGCTACCACGACGCGGTGCACGCCAACACCGTCGGCTACCTGGCCGGCCTGGGCGGCACGGCGCTGAACCGGGTGGTGGACGAGGACTGGGACCCGCCGGTGACCCTGGGCGTCCGACTGGTCAGCGTGATCGCGGACGACCTCCAGCACGCCGGCCAGGCCGCGTTCGTGCACGGGGTGGTGCGGCGCCGGCGTTAGGCGACGGGGCCGCGGGTTCGGGGATTCCGGGGGTGCCGGGGGGACATCGCGGTACGGGTCAAAGCTCGGCAAAAGCTGCGGCCCACAACTGTCATGACCCTATCAATGATGGCGGATTGCTGCCACGCTTCCTGATGCTCCGTCCGGGCCGAAAGGCGACGGACCATCAGCCTCCGGCGGGGACGGGCGTACCCCCACACCCCGGAGAGGACCCGATGAGAAGCAGGCTGATCTCCCTCGTCACCGGCGCCGTGCTGGTCGCGGCCGCCGGCGCGGCAACCCTCGCGGCGCCCCCGCACGCCGCCGCCGCGGACTGCACCGCCGCCCAGGTCGTCACCAACGGCGGCTTCGAGTCCGGTAGTTCGCCCTGGACCTCGTCGAGCGGCGTGATCACCAGCGGCGGCGGCCAGAGCGCCCACTCCGGCACCTCCTTCGCCTGGCTGGACGGCTACGGCTCGGCCCACACCGACAGCCTCTCGCAGACCGTGACCCTGCCGGCCGGCTGCTCCCAGGCCACCCTGACGTTCTGGCTGCACGTCGACACCGCCGAGACCACCACCTCGACCGCCTACGACAAGCTGACCGCGAAGATCGGCACCACCACCCTCGCCACCTACTCCAACCTGGACGCCAAGGCGGGTTACGTCCAGAAGTCCTTCGACGTCTCCGCCTTCGCCGGCCAGTCCGTCACCGTCGCCTTCAGCGGGGTCGAGGACAGCAGCCTGAAGACCAGCTTCGTCCTGGACGACCTCGCCCTGGACGTCTCCGGCGGCGGCACCACCCCGCCCGACCCGCCGACCACGGACGCGACCCGGACGCCGGCCACGCCCGCCTACACCGTCGACCTGACCAGCGACACGGCGGGGAGCACCTGGACCGGACACGAGAGCGTGAGCTTCACCAACGCCTCGCCCACCGCACTGACCGAGGTCTACCTGCGGCTGTGGGACAACTACCACGGCAGCTGCCCGAGCACGCCGGTCACGGTGACCAACGTGACCGGCGGCACCGCGGCACCGCTGTCGGTGAACTGCACCGCCCTCAAGGTCAGCCTGCCCGCGCCGCTGCCCCAGGGCCGGAGCGGATCGATCGGCTTCGACCTGGGCATCAGCGTGCCCAGCGGCGCCGACCGGTTCGGCCACGACGGGGCGTACAACTTCATCGGCAACGCCCTGCCGCTGCTCGCCGTCCGGGACGGCGCGGGCTGGCACCTCGACCCGTACACCAACAACGGCGAGTCGTTCTACTCGCTGGCGGCCGACTTCGCCGTGACGCTGGACCACCCGAGCGGCCTGCTGGTGCCGGCCACCGGCACCTCGGTCGACACCCCCGGCAGCGCGGGGCGCACGGTGACCCGGGCGACGGCGAGCAAGGTCCGTGACTTCGCCTGGGGCGCCGGGCCGTTCACCCGGATATCCGGCACCTCCCCGGCCGGGGTGAAGGTCAACGTCTACTCGGTGAGCGGGATCAGCGCCGCCAACGCCCAGTCGATGCTGACCACCTCGATCTCGGCAGTCGACGCGCACGCCGGACGGTTCGGCGCCTACCCGTACACGGAGGTGGACGCCGTACTGGACAACAACTTCTGGTTCGGCGGCATGGAGTACCCGGGGTTCGTCCTGGACCTGGTGAGCACCACCGCGCTCACCCATGAGATCGGGCACCAGTGGTTCTACGGCATCGTCGGCGACGACGAGTACACCAGCCCGTGGCTGGACGAGTCGTTCACCGACTACGCCACCGACCTGGCCCTCGGCATCACCGGCACCAACTGCTGGAACGGCGTCTCCTGGTCCTCCTCCGCCGAGAAGATCACCAACTCGATGGCGTACTGGGACGCGCACTCCTCCCGCTACTCCACCGTCGTCTACACCTACGGCAAGTGCGCGCTGCACGACCTGCGGCGCCTGATCGGTGACACCGCGATGACCAAGCTGCTCCACGACTACGCCCAGGCGCACTGGTACGGCGTCTCGACCACGGCCGAGTTCAAGGCCGCGGCGCAGGCCGCCACCACGACCGACCTGACCTCGTTCTGGACACAGCACCGCATCGAGGGCTGACCCGCCGGGGCCGGGCCCGCCGCCGCTCCGGGCGGCGGGCCCGGCCCGCGCGGGTGTCAGCCGCCGGCCTCGCCGAGCTGACGCAGCAGGGTCTGGTTGTCCTCCACGTGCCAGTCCTCGGTGATCCGGTCGGTGCCGACGTGCTGGATGTCGATCGCGTTGAACTCCACCGTCTGGCCGCGGCCCGGCCGGCCCTCGAAGACACCGGTGAAGTGCCCGCGGAAGACCAGCCGGGCGGTGATCCGGTCCCCGGTGACCAGCAGGTCGGCCAGCTCGCAGCTGAGGTCGGGAACGGCGGCGCGGAAGGCCTTCGACGCGGCCGCCGGGCCGGCCGGGCCCTGCGGACGGCCGGACGGCAGGGTGTTGTCCCGGAAGTCCGGGGCCACCGCCGCGTCGAGGTACAGCTGCTCGCCGGTGTGCCAGAACGTGTACAGCCGCTGAGCGAGCCGGACCTCCTGGGCGGCCCGGCGGGTGGGGAGCGAACCGTCCACGGTCAGCGTCCCGGGCTGGACCAGACCCGGCGTGCGGTCGAGCAGCCGCCGGTCGGAGGCGGGGCGGTGCCGGTCACCGAGACGGTCGGCGTCGGCGGCGGCCACCACGGCGGTACCGGCGGCCAGTGCGCCGGCCAGGACGCCGACGGTGGCGGCACGGGAGAGCGGGCGGAGCTTCACGGGCGGGACTCCTTGCGGGGGGGTGCTGTGCGGGTGCTTTCCGAGAACGTCCCCCACCCTCCGCCGCCGACCGCCGGCAGGTCCAAGGCAGGTTTTCTACCGCCGCCATGCACTCCGGTCATGGCGGGCCTCCCCCGGTCAGGCCGGGCCGGGGCGGTCGCGGACGAAGAGCACCGCGGTGGCCGCCGCGAGCAGCGCCCCCACCCCCGGGATCAGCACGGCGGTGTGCAGGGCCGCCGGGAAGGACCGGGCCGCGCCGGCGGTCAGCACGGTGCCGGTGATGCTCGACCCCAGGGTGCCGCCGACCTGGCGGAACAGGTTGAGCGTCCCGCCGGCCATCCCGCCCTCCGTGTGCGGGACGCTGATCACCGCCGCCGCCGTGCTCGGCGGCAGCACCAGCCCGGCGCCCGCGCCGCAGAGCGCCATCCACACCCCGACCGTGAGGGTGGAGGTGGTGGCGCTCTGACCGGTCATCAGCAGGGCGCCCACCGCGGTCAGCAGCGAGCCCGCGCCCAGCACCGCCTTGAACCCGAACCGGCCCACCAGCCGACTGGAGACCGGGCTGACCAGCACGTACGCCGCCATCAGCCACAGCATCAGCACCGCCGTGCCGAGGATCGACTCGTGCCGCACCCGCTCGAAGTAGATCACCTGGACGAACGCCACGGCCACGAACCCGTACTGGGCGATCAGGGCGACCAGGTTGGCGGCGCCGAAGGACGGGATGCGGAACAGTCGCAGCCGGAGCATCGGGGTGCGGGTGCGCAGTTCCACCGCCACGAAGGCGGCCAGCGCCACCGCCGCCAGGACGAACGACCAGAGCGCAGCGGGCCGCCCGTAGCCGCCGTGGCCGCCCTCGATGACGGCGTAGTTCAGCGAGCCGATCGCCACCACCGCGAGGACCAGGCCCGGCGGGTCGAGGTGGCGGCCGGGCTGACGGCTCTCGGTGACGAAGAAGGGGGTCAGCACCAGGACGGCGAGGCCGAGCACCACGTCGACCAGGAACACCGCGTGCCAGGAGAACGCCTCCAGGATCAGGCCCGCGGAGAGCGGGCCGATCGCCAGCCCCACGCCCGACACCGCCACCCAGATGCCGACCGCCGAGGTACGCCGGTGCGGGTCCGTGAAGGCGCCGGTGACGATCGCCAGGCTGTTGGGCAGCACCATCGCGCCGCCGACGCCCATCACCGCCTGCCCGGCGATGACTCCGCAGGCGCCGGAGGAGAGGCTGACCAGCAGGCTGCCGCCCGCCAGCAGTGCCGCGCCGGCGGCGAACACCCGCCGGCGGCCCAGGATGTCGCCGACCGTGCCGGCGGACAGCACCAGGCTGGCGACCACCATCGAGTAGACGCTCGCCACCCAGACCAGGGCCGATCCGGAGAGCCGCAGGTCCTGCTGGACGGGGGCGAGCACGGTGGTGATCTGGGTGATGTTGACGAACATGACCATCTGGCCGAGGCAGACCACCACGAAACCGGCCCACCGCCCCGCCGTACGCCCGGGGGCCGGGCCTGCCGCGAGGGCCGTGCCGGCGGGATGTGCGAGATCGGTCATGAGGGGTCCTTTCCGGGCGGCTTCTCGCCGCGGGTTCCGAGCCGGGAGCCGGACGGACGCCCGGGCCGGCCGGGCCCGTCCGGGCTGTCGGGAACGTTAACACCATCAGGAAACCGATCGGTACCGCATTAGGGAGAGAATATTTCGAGCAGGCCTCTCAGGCTGGTTTCAGGAAAGGAGTAACAGTCGGTACCATGAGCCCATGGAGAACCACGGGACGGCGGCGGACGGGCCGCGCGAGCGCATCCTGTCGGCGGCCTCGACGCTCTTCTACCGGCACGGCATCAACGCCACCGGCATCGGCGAGCTGGTCGAGGTGGCCGGAGTCTCGAAGCGGACCCTCTACCAGCTCTTCGGGAGCAAGGACGAGCTGGTCGCCGCCTACCTGCGGCGGATGAGCGCCAGCCGCCACCTCATCGAACGCTGCCTGGACCGCGCCGACCTCACGCCACGGGAACGGCTGGTCGCCCTGTTCGACCGCCCGCGCCCGACCTTCCGCGGCTGCCCGCTGCACAACGCCGCGGTCGAGCTCACCGAGCCCGGCCATCCGGGCCGCCCGGTGATCGTCGCGCACAAGCGGGCGTTCCTCGACCGGCTGACCGACACCGCCCGCGCCGCCGGCGCCCGCGATCCGCAGGCGCTCGGCCACCGGCTCTTCGTGGTGTTCGAGGGGGCGATGGCGCTGGCCACGTCGACCGACGACCGCAACGCCTTCGACTACGCCCGGCCGGTGGCCCTGGCGCTGATCGAGGAGGCCGTCCCCGGCGCCGACGGCTGAGGCGACACCGGGGGCCGGTGGTGGGCTTGGTCCGAGCCGCGCAGGTGGGTACGGGTCGGGTGCCGCGCAGGCGGGCGCGGGTCAGGTGCCGCGCAGCACCGACCAGAGCACCTTCGGGTGGAACAGCGTGGTCGGCGGCCTGGTGAGGCCCATCACCGCGACGAAGGCCAGGCAGACGCCCTCGTCGACGGCGGCGCGGGCGATCACCCGGTCCAGGTACCGGTGCTGGATCCGGACGGCGGTGCCGGTCGGGCCGCCGGTGGTGGTGGGGAAGCGGACGTCCTCGCTGCTGGACATCAGCCAGGCGTCGGCGGCCGCGGCCGCGATCCCCCGGCGGGCCTCCCGGGCGCCGTCCCGGCCGATGCCGTGCGCCCGGACGGCGTCGCGCAGGGCCCGGGCGCCGAAGACCGCGGTCGAGATGCCCTGCCCGTACACGGGGTTGAAGGTGCAGGCGGCGTCCCCGACGACCACCAGGCCGTCCGGGGAGCGGCGCTGGTAGTGGCGGCGCACCCCCGGGCCGGGACGGAACCCCCGGACCTCGCCGGCCGGTTCGGCGCCGGCGACCAGGTCGCGCAGCAGCGGGTCGCGCAGCCGTTCCAGCTCGGCGGCGAACCCGGCCTCGCCGGGCACGGGTTCGGCACCGCGCATGCCGCCGACGGTGACCAGCCAGCGGTCGCCCTCGACCGGCAGCAGCACCCCGAACCGCGGCTGGTCGGGGGCCTTGGTCTGGAGGTAGACGGCTGGCATGTCCGGGTCCGCACCGGCCGGGCGGTGGTAGAGCCTGCTGGCGTACGCGACGCCCGGGTCGACCCGCTCCTCGGGCGCCGGGGCGAAGCCGGCCGCGGCCAGCCAGTCCGGCATGGCGGAGGACCGGCCGGAGGCGTCGACGACCAGCTCGGCGTGGATCTCGCTCTCGCCGCCGTCGTCGGCGCCCTTGGTCCGGACCCGAACGCCGGTCAGGCCCTCGGCGTCACCGAGCACGCCGAGGACCGCGGTGCCCTCCAGGAACTCGATCGAGGGCTCGCAGCGGACCCGTTCCAGCACGGTGTGGTCCAGGACCGGGCGGGTGCAGGACAGGAACGCCAGGCCGGAACGGAACCGCGGCATCCACCCGGCCGAGCTGAGCCAGCTCATCCCCTCGGGGACCTCGACCAGCCGGGCCTCCCGGGTGTCGAGCTCGGCCCCGATGCCGGGGAGCAGGTCCTCCAGGGCCCGGCGGCCGCCCTCCAGCAGCAGGTGGGCGTGGTGGCCCTGCGGGGTGCCCGGCCGCGGGCCCGGCTGCTGCGGGTAGCGGTCGCGTTCGACCACGACGATCCGCCTGGCCTTGCCCCGCAGCGCCCACGCCGCGAGGCAGCCGGCCAGGCCACCGCCGATCACGACCGCCGTGCCGTACCTGCCCGTGTGCGCACCACCCGAAGACGCCATGGCACGAGCCTAGAGGATGGCGGCGAGCGGCCGTGAGCAGTGCGGGGGCAGGGGTGAGTGTCCGTCAGGGCAGACCTGCCGTGGTCAGCCCGCCCAGGTGGAGAGGTCGATCCGGGCGAGGCGCTCGGGGTCAGCGAGGATGTCGATCTCGACGATCAGGCCGCGCACGACGGTGAAGCCCATCACCGAGAGCGTCCTGCCGTTCGGCGCCGTGACCAGCCCGGGCGCGCCGTTGACCAGGGCCGGCCGGGAGAACTGCGCGTACCGGGAGAAGGTGGCGGCCTGCCGGGCGACGTCCTGGGCGCCGCGCAGCAGCCGGGAGGCGCCGGCGGCCAGTGCGCCGCGGTCGGCGCGCAGTACGACGTCCGGGTCGAGCAGGGCGACCAGCGCGTCGAAGTCGCCGCCGCGGGAGGCGGCGAGGAAGGCGTCGACGACCTCCCGCTGGCGGCCGAGGTCGTCGGGCACCCGCTCGGCGCCCTGCACCCGGCGGCGGGCGCGGCTGGCGAGCTGCCGGGTCGCGGCCGGCGTCCGGTCGACGATGGCGGCGATCTCGTCGAACGGCACGGCGAACATGTCGTGCAGGACGAAGGCGAGTCGTTCGGCGGGCGCGAGCGAGTCCAGCACGACCAGCAGGGCGAGGCCGATCGAGTCGGCCAGCAGGGCCTCGTGCTCGGGGTCGACGCCGTCCACGCCGCTCACGATCGGCTCGGGGACGTGGACGCCGTGGAGGTCCTCGCGCCGCGCGGTGCGCGAGCGCAGCATGTCCAGCGCGACCCGGGCCACCACCCTGGTGAGCCAGCCGGAGAGGTTCTCGATGCCGTCGCTGTCGGACCGGCTGAGCC
Organism: Kitasatospora sp. NPDC088346; assembly: GCF_044740765.1. Lineage (NCBI taxonomy): Bacteria > Bacillati > Actinomycetota > Actinomycetes > Kitasatosporales > Streptomycetaceae > Kitasatospora > Kitasatospora sp. NPDC088346. Next base: position 140,400 of record NZ_JBIURH010000005.1, read on the forward strand.
GGAACCACGCCTCCTGCACGGCGTCGTCGGCCTCGCTCAGCGAGCCGAGCATCCGGTAGGCGACCGCGCGCAGGTGCCCGCGGTCCGCCTCGAACCGCTCGGCCAGCAGGTCGTGCTCGTCCATTGCCCTGTTCCCCTCGTGTGGTTGCGTCACCAGTCAGACGTCCGGGAGCCGCCGGATGTGACAGCGACGGCACGACTCGGCCCGCAGGAGGCCGAAAACCGTTCCCGCACGTGCCCCGGGGGGCCCGGCGTCGTTGAACTGATGAATGGACAGCGTCCACGTCTCGTCGACGGAGATCCCACCGCGGGCGTCTGCGGGCGCCCGCCCGTGGGCCGGACCGGATGAACCATGGAGTGCGAGAGATGGGCGTTGTGCGCGACAAGCTGCTCGAACTGGCGGGCGGCGACCCCGAGGCGTACCTGGCGGAGCTGGTGGCCGGTGAGGTCAACGCCGTGCTCGGACGGGACCGGCACCGGCGGGTCCCGGGGACGGAGCCGTGGCGCCGGCTCGGCATCTACCGCCATCTCGCCGAGGAACTCCGGGGCCGGCTGGGACGGCTGACCGAGCTGCCGCTCCCCGCCACGCTGCTGTTCGACTGCCCGACCCCGCAGGACGTGGTCCGCCGGCTGCGCGTCCAGTTGCTCGGGGAGCGGCCCGAGACCGTACCGGTGGCCCCCGAGGGCGGCGGGCCGCAGGACGACCCGGTCGTGATCGTCGGCATGGCCTGCCGGTACCCCGGCGGGGTCGGTTCGCCCGAGGACCTGTGGCGGCTGCTGACCGAGGGCCGGGACGCGGTCGGCGGGTTCCCGCGCAACCGCGGCTGGGACCTCGACGGGCTGTACCACCCGGACCCGGCGCACCACGGGACGACGTACGTCCGGGAGGGCGGGTTCGTCCACGACGCCGACGAGTTCGACGCCGGGTTCTTCGGCATCGGGCCGCGCGAGGCGACCGCGATGGACCCGCAGCAGCGGATGCTGCTGGAGGCGTCCTGGGAGGCGGTGGAGCGGGCCGGCATCGACCCGCTCTCGCTCCGCGGCAGCCGGTCCGGGGTGTTCGTGGGCATCGCGTACCAGGACTACGGGCCGAGCTGGTCCGAGGCGCCCGAGGAGTACGAGGGCCATCTGCTGATGGGCAGCCTGACCAGCGCCGCGTCCGGCCGGATCTCGTACACGCTGGGTCTGGAGGGCCCGGCGCTGACCGTCGACACCGCCTGCTCCTCCTCGCTGGTGGCGCTGCACCTGGCCGCCCAGTCGCTGCGGGCCGGCGAGTGCTCGCTGGCACTGGCCGGCGGGGCCCAGGTGATGGCGACCCCGGGGGTCTTCCTGGAGTTCAGCCGCAAGCGGGGGCTGTCCCCGAGCGGGCGCTGCCGGTCCTTCGGGGACGCCGCCGACGGGACCGGCTGGGCCGAGGGGGTCGGCGTGCTGGTGCTGGAGCGGCTGTCGGACGCCCGCCGGCACGGACACCGGGTGCTGGCGCTGGTCCGCGGGTCGTCGGTCAACCAGGACGGTGCCAGCAACGGGCTGACCGCCCCCAACGGGCCCGCCCAGCAGCGGATGATCCGGCAGACCCTGGCCAACGCCGGGCTCGCCCCGCACGAGGTGGACGCGGTCGAGGCCCACGGCACCGGCACCGCGCTCGGCGACCCGATCGAGGCCCAGGCGCTGATCGCCACCTACGGGCAGGGCCGGTCGCCGGAACTGCCGCTGCTGCTCGGGTCGATGAAGTCCAACCTGGGGCACAGCAAGGCCGCGGCGGGGGTCGGCGGCGTCATCAAGATGGTGCTGGCGATGCAGCACGGGCTGCTCCCGCGCTCGCTGCACGCCGAGGAAACGTCCCGCCGGGTGGACTGGACGGCCGGTGCGGTCGAGGTGCTCAGCCGGCCGCGCGAGTGGCCCGACACCGGGCGGCCCCGGCGGGCGGCGGTGTCGGCCTTCGGGGTGAGCGGCACGAACGCGCACGTCATCCTCGAACAGGCGCCGCAGCCGGTGCAGTTGCCCGCGCATACCGTCCGCCGTCCGGAACCGGCCGGCGCCCCGGTGCCGTGGGTGCTCTCCGGCCGGGGCGAGGCGGCACTGCGCGGCCAGGCCGCCCGGCTGCACGCGCACCTGGTCGAGCACCCGGAGACGACGCCGACCGACACCGCCGGCACGCTGGCCCGGCGCAGCCGCTTCGACCACCGGGCGGTGCTGGTCGGCTCCGGGCGGGACGAGCTCCTCGACCGACTGGCCGCGCTGGCCGGGGGCAGGGCCCGGCCCGGTCTGTTCACCGGGGTGGCGACCGGCGCCGGCCGGCTCGCCTTCCTGTTCACCGGGCAGGGCAGCCACCGGGTCGGGATGGGCCGCGAACTGTACGCCGCGCACCGGCCGTTCGCGGCCGCCTTCGACGCGGTCTGCGACGCCTTCGACCGGGCCGCGGGCCCGCGCTTCGACCGCCCGGTGCACGAGGTGCTGCGGGCCGTCCCCGGCACCGCCGAGGCCGCGCTGCCGGCCCGTACGGACTGGGCCCAGGCCGCGCTGTTCGCCCTGGAGGTCGCGCTGTTCCGGCAGTTGGAGGCCTGGGGCGTGGTCCCGGACCTGCTGCTCGGCCACTCGGTCGGCGGGCTCGCGGCCGCGCACGTCGCCGGCGTCTGGACCCTGGAGGACGCCTGCACGGTGGTCGCGGCCCGGGGCCGGCTGATGAGCGGGTGCCGCACGGACGGGGTGATGGTCGCCGTCCGGGCCGGCGAGGCCGAGGTCCGGGAGTCGCTCACCGGGCTGGAGCACCTGGTCGCCGTGGCGGCCGTCAACGGCCCCCGCGCCACCGTGCTCTCCGGCGACCGCGAGGCCACCCTGGCCCTCGCCCGGCACTGGGCCGAGCGCGGGCGCGGCACCAAGGCGCTCGACGTCGGCCACGCCTTCCACTCCCCCCACCTGGACCCGATGCTGGACGACTTCCGGCAGGTGGTGGCCGGGGTCACCGCGCACCCGGCCCGGATCGCGGTCGTCTCCGACCGCACCGGCCGCACCGCCTCGGCGCGCGAGCTCGCCGACCCCGGCTACTGGGTCGACCAGGCGCGCGGCACCGTCCGCTTCCTCGACGGCATGCGCACCCTCCAGCAGGAGGGCGCCACCCACTTCCTGGAACTGGGGCCCGACCCGGTCCTCGCCGCGCTCGGCCACGAGTGCCTGGACCTCGCCGCCGACCCGGCGCCCGTCCTGCTGCCGGCGCAGCGCGGCGACCGCCCGGAGCCCCTGGCGCTGACCGAGGCGGTGGCGCAGCTGCACACCACCGGCGTCGCGGTCGACTTCGCCGCGCAGTTCGACGGGGCCGCGCCCACGGACCTGCCCACGTACGCGTTCCAGCGCCGGCGCTACTGGCTGGAGGCGACGCCCCGGGCGGCCTCCGGGCGGGCCGGCCGCGGCCGCTCGCCGGGCCGGTACCGGGTGGGCTGGCAGCGCGCGGAGGCCGGGACCGGCACGGTGGGCGGGCGCTGGCTGGTCGTGGTGCCGGACGGCGGCGGCGCCACCGCCGCCCTGGTGGCCGGGGCGCTGGCCGCGGCCGGCGCGGTGCCGGTGGTGCTGCCGCTCGGCGGGGCGGCGCGGGACCGCGAGCGGCTGGCCGGCCGGCTGGCCCGGACGCAGGCGGGCGGGCCGGCGTTCCGTGGGGTGCTGTCGCTGCTGGCGCTGGACGGGTCGCCCGACGCCGGGCAGCCGGTGCTGTCCGCGGGACTGTCCGGCGCGGTCGCCCTCGCGCAGGCGCTGGCCGACCTCGGCTGGCGCAGCCCGCTGTGGTGCGTGACCAGCGGCGCCGTCTCGATCGGCACCGGCGACCCGGTGACCGATCCCGGGCAGGCCATGCACTGGGGACTCGGGCGGACCGTCGGCCTGGAGCTGACCCGGCAGTGGGGCGGCCTGGTCGACCTGCCGCCCGCGGCGGGCCCGCGCGACGCGGCCGGGCTGTGCGCCGCGCTGGCCGCCACGGACGGGGAGGACCAGGTCGCCGTCCGGGCGGACGGACGGTGGGTCAGACGGCTGCTCCCCGCGGCCCCTCCGCCCTCGCCGGCCCGTCCCTGGCGGCCGCGCGGGACGGTCCTCGTCACCGGCGGCACCGGTGCGCTCGGCGCCCGGGCGGCGCGCTGGCTGGCCGCCCACGGCGCGGCCCGGCTGGTGCTGGCCAGCAGGCAGGGCCCGGACGCGCCGGGCGCCGCCCGGCTGACCGCCGAACTGGCCGCGCTGGGCGCGCAGGTGACGGTGGCCGCCTGCGACGTGGCCGACCGGGACGCGCTGGCCGCGCTGCTGGGCCCGCTGGCCGGCGAGCTGACGGCGGTGGTGCACGCCGCCGGGGTGAGCGGCCGGTTCGTCCCGCTCACCGAGACCGAGCCGGCCGAGTTCGCCGAGGTGGTCCGGGCGAAGGCGGCCGGCGCCGTCCACCTGGACGCGCTGCTCGACGGGCACCGGCTCGACGCCTTCGTCACCTTCTCCTCCATCGCCGGCACCTGGGGCAGCGGCGGCCAGGCCGCCTACAGCGCCGCCAACGCCTTCCTGGACGCGCTGGCCGAGCACCGGCGGGCGCGCGGACTGGCCGCCACCTCCGTCGCCTGGGGCCCGTGGGCCGAGAACGGGATGGCCGCCGACCCCGCGGTGGCGGACCAGCTGCGCCGCCGCGGGCTGCTGCCGATGGCCCCGGAGCCGGCGGTCGAGGCGCTGTGGCAGGCGGTCGCGGCGGGCGAGACCACCACGACCGTGGCCGAGGTCGACTGGGAGCGATTCGGGGCGACCTTCACCGCCGCCCGGCCCAGCCGGCTGCTGGACGGGCTCCCCGGGCGGGTCGCGGCCGCACCGGCGCCGGTGGCGGCCCACCCGGCGGAACCGGCCCCGGTCGGGGGCTTCGCCGCGCTCCCCGACGCCGAGCGGCCCGGCGCCCTGCTCGAACTGGTCCGGGCCCGCGCCGCGGCCCTGCTCGGGCACGGTTCACCGGAGGACATCGATCCGGCCCGCAGTCTGCTCGACCAGGGTTTCGACTCGCTCGCCGCCGTCCGGCTGTGCCAGGAACTGGCCGCGGCGACCGGGCTGCGGCTGCCCACGCCGATGGTGTTCGAGCACCCGACCGCCCGGGCGCTGGCCCGTCACCTGGCGGGCGAGCTGGCCGCCGTCCCGGCCAGGACGGCCCGGCCCGCCGGCACCGCGCCCGTGCCGGCGCAGGCGGGCCACGACCGTCCGGGGTCGAGCTGGTCGGGCAGCATCCGCCGGCTCTACCGCAAGGCCTGCGCGGACAACCGGTACCTGGACGGCCTGGAGCTGCTGAGCGCCGCCGCCAGGATCCGTCCGGTGTTCGGCGGCGGGGAGCCGGCCCCCCGGCAGGCGCCCGTCCGGCTGGCGGAGGGCGGGGGCGGCGGGCCGGCCCTGGTCTGCCTGCCGCCGATCATCGCGCCCTCGGGCCCGCACAACTACGCCCGGCTGGCCGCCCACCTGGCGGGCCGGCGCAGCGTGTACGCGTACACCCACCCGGGCTTCGGCGACGGCCAGGCGCTGCCGGAGAGCTGGGACCTGACGGTCGACCTGCACGCGCGGGCCGTCCGGCGCGACTTCGCGGACCGGCCGTACGCGCTGGCCGGCTACTCGTCGGGCGGCTGCTTCGCGCACGCGGTGACCGACCGGCTGGAGGCGCTGGGCGCGCCGCCGGCCGGGGTGGTGCTGCTGGACTCGCTGCCGCTGGTGGAGGGCGCCTGGGCCAGGATCCGTCCGCTGTTCCGCACGATGGCGCTGGACGACCAGGCGTTCGCGCTGATGACGGACGACCAGCTCACCGCGATGGCGCACCACCTGCGGTTGTTCGAGGGCTGGAAGCCGACGCCGCTGCACACGCCCATGCTGATGGTCCGTGCCACCGATCCCGTCCCGGACTGGGAGGACGACTGGCTGACGGACCGGGACTGGGAGAACGTCTGGCACCACGGCCACCGCACCGTGATGGTGCCCGGGGACCACTGGTCCCTGATGAACGAGAACGCCGAGTCGACGGCCGAGGCCCTGCACCAGTGGCTGCTCGAACCCGCCCGGCCCACCGTCCGCCCGTACCGGTAGGCCCGGGCACCACCTCGCTCGAACGGAGAGCAATCATGGAGACAGAGACAGCGCGCCACCGCCGGCCCACCGGCGGCTACGGCACGGGCGTCCTGAGCAAGGACCTGCCGACCGAGTTCGACCGGCTCCGCGCGCTGGAGCGGACGCTCGACCCGACCACGATCTCGATCCTGGAAGGGCTCCCGCTGCGGCCGGGCTGGAACTGCCTGGAGATGGGCGCGGGGGCCGGCTCGATGGCGTACTGGCTGGCGAAGCAGTGCCTGGCCGGACACGTGCTCGCCGTGGACGTCGACACCCGGTTCCTGGACGGCGGGCGGGCGGCCAACCTGGACGTGGCTCAACTGGACCTGGCCGCGCACGACTTCCCGGCGGGCTCCTTCGATCTCGTGCTCGGCAGGGCCGCGCTGTCCCACATCCCCGAGCGGGACCGCGTCCTGCGCGAGGCGGTCGGCTGGCTGCGGCCCGGCGGGTGGCTGGTGATCCAGGACTTCGTGCTGCTCGCCCCCGAGCCGGCCGCGGCCTCGCCGCTGACGCCGTTCATCGAGGCGATGATCCAGGCCGGCCCCCGGCAGGGCAACGACTCGCGGTGGACCAGGCGGATGCCGGCGGCGCTGACGGGCCTGGGCATGGAGCGGCCGCAGCTGCGGATGACGCCGGTGACCGCCGGGCTGGGCGGGCCGGCCGACGAGCTGTGGCGGATCTCGCTGCGGCAGCTCGGCCCGGTCTTCGTGGAGAGCGGCGCGATGACCCGCGAGGAGGTCGACACCCTGGCCGACGCCCTGGAGCGGGGCGCCCTGGTGGACTTCTCCTTCGTCTTCGTCTCGGCGTGGGCCCGGCGGCCCCTGGTCGGCCGCCCGCGCTGACCGGACGCGCCGGGCCGGGGTGCCGGCCGCCCACATGCCGACCGCCCACGGGCCGGCCGCTCAGGGGGCGGCCGGCTCCAGCCCGGTGACCTCGACGACGTGCCGCAGACTCGGTTCGGCGAGCCTGCCGTGGAGTTCCACGAAGACCCGGCGCGCCTCGACGGCGTTCCAGTCCGCGGGGAGCAGCTCGGTGGGCAGGCCGGGGTCGAGGTAGGGCAGCCGGCGCCAGGCGTTGAGCATGGGCACGTAGTCCCGGAACGCCTCGACGTCGTCGAGGCGCGGGTACCGGCGCAGCTCCTCGGCGACCGGGCGGTAGGTGTCGGTGAACGCGGCGTACTGCGCCTCGATGGCCGGGAAGTCCCACCAGGTGCTGACGGCCTCCTCCAGCTCGGCGAAGCCCGCGTAGTCGGAGGTGAAGAGGTGGACGTAGGCGGCGAGGCCGAGGCGGTCGAGCATCCGCCGGGCGTCGGGCAGCAGCCGGGCGGGGGCGAGCCAGACACCGGGTGAGGCGTTGCCGAAGCCGAGCCAGGTCAGCCGGGAGCGCAGCTGGTGGCGGTGGGCCCGTTCGGACTCCGGCACGGAGAAGACGGCGAGCACCCAGCCGTCCGCGAGCCGGGCCGGCTCCAGGCTGCCGAAGATCCGGCGGTCGCCCTCGTCGAACACCGGGCCCATGGCCGGGCCGAGGCGGTAGCCCGTCCCGTCGCGGCGTTCCTGGACGAGGGTGTCGGCCTTCTTCAGGCGGGAGATCGCGGAGCGCACGGCCGGTCCGTCGACGTCCAGTTCGGCCATCAGCGCGATGAGGTCGGCGATGGAGATCCAGCCGCCGAGCCTGCGGACGAACTCCCCGTACACGGTGCTGATCAGGGAGCTGGGCCGGGTCGCGGTCTCCGACATGGTCGCCTTCCTCGGGGGATATCCAGCTGATCATACCCAGCGGGTTCCGGGCCCCCGGGGCCCGAGCGGGGCCCTGGGGGCCCCTGCGACAGGCGTACCCGGGACGGCGACGGCAGGGCCGGTGTGCCCCGACGGCGACGGCCGCCGACGGTTCGGATTCCCCCTCCGCGGCCGGTTCAGCCGCCCCCGATGGCCTGCTCGGTCCAGATGGTCTTGCCGGCCCGGGTGAACCGGCTGCCCCAGCGGTCGGCGAGCTGGGCCACCAGGAAGAGCCCACGACCGCCCTCGTCCGTGTCCCGGGCCCGGCGCAGCCGCGGCTGGGTGTTGCTGGGGTCGGACACCTCGCAGACCAGGACGCGGTCGCGGATCAGCCGCAGCCCGACCGGTCCCCCGGCGTACCGGATCGCGTTGGTGACCAGCTCGCTGACGACCAGTTCGGTGACGAAGCCGAGGTCGTCCAGGTCCCACGCGGCGAGCTGACCGACCACGAGTTCGCGTGCGTGCGCGACGACCGACAGGTCGGCCTCCAGCTCCCATTCGGCGACGTGGCCGGGTTTCAGCTCGTGGGTGCGGGCGAGCAGCAGGGCGACGTCGTCGACGGGCGCGGTGGGCAGCAGGCGGTCGAAGACGGACCGGGTGATCCGGTCCAGTGGGAGGTCGGGGCGGGTGCTGTCGGCCATCAGGTGGCAGAGCCTGGCCATGCCGTCCTCGATGTCGTCGTCGCGGCCGTGGACGAGCCCGTCGGTGAAGAAGGCGAGCACGGCGCCCGCGGGGACGCCGAACTCCGTCACCTCGAAGGGCAGGCCGCCCAGCCCGAGCGGTGGCCCCGGCACCAGGTCGAGGACGGCGGCGGCTCCGCCGGGCGGCAGCACGGCGGGCGGCGGGTGGCCCGCGGTGGCGACCGCGCAGCGTTCGGTGACCGGGTCGTAGACGGCGTACAGGCAGGTGGCGCCGAGGACCGCGGGTTCGGCGCTGGAGACCTGGGTGTCCTGCTCGGTGGAGAAGCCCAGTACCAGGTCGTCGAGGTGGGTGAGCAGTTCGTCGGGTTCGAGGTCCAGGTCGGCCAGGGTCTGGACGGCGGTGCGCAGCCGGGCCATGGCGGCGGTGGCGTCCAGCCCGTGGCCGACCACGTCGCCGACCACGAAGGCCACCCGCAGGGACGGGAGCGGGATGACGTCGAACCAGTCGCCGCCGACGCCGGCGCCGCCGCCCGCCGGCTGGTACATGCCGACCGTCTCGGCCGCGGTGAGGCGGGAGACCGCGTGCGGCAGCAGGCTGCGCTGCAGGGCGACGGCCGAGCGCCGCTCCTTGGTGTAGCGGCGGGCGTTGTCGACGCCGAGCGCGGCGCGGGCGGCGACCTCGGCGAGCAGGACGGTGTCCTGGTCGACGAAGGCGTCCGGGAGCAGGCTGCGCCACACGGTGACGCTGCCGAGCACCAGGCCGCGGGCGTACAGCGGGACGGCGACGCAGGAGTGCGCGCCGTCGGGGAGGAGGCGTCCGGTGGCGGGGCCGAGGCTGCGGCGCAGTTCGCCGACGTCGGTGACCAGCACGGGCCGGCCGGCGGTCAGCGGCCGCATCAGGTCGTTGTCGGGGACGGGCGGCAACGCCTCGCCGAGCGGGACGAGGCCTTCGGCGGGGACCCCAGGGCCGCGCGCCGCGGCGACCCGCCGCAGGCGGACCTCGCCGCCGGCGCCGGGCAGCGGCGGTTCCTCGCCGCTGAGGACGCTCTCCGCGAGGTCGACGGTGGCCAGGTCGGCGAAGCCGGGGACGAGCAGGTCCACGAGGGTCTCGACGGTGTCCATGATGTCCAGCGAGGCGCCGATGCTCGCCGCGGCGATCCGGGACAGCTCCTGCCGGCGGTGCTCGCGGTCCTGCGCGGGGGCGGCGGGGGCCTGGCCCGCGGTGACGGGTGCGGGCGCGGCGACCAGGACGAGCCAGTGCCGGGCCGGGCCGGGCTCCGCGGCCGGGCCCTCGGTCTCCTCGGCGGTGAGCGGCACGACCGTGCAGGCGAGACGGACCGGGCCGCCGCGGTCGGCGGCGGTGGCGGGCGCGGTGGTCCACGCCGACCAGGGCCGGTGGCTCCCGGGGTCGGGCCCGGGCAGCAGGGCGGCCAGCGGCTCGCAGGGTGCGCCCGGGGAGCAGCCCAGCAGGGCCCGCGCCGCGGGCGTGCAGAGGACGACCAGGCCCCGGTGGTCGAGGACGACTGCCGCGAGGTCGCCGCCGGGGGCGGGGTGCCCGCCCTGGCTGCCGCTGTCTGGTTCGCGCATGCCGCCCCGTTCCTCGCTCGGCCCTCGCGTTCATTCTGTCCCCGGGCGCCGACCCCTGCGACCCCGTGCGTGGGGCCCCGGGCCGGCCGGCCGGGGCGGGCTGCGCCCTCACCCAGGTGCGCTACACTCCGTAACTCCGCGATCACCCACCATCAACATCCGTGTGCGAGAACCGAATGCAATGGCTGTCCGACCGGGGTCCCGCTGTGCCGTCGCCGCTGCTCGGCGGGTGGCGCGGGAGACTGGGCCGGCGCGCTCCCGAGGCCCCGCCGACCGCGGAGGACCTGCTGGTCGCCGCGCGGCCCGCTCTGGTCCGCGACGGGGGCCTGCTGGCCGAGGTGCGGGGCGACCTGACCCCCGCGGCCGCCCGGGCCGCCAACCTGGAGCTGGCCGTACGGGCCCTGGAGGACGCCGGGATCCGCCCCGTGCTGGTGCCCGAGGCGCGGCGGCCGCAGGAGCCCGACCGGTACCACCTGGCGGTGGCCGCCGAGCGCCGGGCCGAGGTCGTCCGGGCCCTGGAGGAGCGTTTCGCCGGGCAGCACGTCTACCTGGAGCCGCTCGGCTGGGGCGTCGGCCCCGGCCCGGCCCTGGCCGCCGGTCTGGCCGCGGCGGTCGGGCGCCACGAGGCCGAGGGCGAGGGGGACCCGGAGCAGCGGCTGGTGAGGGGGATCCGGGTGTTCCGGCCGTCCGTCACCGCCTCCGCGACACTGCGGTACGGCGCCGAGCAGGGCTGCGAGATCAAGTTCTGGCAGCCCGCCGGGCCGGCCGGCGGCTCGATCGTGCCGTACGGGGACACCCGCGCGGGCTGGTGGGCGCCCACGCTGGCCCCGGCGGGGACGGCGCTGGTCGGGGAGCGCCGCTACCCGGTGCCCGCGGTGTTCGACCGGCGGCTGATCGACGACGTCGACTTCCCGGTGGACGCGGTGTACACCTGGGTGGACGACTCGGACCCGCGCTGGAGGGCGGCCCGGGCCCGCCGGGCCGCGCAGCACCCGGCGGACGGCACGCGGCCGGGCACCGGGCCGGGCACCGAGGTGCAGCGCTTCCGCAACCGCGACGAACTGCGCTACAGCCTGCGCTCGCTGGCGATGTACGCACCGTGGATCCGGCACGTGCACCTGGTCACCGACGGCCAGGTGCCGCCCTGGCTGGACTCCGACCATCCGGGCATCAGCGTGGTGACGCACCGCGTCCTGTTCGAGGACCCGGAGGTGCTGCCGGTCTTCAACTCGCGGGCGATCGAGTCGCAGTTGCACCGGATCGAGGGGCTCTCCGAGCACTTCGTCTACTTCAACGACGACGTCTTCCTCGGCCGCGAGCTCGGGCCGGGGTTCTTCTTCCAGAGCAACGGCGCGGCCCGGCTCTTCCAGGACGGCGTCATCCCGCCGGATCCGCGCCGGGACGACGAGGACACCTACGTCGCGGGCCAGAAGAACACCCGGGACGCCGTGGCCGCGCGCTTCGGCCGCAGCCCGACGAGGACCCTGAGCCACGCGCCGCGCGCGGCCCACCGCAGCCTGCTGGCGCAGAACGCCCGGGACTTCCCGGCCGAGCTGGCCAGGACGGCGGCCGAGCCGTTCCGGGCGCACCGCAGCCTGTCCCCGCTGACCCTCTACGGCTACACGGCGTACCTCGAGGGGCGGGCGGTGTTCGCGGACAGCGACGAGCGGTTCGTCGACATCGGCGACCCGGAGTCGCTGCGGCTGCTGCCCGGGCTGCTCGACCGGCGGGACGCCGAGGTGTTCTGCCTGAACGACGTCAGTACCGGACTGATCGACCCGGACCGGCAGGACGACGCGGTGCGCTCCTTCCTGGAGGGGTACTTCCCGGTGCCCGGCCCGTTCGAGAAGCCGCTGCCGAGGCTGCCGCGCCCGGCCGGGCCGGCTGCGGGGACCGGCCGGCCGGCCGCCGTCACCGGCCGCCGCGCAGGAACTCCCGGTTGAGGGCGGCGATCCCGCTGAGCGGGATGCCCTTGGGACAGGCGGTGGCGCACTCCCCCGTGTTGGTGCAGCCGCCGAAGCCCTCGTCGTCCATCGCCGCGACCATCGAGCGGACCCGGCTGCCGCGTTCGGGACCGCCCTGCGGCAGCAGACCGAGGTGGACCACCTTGGCCGCCGTGAACAGCATCGCCGAGCCGTTCGGGCAGGCCGCCACGCAGGCCCCGCAGCCGATGCACTCCGCGTGCTCGAAGGCCAGGTCGGCGGCCTCCTTCGGGACGGGGGTCGCGTGGGCGTCCGGGGCGCTGCCGGTGGGCGCCGTGATGTAGCCGCCGGAGCCGATGATCCGGTCGAAGGCCGAGCGGTCCACCACCAGGTCCCGGACCACCGGGAAGGCACCGGCCCGCCAGGGTTCGACGTCGATGGTGTCGCCGTCGGTGAAGTGCCGCATGTGCAGCTGGCAGGTGGTGGTGCGCTCGGGGCCGTGCGCCCGGCCGTTGATCACCATGCCGCAGGCGCCGCAGATCCCCTCCCGGCAGTCGTGGTCGAAGGCGACCGGCTGCTCGCCGCGCAGGATCAGCTCCTCGTTGAGGGTGTCGAGCATCTCCAGGAACGACATGTCGGGGCTGATGCCGGTCACCCGGTAGGTGGTGAGCGCACCGGGGGCGTCCGGTCCGGCCTGGCGCCAGATCCGCAGGGTGAGGTTCATGCGTAGCTCCGCTGGGTGGGGTGGACGTACTCGAAGTCGAGCTGTTCCCGGTGCAGCACCGGGGCCCTGCCGGTCCCGGTGAACTCCCAGGCGGCGGCGTAGCCGAACTCCTCGTCCTTGCGGGCCGCCTCGCCGTCGGGGGTGCGGCTCTCCTCGCGGAAGTGCCCGCCGCAGGACTCGGTGCGGTGCAGCGCGTCCAGGCACATCAGTTCGGCGAGTTCGAGGTAGTCGACGATCCGGTTGGCCTTCTCCAGGGCCTGGTTGAGCTCCTCGCCTGTGCCGGGCACCTTGATCCGGCGCCAGAACTCCTCCCGCAGCCGCGGGATCCGCTCCAGCGCGCGGCGCAGGCCGGCGTCGTCGCGGGCCATCCCGCACTCGTCCCACAGCAGGTCGCCGAGCTCGCGGTGGAAGGAGTCGGGGGTGCGGTCGCCGTCCACCGCGAGGATCAGGTGGAGCCGGTCGGTGACCTCGGCGACGGCGGCCTCGATCTCGGGCGCGTCCTCGGCCACGGCGGTGGCGGGGGTGCGGGCGAGGTAGTCGTTGAGGGTGGCCGGCAGGACGAAGTAGCCGTCGGCCAGGCCCTGCATCAGGGCGCTCGCGCCGAGCCGGTTGGCGCCGTGGTCGGAGAAGTTGGCCTCGCCGATCGCGAACAGGCCGGGCAGGGTGGTCTGCAGGTCGTAGTCGACCCAGAGGCCGCCCATCGTGTAGTGGATCGCGGGGTAGATGCGCATCGGCACCCGGTACGGGTCCTCGGCGGTGATCCGCTCGTACATCTCGAAGAGGTTGCCGTACCTGGCCTCGATGGCGGTGCGGCCGAGCCGGGCGATGGCGTCGGCGAAGTCGAGGTAGACGCCCTGGCCGCCGGGGCCGACGCCGCGGCCCTCGTCGCAGACGTTCTTGGCCGCCCGGGAGGCGATGTCACGCGGGACGAGGTTGCCGAAGGCGGGGTAGATCCGCTCCAGGTAGTAGTCGCGGTCCGGCTCGGGGATCTCGGCGGGCGGCCGGGTGTCGCCCTTGGTCCGCGGCACCCAGATCCGGCCGTCGTTGCGCAGCGACTCGCTCATCAGGGTGAGTTTGGACTGGTGGTCGCCGGAGCGCGGGATGCAGGTCGGGTGGATCTGGGTGAAGCAGGGGTTGGCGAAGTACGCGCCGCGCCGGTGCGCCCGCCAGACGGCGGTCGCGTTGGAGTTCTTGGCGTTGGTGGAGAGGTGGAAGACGTTGCCGTAGCCGCCGGTGGCCAGCACGACGGCGTCCGCGAGGTGGGTGGAGATCCGCCCGGTGACCAGGTCGCGGGCGACGATGCCGCGGGCCCGGCCGTCGACCACGATCAGGTCGAGCATCTCGGTGCGCGGGTGCATCTCCACGCCGCCGGCGGCGATCTGCCGCGACAGCGCCTGGTAGGCGCCGAGCAGCAGTTGCTGTCCGGTCTGGCCGCGGGCGTAGAAGGTCCGGGACACCTGGACGCCGCCGAACGAGCGGGTGTCCAGCAGTCCGCCGTACTCGCGGGCGAACGGGACGCCCTGGGCGACGCACTGGTCGATGATCTGCACCGATACCTGGGCGAGCCGGTGGACGTTGGACTCCCGGGCCCGGAAGTCGCCGCCCTTGACGGTGTCGTAGAACAGCCGGCGGACGGAGTCGCCGTCGTTGCGGTAGTTCTTCGCCGCGTTGATGCCGCCCTGGGCGGCGATCGAGTGCGCCCGGCGCGGCGAGTCCTGGAAGCAGAACTGCACGACGCGGTAGCCCTGTTCGGCGAGGGTGGCACCGGCGGAGCCGCCCGCCAGGCCGGTGCCGACCACGATCACGGTGTGCTTGCGGCGGTTGGCCGGGTTGACCAGCTTCGCCTCGAACCGGCGCCGGTCCCAACGCTGTTCGATCGGCCCGGCGGGCGCGGCGGTGTCGGTGACGGGCTCGCCGACGGTGTAGTCGGGGTAACTGGTCATCGCACGACTCCGGTCAGGACGGCTACGGGGACGGACAGGAACCCGGCGGTCAGCACGGCCGCGAGCACGTTGGCGGCGGCCTTCAGCGCCCGGTCGCGGCGGGGGTTGTTGACGCCCAGGGTCTGCGCGGCGCTCCAGAAGCCGTGCCGCACGTGCAGTCCCAGCGCGAGCATCGCGAGGACGTAGACGCCGCCGCCGTACCAGGTGGAGAAGGAGGCGACGATGTTCTGGTACGGGTGCCCCTCCTCGGCCCGCGGGTTCACGGTCAGGGTGGTCAGGTCGAGGACGTGCCAGACGATGAACAGCCCCAGGATCACCCCGCCCCAGCGCATCGTCCGGGTGGCGTAACTGCTGCGGCGGCGCCGGTGCGCGTACTTCTGCGGTCGGGCGGCCAGGTCGCGCCGGCTGAGCTGGTACGCGGCGACGCCGTGCACCAGGACGGCGGCCAGCAGCACGGCCCGGGCCAGCCAGAGGAACCAGCCGTGGTGCAGCAGCGGCTGCCCGACGGTGCGCAGCCAGGCGGCGTAGCCGTTGAGGTCGTCCGGGCCGAAGAAGACCTTGAGGTTCCCGAGCATGTGGAAGACCAGGTAGAGCAGCATGACGATGCCGCTGACCGCCATCGCCGCCTTCTTGCCGACGGTGGACCGCCAGAGGGTCGTGAGGGTGGAGGGGGGTCGGCCCGTCCGAGTCGCCAGTGCCATGACGACCACGCTAGGAAGGCGGCTGCCGGTACGTCCAAGACATGATACGGACGATGACGATAGGGAATGCCTATCATGGTGCCTGTGCAGTTCCAGCAGCTCCGCTACTTCGTCGCCGTCGCCGAGACCCGGCACTTCACCCGGGCCGCCGAGCAGGTGCTGGTCGCGCAGCCCTCGCTCTCCCAGCAGATCCGTTCCCTGGAACGGGAGTTGGGCGCCGAGCTGTTCCACCGCACCCGGGGCGGCAGCACCCTGACCGACGCCGGGCAGGCCCTGCTGCCGCTGGCCCGGCGGATCCTCGCCGATGCCGAGAGCGCCCGGCTGGCCGTCCAGGAGACCGTCCAGCTGCGGCGCGGCCGGGTCAGGCTCGGGGCGCCGCCGAGCCTGTGCACCAGCCTGGTGCCGGACGTGCTGCGCGCCTACCGGGCCCGTCACCCCGGGGTCGAGCTCGTGGTCCGTGAGGGCGGCTCGCGGGATCTCGTCCGGATCCTCGCCGACGGCGGGCTCGACCTGGCGCTGATCATCCCGCCGCCCGCGGGCGAGGCCGCCGGCCTCGACGTCACCGAACTGCTCTCCGAGGACCTGGTGCTGGTCTCGGCCGACCGGGCCGGACGGCGCCCGGCCCGGATCGCGGACCTGCGCGAGCGGCCGCTGGTGATGTTCCGGGAGGGCTACGACCTGCGCGAGACCACCGTCGCGGCCTGCCGCGCGGCGGGCTTCGAACCCCGGTTCGCCGTCGAGGGCGGCGAGATGGACGCGGTGCTCGGCTTCGTCCGGGCCGGTCTCGGCCCCGCGGTGCTGCCGGGCATGGTGGCGGCCCGGTCCGGGCTGGCGGTGACCCCGTTCGCCGCCCCGGGACCGGGCCGGACCATCGCCGTCGCGCACGGCCGCGAGCTGCCGCTGACGCACGCGGCCGCGGCGCTGCGCGCCACCCTGCTGTCGCACCTGGCCGACGCCGACCGGGCCGGCGCGCTGCCGCCGGGCACCCGCCTGCTCCCGGCCCGCCCGGGGCCCGCCTCGCACCCCGGCCCGCCCGGGGACGGGCGCTCGCGAGGCGTCGATGCCGGGGGCGGTCTGGGATAGGGTCTCGGCAGTTCAGTCCGGACTGCTCGGGAGGGGTCGACCGCACGCCATGACCAGGGAACTCGTCAAAGCGTCCCGCACCCGGATCGCCGACCTCACCCCGGGCGGCGGCGAGCTCGGCCTCGGGGTCAACCTGACCGCGCCCGGCCTGAGTTTCGACATCAGCTGCTTCGGGCTCGACGCCGAGGACCGGCTGAGCGACGACCGCTACTTCGTCTTCTTCAACCAGCCCGCCAGCCCCGAGGGTTCGGTGCGGCTGGCCGGCCCGGGCGACGGTGACACCGAGTCGTTCCGGATCGACCTCGCCGCGGTGCCCGAGCGGATCCACAAGCTGACCCTGACCGCGGCCGTCGACGGCGAGGGGGTGATGTCCCAACTCCACTCCGGGTACGTGCGGATCGTCGCCGGCGGCACCGAGGTCGGCCGCTACGCCTTCACCGGCGCCGAGTTCAGCTCGGAGCGCGCCGTGATGCTGGCGGACCTGTACCGGCGGGGCGGGGAGTGGCGGTTCGCCGCGGTCGGCCAGGGGTTCAGCGGCGGGCTGCAGGCGCTGCTGGAGAACTTCGGCGGCGAGGTGCTGGAGGAGGACGCGGCCCCGGCCGGACCGGTCCCCGTTCCCGCGCCGACGCCGGTGATCCCGGTGATCCCGGTGATCCCGGCCCAGCCCGGCCCGCCGCCCGCCGCCCCACCTCCTGCCGCCGCACCGGTCCCCTACGCCGCCCACACGCCCACCCTCGCCGCCGTCCCGGTGCCCCCCGCGGCCCCCGTCCCCGCCCCCGGTGCCCTGGTCTCGCTGGCGAAGTACCGCGAGGCGCCCGAGACCCCCGGCTGGGTCAAGCAGAACGACGGCCTGGTGCGGTTCACCCTCACCAAGGACCAGGACGTGCTGGCCCTGCAGGGCAGCATGGTGGCCTACCAGGGCAGGGCGGACTTCACCCACGAGAGCTCGGGCGCGCTGCGCAGGCTGATCGGCAACCTGACCGGCCAGCCGCTCAGGCTGATGCGGGTCTCCGGCGAGGGCCAGGTCTTCCTGGCGGACGAGGCGAGCGACCTGTTCGTGGTGCGGCTGGAGGGCGACTCGCTCTGCGTCGGCTCGGACCGGGTGCTGGCCTTCGACGCGGGCCTGGAGCACGAGGTGCGCCGGATCGAGGGCGAGGGTCTGCCGAACGGCGGCTTCTTCACCCTCCAGTTCAGCGGCCACGGCACGGTGGTGGTGAAGACCCGGGGCATCCCGGTGGTCCTGCCGGTCACCCCGGCCCCGGAGACGTACGCGGACGTGCACGCACTGGTCGCCTGGACCCGCGCGGCCCAGGTGATCACCACGGCACCGGTGCGGATCCGGCGCTCGGCCTACGCGGGCCACGCCGCCGAGTCGTACAGCCTGCAGTTCCGGGGCGCGCCCGGGAACTTCATCGTCGTCCAGCCGTTCGAAGTCTGAGCGTTCGAGGTCGGAGAGAGAGGGATGGGCGGATCCATGCAGCGGCAACTCCTGGCGGGCAGCGACCTGGCCCGGTACGAGGCGGGCGCGAGCACCGGCCGGATGGCCAACCACGGCGCGGCGATGTGCCGGGTGGCGGTCACCTCCGGTCAGGACGTCTACGCCAAGCCGGGCGCCATGGTGGCGTACGACGGCTTCCTGCAGTACGAGGCGGTGTCGCAGACCTTCCGCCGGGCGCTCGGCGAGTGGGCCTCCGGCGAGCGCAGCCCGCTGCTGCGCTGGTTCGGCGACGGCAACCTGTACCTCGCCGACGAGGGCGCCGACGTGGTCAACCTGCAACTCGCCGACGAGTCGCTGTCGGTGAACGGCTCGCACCTGCTCGCCCTGGACACCGCGCTGGACTGCCGGGTGGAGAAGGTCAAGGGCCTGGCGATGCTGGCCGGCACCGGCCTCTACAACGTGACGGTCGGCGGCACCGGCTGGGTGTCGATCACCTCGCGCGGGGTGCCGGTGGTGCTGGACTGCGCGGAGGCGGAGACCTTCGTCGACCCGGACGCCCTGGTCGCCTGGACCACCGGGCTGGACATCAGGCCCCGCCGGACCGTCAAGGTCGGCGCCCTGATCGGCCGCGGCAGCGGCGAGGCCCTGCAACTCGGCTTCCGGGGCACCGGGTTCGTGGTGGTGCAGCCCAGCGAGGACACGTCCGAACGCTTCAAGATCCGCGGCTGAGGAGACCCCCGTGCAGAGTCCGCTGCTCGACCACACCGCCCTCACCGGCGACCGCCGCTACGCGCTCCAGAACCCGCAGATGCTGCGGGTCGCCCTGGACGGCCGCACCGACGTGCTGGCCCGCACCGGCGCCATGGTGGCCCACACCGGCAAGGTGTCCTTCACCTCCTGGGCCCCGCCGCGGGGCCAGCGCGGCCGCCGCCGGGACACCGACGCGCTCGACCTGATGAGCTGCTCCGGCACCGGCGCCGTCTACCTGGCCAACCTGGCCCAGCACCTGCACATCCTGGAGCTGCGGCAGGAACGGCTGACCGTCACCAACAGCTACCTGCTCGCGATGGACACCACCGTCGACTGGCGGATCGTCGAGATCGAGAACGGCGAGCGGATCTCCGGCGTCGGCCGGCGCACCGTCGAGCTCTCGGGCAGCGGCACCACCGTCCTGATGACCTCAGGGCAGCCGCTGGTCCTGCGGTCGGAGCCGGGCAGCTACGTCTACGCGGACGCCGACGCCGTGATCGGCTGGTCCTCCGGGCTGGAGGTCCAGTTGCAGGCGCAGAGCAGCAACACCGAGGCCTGGCGCCGCCGCGGGACGGCCACCGAGGGGTGGGAGCTGTCCTTCACCGGCGCCGGCCACGTCATCGTCCAGCCGAACGAGCTCCGGCCGCCCCAGCGCCCCGGCCGCTGACCGGGCCGGCAGGACCTTCCGCGGGCGGTGAACCCGCCGTTCCAGGGCGCACCCGTCGTTCCAGCACGCACCCTGCTACAGTCGTGGTAGTTGCAGTTGTGGTTCCCATGAAATTCGTGTGCGCCTGCTGGCAGTGACCACCAGGCGCATTGTTGTTTTTTCGGGCTTTTCCCGGGCGGATCATTATCGCGGCTACGCGGAACTCGCGAGGTGCGGGTTCCGGACCAGCCTTTGAAGGAGATTTTTATGGCTACCGGCACCGTGAAGTGGTTCAACGCGGAAAAGGGCTTCGGCTTCATCGAGCAGGACGGCGGCGGCGCCGACGTGTTCGCCCACTACTCGAACATCAACGCCAGTGGCTTCCGCGAGCTGCTTGAGGGCCAGAAGGTCGAGTTCGACGTCACGCAGGGCCAGAAGGGCCCGCAGGCGGAGAACATTCGCCCCCTCTGATCGACTCTGATCGACCCCGCTGCCGGCATCGCCGGCAGCACCGGGGCCCGTCCCGTGCGAACGCGCACGGGGCGGGCCCCCTTCGGCGTACCCGGCCACCGGTTCCGCGCCCGGCATCAGCGCCCGGTTCGGCGCCCGGTTCCGGCGCCCGGCTCAGCGCCCGGGGACCGGGTCGCAGCCGCCCGCCGTCCCGGGCCGGCAGCGCAACAGCCGCCCGGCCGTCAGCCAGGAGCCGCGCAGCGCCCCGTGGCGGTGCAGCGCCTGCACCGCGTAGGTCGAGCAGGACGGGGTGTACGGGCAGCACGGCCGGCGCGCCGGGCTGATCCTCGTCCGGTAGAACCGCACCGCGCCGTACAACCCGGCCGCCACCACCCCCGCCGGAACCGGTGCGGCCGGATCCGCGGCGCGGCCGGGACGCCGTCCGGCGACCGCACCGACGGCCGCCTTCAGCGCGGACGCCGCCGTCAGCGGGATCAGCGCGATCATGCAGGGGTCGGCCAGCTCACCGAGGCACTCGCAGCCGTCGCAGCAGTCACCGTCGCGCTTGTTGTTCCGGCGCCGGTACTCCTGCCAGGCGCGCTTCTGCTGCTTGCGGCGGCGGCGCTCCTGCGCGGACAGCCACCACCAGGCCCGGCCGGGCCGGCGCGGCGGGCCGGGCTGCTGGTGCGCGGCGTACGGGTGGGGGTGGGACACGGCAGGCGTCTCCTTCGATCGGTCCATGATCCGGTGCGGCAGCCGCCCAAGGTACGGCACGGCCCGTCCCGCAGTCGGACGACGGGGTGCCGGCGACGGTTCCCGACCAGGTCGGCGCACTCGCCGCACCGGGCCGCCCCTAGGATCGACGCACCCGGACACCGGTACGGGCGGCGAGGGGGGACGGATGCGGGACGGCGAAGCGGTGGGAGGCGGCCCGGCGGCCGACCGGCGGCCGGCCCCGGGACCGGGCCTGACCGGCGCCGAGCTGCGGCGCCGGTACTGGACCCTGGCGGAGCTCACCGAACTGGCCCGGACGGTCGGGGTCCCGGCCCGCGGCGGGAAGCAGGCACTGACGGCCCGGCTGTGCGCCGCCCTGGACGGCGGACCGCCACCGGCGGAGCCGCCGCCCGCCCGGCGCGGCGCCCGGGCACCCCAGCTGACGGCGCCGGTCGACGGCGGCACGGTCATCCCGGAGGGCCAGCGGTGCAGCCAGGTGCTGCGGGCGTACTTCCGGCAGGAGATCGGCCCGGCCTTCCACTTCGACGCCTTCATGCGTTCCTTCGTCGCCGACCACGCGGGCCGCACCCTGGCGGACGCCGTCCGGCACTGGCACGACACCCGGGAGCAGGCGGCCCGGCCGCAGGAGATCGGCGCGCAGTTCGAGCTCAACCGCCATCTGCGGGCCTGGCACGCCGCCCACCCGGACGGCACCCGGGCCCAGGCGCTGGCGGCCTGGCGCGAGCACAGGTCACGGCCGGCCGACGGCTGAGGCCCGGCCCCCGGCCCGTGGTTTGCCGCCGCCGCCGGCCGGACAACAACGGTCGGGGCCCTCCGCACGGACACCCGGCGAGGCCGTGCGAAGCTGTGGGCCGGCACGTCGGGACGGGAGCACAGATGGACGATCGGGGCAGGTCGGAGGCGGTCGCGGCACCGCGCACCGCCGGCTTGGTGGACCTGCGCGGCGGATCGGACGGCCCCGTGCTGCTGCACTACCCGCCGGACGCGGTGGTCGTGGTGTCCGGCCTGCCGGGCAGCGGGAAGAGCACGCTGCTGGGCCGCTGGTCGGCCGCGGTCGCGGTGGTCGACCCGCGGGACGTCCACGAGGCCTGCGAGGCGGTGATGCCCGAGCGGATCCCGTACGCCGTCTACCGGCCGTGGGCCCGGCTGGTGCACGTCCGGTGGCTGCGGGCGGCGGTGCGCGGCGGCGGCCCGCTGCTGGTGCACGACTGCGGCAGCCGTCCGTGGCTGCGCCGCTGGCTGGCCCGCAGTGCCGGGCGGCAGGGGCGCGAGCTGCACCTGGTGGTGCTGGACGTGGGCCACGCGGAGGCCCTGGCGGGCCAGCGGGCCCGGGGCCGCTGGGCGCCGCGCCGGGCATTCGCACGGCACCGCGCGGGGCTGGACCGCCTCCTGGCGGCCCTGGCGCGGCCGGCGGCCGGGACCGTGGCGGGGGCGGGGGCGGAGACCGTGGCGGGGGCGGCCCCGGTGCCCGCGGCGGTCGCCGAGGCCACCTCGGTGGTGCTGCTCGACCGGGTCTCCCGGGAGCACGTGTCGGCGCGGTTCGGCGCCGGGGCGGTCCGCACGGTGGCCGCGCGCCGGTGATCGTCAGTCGGCCGACCGGTCGCGGTCCGGGGCGTCGGTGGCCGGCCGGGGCGCGTGCACGGACAGCGGCGGCACCCGGCCGGAGACGACCAGCCGGTGCCGGACCACGAGGACGACGCCCGCCGCGAGCAGGATGACGCCGCCGCCGACCCGCAGCACGGCGTCGTAGGCGGCCTCGGCTCCGCGTTCGGGGGTCAGCGCGGCGATGGCGGAGGCGGCCGCCGCGAGCGCGACCGCGCCCAGGGTGACCAGGGCGGTGAGCACCACGCCGGAGGCCTCGCCGGCCCGGGCGGGCGGGACCACCTGCTGGGTGGCCACGGTGGCGAACGTCCAGCCGAGGCCGAGTCCCAGACCGCACCAGGCGAAGACCGGGACGTACAGCCACCACGCGGTGACCAGACTGAGTGTGATCATGCCGGTGCCGGCCACCACCCCGGCCAGGGCCATCACCGCGGTGGGCCGCATCCTGGGGGCGAGCCGGGCGCCGAGCGGACCGGCGCCCACCACCACCAGCGCGGGGGCCAGGAAGACGAGGCCCGCCGTCAGGGCGGACAGTCCGCGGACGCCCTGGAGGTAGAGCGTCGCGACGAAGACCGTGACGCCGTAGCCCATGTTGGCCACCGACCCCATGGCGGTGACCAGGACGAACGGGGGGTTGCGGAAGAGCCGCAGGTCGACCAGCGGGTGGGTCACCCGGCCCTCGCGGCGGACGAAGTAGGCGCCCAGCCCGACGGCGGCACCGAGCAGGACCAGCGTCCGGGCGCTGCCCCAGCCCCAGGCGCTGCCGCGCTCGACGGTCAGGGTGAGCGAGCCCAGGCAGCCCACCACGGTCAGCGCACCGGGCACGTCGAGCTGCCGGGGAGCGCCGGCGTCCCGGGAGTCGGGCACGAACAGCACCCCGGTCAGCAGGGCGAGCGCGCTGAGCGGTGCCAGCAGCCAGAAGATCCACCGCCAGCCCGGCCCCTCGGTCAGGCCGCCGCCCACGAAGGGGCCCAGTGCCGTGCCGATGTTGGCGATCCCGAAGACCGCGCCCAGGGCCCGCGCCCGGCTCTCGGCGGGGAAGACGTTGCTGACCACCGCGACCGAGACCGGGAAGACCAGCGCCGCGCCGACCCCCTGGACGATCCGGGCCGCCACCAGCAGGCCGAGCCCCGGTGCCAGCGCGCAGCCGACCGAGCCGGCGGCGAACAGGGTGTTCCCGGCCAGCAGCGCCCCGCGCCGTCCGAACACGTCGCCGATCCGGCCGCCGACGATGAACAGGCAGCCCAGGGCCAGCATGTAGGCGGACAGCGTCCACTGGGCGGCCGACACCGACACGTCCAGCTCGGCGGAGATTCCGGGGATCGCGAGATTCAGCGCGAAGAAGTCGAGCTGAATGCAGAACAGTGCGACCGCCACCGAGGCGAAAGCACCCGACCGAGTGGCCGAGGAGGTCCGCCGCCGCGGCATTCTCGACACTCCGCCACCTCCACGCTCGGCCGGGGCCGGAGCCGGCCCCCTGTCATTCTCGGCCGATCGGAGCGGGTCCGCAGCCCCGGGCGGCCGGGGCGCCGTCCGAGCGCGACGGAAAGGACCGGAGTGTCCGAAGTGACCGCCTCCGGAAGAATGCTAGCTTCAATTCGCCGGGAATCGACTGGATTTGACGCTTCGACAGCAAACCGTGCGATTATCTCCCGGCTCCCACTCCGGTGAAGGCGGGTCGACACGTGCAGCACGAGGTTTCACGACGCAAACTCCTGGGCGCCGCCGGGGCGCTGGCCGCCGGGGCGGCCTCGCTCGGCGCCGGGTCGACGCCGGCGACGGCCGAGCCGGCCGGGCCCGCCGACCCGGGCGAGCTCCGCGTCCTGCCCGGCGACGGGCGCTACGAGACCCTCAGTCAGGGCTTCAACCAGCGGTGGACCAGCGACCCGCGCTACATCCAGCTGGTCACCGGCGACTCGGGCGCCGTCGCCGCCGTCCGTGAGGCCCTCCACCGGGGCCTGCGGCCCACCGTGCGCAGCGGCGGCCACTGCTACGAGGACTTCGTCGAGAACACCGGCGGCGCGATCCTCGACCTGAGCACCATGCGGGGCGTGTACCGGGGCCGGGACAAGTACGGCGCCGCCGCCTACTGCGTGGAGTCGGGCGCGGAGCTCTGGGACGTCTACACCGAGCTGTTCCGCCGCTACGACGTGGCGGTCCCGGCCGGGTCCTGCTACTCGGTGGGCGCGGGCGGGCACATTTGCGGCGGCGGCTACGGCGTCCTCAACCGGCGCGACGGGCTGACGGTCGACCACCTGACGCAGGTGGACGTGGTCACCGTCCGGGACGGCCGGGTGGAGGTGACCTGCGCGCACCGCGACGACCCCGAGGGCTCGGACACCAGCCACCTGTTCTGGGCGCACACCGGCGGCGGCGGCGGGAACTTCGGGATGGTGCTGCGGTACTACTTCACCGAGCACCTGCCGCGGCCGCCGGCCCGCGTCTGGCTGAGCAGCATCGCCTGGCCGTGGGCGGAGATCCTGAAGAAGCCGGCCGACTTCACCCGGCTGATGACGAACTTCGGCGAGTTCTTCGCCGCGCACAGCGGCCCGGACGAGCCGCTCTACAACGGGCTGTTCAGCATCCTGAAGCTCACCCACAAGACCAACGGCAACCTCGCGCTGTTCAGCCAGTGGGTCGGCCCGGACACCGGCCCGCTGGACGCGTTCCTGGCCGCGATGGAGGCCGGTCTCGAAACGCCCGCGACCGTCCAGACCGACAGCGCGGGCGGGCTGTTCCTGCCGTACCCGGACCGCCGGCGGCAGATGCCCTGGCTCCAGGCGACCCAGACGCTCAACGGCTCCGGTGCCAACCAGCGCGGCAAGTACAAGTCCGCGTACCACCGCAAGCCGTTCTCGGACCACAACATCGCCGCCACCTGGACGTGGCTCACCAAGGACGACCCGGGGGTGGACCTGACCCAGACCCTCGTGCAGATCGACGCCTACGGGTGCCGGGTGAACGCGGTCGACCCGTGTGCGACGGCCGTCCCGCAGCGCGACTCGTTCATGAAGCTGCAGTACCAGACCTACTGGACCGTCCCCGCCCAGGACGACGCCCACCTGGAGTTCATCCGGGGCTTCTACCAGGACGTCTACGCGGCGACCGGCGGGGTGCCGGAGATCAGCGACGCGGGGCACGACCTCGGGACGGACGGCGCCTACGTCAACTACCCGGACGTGGACCTCGGGATCGCCACCGACCCGGCGCCGGCCTATCCGCGGCTGTACTACAAGCAGAACTATCCGCGGTTGCAGCTGGCGAAGCGGATCTGGGACGCCGGGAACGTCTTCCACCACAAGCAGTCCGTGGTCGGCTGATCCGGCCGGACCGGACTCCCCGACCCACCCGATCCGGTGACCGAGGGTGACCGGGCGGTGGCGGAACGCGTACCATCGACCCGTGCGCGCGGTGGGAAGGGGAGCTCGGTGGACACGGTGATCGTGCAGCTGCCCGACGGCCCGGCCGTCCTGGCGGGGGCCCGGCGGGAGCGGCCCGAGCTGCTGCGGATGGGGCCGGGCGAGAGTGCCGACTTCGGGCGCGGGGCCCCGGGCCGGCCGGTCGCCGTCCGGCTGGACGACCGCGGCGTCTCCCGCCGGGCCGGCGAGGTCACGGCGGCCGAGGACTACTGGCGGCTGTCCAACTTCAGCGGCTCGGCGACGTACGTGGTGGAGAACCTCGAAGGCGCGGGCGAGCACGTCAAGGTGGCCCCCGGGCGGCTGGGCGCGCCCGTCCCGTTCGAGTTCTCCCGGGTGGTGCTGCCGTCGGTCACCGGCACCACCCACTTCAAGGTCTTCGCCCCGCAGCACGCCTTCCTGGACGGCGGAGCGGAGTCCGGCGGCGGCGGCGAGCACACGGTCAGCCCGTTCGCGCTGGACCCGACGTCCAAGTACTTCCTGGTGCTGCTGGCCCTGTGCGAACCGCGGCTGCGCGACGCCTCCGCCGCCGCGGTGCCCGGCGTCAACGACGTGCTGGAGCGGCTGCGGGCGCTGCCGTCCTGCCGCAAGCTGACCCGTTCGGCCGTGAACTACCACATCGACTACCTCGCGGAGGCGAAGCTGCGGCTGCGCGGGGAGGAGGACCGGGAGCCGGGCGCCGCCGGGCGCACCGGGCGCAAGCGCGAGGAACTGGCCGCGCTGGCCCTGCGGTTCGACCTGGTCCGTGAGGACCACCTGCCGCTGCTCCCGCCGCCCGCCCGGTGAACCGCGGGCGCGGGGACGGCGGGAACGGCGCGAGCGGGAACGGCGGGGACGCGACCGGCGGGGACGCGACCGGCGAGAGCCCGGCGATCGACGACGCCGGCCGGCCGCCGCTGGAGGTGCCGCCGGGCTACCTCGTCGCGGGCCACCGGGTCACCCGGCTGATCGGTTCCGGCGGTTGGGGCAGCGTCTACGCGGCCCGGGACGCCGCGGGCGCCACGGTCGCGGTGAAGTTCCTGCCCGCGGGGACGCCCGGCCCGGTCCAGCGCCGCACCGCGGAGGAACTGGTGCGCCGCGAGGTGGAGTTCAGCGAACGGGCCGACCACCCCCAGCTGATCCGCACGCTGGCCGTGGTCACCCTGCGGGACCCGGAGCACCCGCACCTGGACGGCGCCGTCGCCCTGGTGATGGAACGCGCCGAACGCAGCCTCCAGCAGCGGCTGCGCGCCGGTGAGCCGGGCACCGGACTCCCCGACGCCGCCCGACTGCTGACCGAGGTGTGCGTCGGCCTGGCCCACATGCACGGCCGGGGCTGGGTGCACGGCGACCTCAAACCCGCCAACGTGCTGCTGATGGCGGACGGTGGCGTCCGGCTGGCCGACTTCGGGCTGACCGCCGAGCTGGAAGGCACCCACGCCTACACCCCGCCGCTCGGCTCGCCGGACCACGTCCCGCCCGAGTGGTGGTCCCAGCGGTCCGGCGCGCACGGGGTCGAACTGCGGCCGAGCGCCGACATCTGGGCCTTCGGGGTGCTGGCCCACCAGGTGCTCACCGGCGGCCTGCACCCCTTCCTCGGCGCGACCGCACGGGCGAGGGCACTCGCCGCGCAGGCGTACGCCCGGGGCGCGGCCCCGCTGCGGCTGGACGAGCACCTGCCGGACGGCTGGCGCGCCCTGATCGGGGCCTGCCTCGCGGGCGGGCGCGACGCCCGGCCGGACGCGGACGCGTTGCTGGCCCTGGTCCGGGCCGTCGACCGGCCGGTCCGGCGCCGCCGCCGGCCGCGCCGGGTCGTCGCGCTGCTGGCCGGCTGCACGCTGGTGGCGGCCGCCTCGGCCGTGGCCCTGCTGCCCAGGGGCGGCGCCCCCGCGCCGCCGCCCCCGGCCGCCGGGTCGCCGTCGGCCGGCCCGGCGGGGCGGACCGGACCTGCGGCCGGCGCGCTGCCGGCGGACGCCGACGTCCCGGCCGAGTTCCGGGAGCCGATCGACCGTGCCGCCCGGCAGTGCCCGGAGCCCGAGGTGACTCCGGCGCTGCTGGCGGCGATGCTCAAGGCGGAGAGCGGGTTCGACCCGGCCGCCGCCCGGCCGCAGGCCCAGGAGTACGGCATCGCGATGTGGACGCCCTCGGTGTTCAACGCCTGGGCCCAGGACGGCGACCACGACGGCCGCAAGGACTACATGTCGCCGCCCGACGCCATCATCACGATGGGCGGCTACGTCTGCTGGCTCGACCAGCAGCTCAAGCACCGCGGGTACACCAGGGACCTGCCGGCCCTGATCGTCGCCGGTTACCGCACCAGCGACAAGACGGTCGCAGACACCGGGGGCGTCCCGGAGCGGGTCCGGGCGCACGTGGACACCGTGCTGCGCTACCTCGCCGGGTACGGCGGCTGAGCCGGAGCCGGCCGGAACCCCCGTCCCCGGCCGGCCCGGCCCGGCGATGCCGCCCGGCGGCCGGTCAGCAGAAGGGCAGGCCGGGGACCGGCTCGTCGTTGCCGCCGCCGGAGAGGTGGATGACGTTGACCCAGACGCCGCGGTTGCCGCTGTCGTCGTCGGTCTTGGCGTACCAGAAGTTGTGGTACTGCCCGTCGGACATCTCGGTGCCCCTGGCCTGGCAGTAGAAGTAGTTGTCGCCGGCGTGGAGCGTGCCGACCCGGACGTTGTTCTCGCGGAAGGTCGGGGCGTCCTTCCAGACGTGGCAGTTGTAGGTGCCGTTGCCGTTGTCGGTGCAGCCGCCCGCCGCGTCGGCGGCGGTCGCCGACAGGCCGAGGGTACCGAGGCCGAGCACCGTCGCCGCACCGGCCAGGGCCAGCCTGCGCACACCGAACATGGGAATCTCCTTCTGTTGACGGGTAGTTGACGCCTCGACGGGGTCTTCCGACTGCCCACCACCGGCGCAGCACCCAGACAACCAGCGCATCCCGCGGACCGGTACCTGACATCCGTCAGGGCCGGGCGGGCGGGCGTCAGCGTGCCGTCAGGGCGGTCGGGCGTCGTCGGGACCGCAGGAAGGGAGCCGGCCCGGGGGCAGAGAGGCCGGGCCGGCTCCGGGTCCGGCTCCTGCCCGCTCCGCACGGTCGGTACGGGTGGCCACCCCCGGGAGGGCGGTGACCACCCGCCATTCGTATGACATCCCCCCGGCTCCGCGCGCCGCCGCCGCGCGTTGCGGGCAGGCTCGGACCGGGGCTCCGCCGCCGTGGAGCCCGGCCGGACCGGACCGTACGGGAGGGATGTGGGTCGTGGCGTCCGCAGACGAGAGCAGGCCCTCGGCAGCACCGACCAGCCGGAACCTCGCCCTGGCGGGCATGCTGTTCGCGGTCTCGATGACCTTCATCGACCAGACCATCGTCTCCATCGCGGCACCGAGCATCATCGGCGAGCTCGGCCTGTCCTCCTCGGGGATGCAGTGGGTGGTCAACTCCTACCTGCTGTCCCTGGCGGCCTTCTTCGCCCTCGGCGGGCGGCTCGCCGACATCCTCGGGCACCGCCGGATGGCGCTGGTCGGCACGGTGGTGTTCGTGGTGTCCTCCGCGCTGTGCGGGGCCGTGCCCTCGGGCGGCGCCGCGCAGACCTGGCTGGTGGTCTTCCGGGCCGTCCAGGGGCTCGGCGCGGCGCTGATGTTCCCGGCCGCGCTGGCGGTGGTGGTCGAGGTGTTCCCGGTCGACCGCCGGGGCCGGGCGCTCGCGCTGTTCTTCGGCGTCTCCGGGGCGCTCACCGCGCTGGGGCCGATCCTGGGCGGCTGGCTCACCAGCTGGACCTGGCGGGCGATCTTCTGGGTGAACGTCCCGGTGGCGGTGATCGCCGTGGTCCTGACCCTGATGGCCAGGATCCGCAACACGCCCCGCCCCGAACCGGTCGACTGGCCCGGCGCCTTCCTCACCGCCGTCGGCATGGGACTGAGCGTGCTGGGCCTCCAGCAGGCCTCCTCCTGGGGCTGGGGCAGCGCGCTCACCTGGCTCTGCATCGCCGGTGGCCTGGCGGTCCTCGCCCTGCTGGTGGTGGTCGAACTGCGCAGCCGCGATCCGCTGATCACCATGCAGATCTTCGCGGACCGGGCGTTCTCGGTGGACAACGCGGTGCTGTTCTTCGCGATGATGGCGTTCGTCCCGGTGTTCTTCTTCGCCTCCGTGTACGCGCAGGTCGCGCTGGACTACTCCCCCGACGAGGCCGGCATCTACCTGCTGCTGTTCTTCGCCGGCTTCGGACCGGCCTCGCAGGTCGGCGGCCGGATGCTGGACCGGCGCGGGGCGCGCACCCCGATGCTGGTGGGCACGGCGCTCGGCGCCGTGGGCTTCGCGCTGTGGGCCGGGAAGATCACCGACCTCTCGTTGAACGCCCAGTGGCCGTACATCGTGCTGTCCGGCGCCGGCATCGGGTTCCTGCTCACCCCGGCCTCCACCGACGCCGTCAACCGGGCCATCGGGCGCTCCTACGGCGAGGTCACCGGGATCACCCAGACGGTCCGCAACTACTCGGCCAGCGTCAGCCTCGCCGTGCTGGGCACCGTCCTGCTGCACACCACCGCCGACCGGGTCCAGCAGACCCTGGAGCAGCACGGGCTGCCGGCCGCGCAGGCCCGCACGACGGCCGAGCGGATCGCGCAGGGCATCACCGGGCACGGCGGCGGCAGCGGGACGCCGGGCGGTGTCGACAGCACCCTGCTCGGCCAGATCCGGGCGGACTTCGCGGAGGCCAACCAGCGGGTGTTCTACGGCATGGCCGCGGCGCTGGCGGTCGCCTTCGTCTGCGCCCTGCGGCACCCGGGCACCCGGGTCACCGAGGCCACCGAGCCTGCCGAGGCCCAGGAGGCCACCGCGGCCACCGCGGCCACGGAGCCGGCCGGGCCCGTCGAACCACCGCCGGCCGCCGCGCCCTGACCCGCCGCCGTGGCGGCCGGGCGCTGGACATGCCGAATCGGATGCCCTGCGGGATCCTGATGATCACACCGCTGTGCGGCGGCGCGGACGACAGACCGGAGGACACCGTGTTCCAACTGCTCTGGATTCTGCTGATCGGATTCGTCCTCGGTGTGCTGGCCAAGCTCATCCTGCGCGGGCCGCAGTCCATCCCGTGGTGGCTGACCATGCTGCTCGGCGCGCTCGGTGCGCTGGTCGGCAACCTCGTGGCCGGCTGGATCGGGGTCGGGCACACCTCGGGCATCGACTGGATCCGCCACCTGCTGCAGATCGGCTTCGCCGTGCTGTTCGTCGCGCTGGTGGCACCGGCGTGGGGGCGCCGAAGCCCCACCCGCTGACCGTCCGGCCCCGCGAGCGGCCCCCCGCGCCGGGCTGCGCGGCGGGGCCGCCGTCCCGTGCACCGGCTCCCGCCACCTCCCGGTCACCTCCCTCCGGTACGGTGCCCCCGGCACGGGCCCGCCCAGGGCCCGGCGCGGCACCGACGAGGAGCGACCATGACGACCGGGACCGTGCCGGACACCGCCGGGCTGGAGCGGCGGCTCGGGGTGTTCGACGCCGTGGTGATCGGGCTCGGGTCGATGATCGGCGCGGGCGTCTTCGCCGCTCTGGCGCCCGCCGCCGCGGCGGCCGGCTCGGGGCTGCTCGCGGCGCTGGCGGTCGCGGCCGTCGTCGCCTACTGCAACGCCACCTCCTCGGCCCGGCTCGCCGCCCGCCACCCCGCCTCCGGGGGGACCTACGTCTACGGCCGCGAGCGCCTCGGCCCGTTCTGGGGCCACCTCGCGGGCTGGGGTTTCGTGGCCGGCAAGACCGCCTCCTGCGCGGCGATGGCCCTGACCGTGGGGGCCTATCTCTGGCCCGCGCAGGCGCACGCCGTCGCTGTCGCCGCGGTGGTCGCCCTCACGGCGGTCAACTACGCGGGGGTGCAGAAGTCCGCCTGGCTGAGCCGAGTGATCGTGGCCGTCGTCCTCGCCGTGCTGGCCGCGACCGTCACCGTCTGCCTGGCCGGCGGCTCCGGCGGGCGGGCCCTGCCGGCCGTCGGGTCCGGGCCGGGGGCCGGCGGGGTGCTGGAGGCCGCCGGGCTGCTCTTCTTCGCCTTCGCCGGGTACGCGCGGATCGCCACCCTGGGCGAGGAGGTCCGCGATCCGGCCCGGACCGTCCCCCGGGCGATCCCGCTGGCCCTGGCCATCACCCTGACGGTCTACACGGCCGTGGCGGTCGCCGTGCTCGTGGTGCTGGGGCCGGAGCGCCTCGCGCACAGCACCGCGCCCCTGGTGGAGGCGGTCCGCGCGGCGGGGGCGCCGGCGCTCGCGCCGGTCGTGCGCGCAGGCGCCGCGGTGGCCGCGCTCGGCTCACTGCTCGCGCTGATCCTGGGCGTCTCCCGGACCACCCTGGCGATGGCGCGCGACCGGCACCTGCCGCACGCCCTGGCGGCCGTCCATCCGCGCTTCCACGGCCCGCACCGCGCCGAGCTCGCGGTCGGGGCCGTCGTCGCGGTCGTCGCCGGCACCGCCGACGTCCGGGGCGCGATCGGGTTCTCGTCCTTCGGCGTGCTGGTCTACTACGCGATCGCCAACGCCGCCGCCCGCACGCTGACGCCCGAGGAGAACCGTCCTCCGCGGGCCGTCCCGCTCGTCGGCGCGGCCGGCTGCCTGGTGCTGGCCTGCACCCTCCCGGCGGCCTCGGTGGCGGCGGGGGCGGCGGTCCTGGCGCTGGGCGCGGCCTCGTACGGCCTGCGGCGGGCGGTCAGCTCCGGGAGGCGGTGAGCCGGGGGACGTCCGGCGCGTCGAGGATGTCCGCGGCGGCCGAGCGCTCGCGCGCCCAGCGGACGACGGCCGAGAGGTCCACGCCGTACGGGCGCGCCTCCCCGTACGGGGCCAGGCCGTCGGCCGCGCGGGCCAGCAACGCCCGGGCACCCACCGGGTTGCCGCGGGCGGCGTGGGTCAGGCCGACGGCGAACTGCGCGAGGCCCCGCCACAGCGCCCGCTCGGCGTCCGGCCCGGACTTCCAGCGGTCCTCCAGCACCTCGTGGGCGTGGAAGGGCCGGCCCGCGTCCAGCAGCCGCTGCGCCTCGGTCACGGTCTGCTCACCGGAGCGGACCACCCCCTCGGGCTGGCGCATCACCCCCTGCCGCCCGTACGGGAGGGGGCGCCCGAGCCCGTCCCTGGGCCGCCCGTTGCGGGCCCGGCCGTCGGCGTCGCGGTCGCGGCCGCCGCGGCGGGGCGGGGCGGCCACCGGGACGACGGCGCCGCAGAACTCGCAGGCGCCCGGTCCGGGCCGCTCGCGCGGCCGGCCGCACGCGTCGCAGACCCGCTCCAGCCAGCAGGCCGGGTCGCCGCCGTCCCCCACCGATTCGCTCATACGGCCATTGTGGCGCCTCCCGCGGCGGCGGTCAGCGCCCGGCGGCGGCCGCGTCGAGGTAGGCCCAGGCCCGCTCCCCGGAGCGCAGCACGACCGCGACCCGGGCGTAGGCGGCGACCTCGTGCTCGTCCGCGGCCGCGAGCTCGACCTCGCTGACCGTCAGGACGGTGCCCTTCACCACGTCGGCCGGGTCGGGCGAGGGGAGGACCAGCGGGTGGCGGTCGCCGCCGCTCACCGCGATCACCTCGGGGTCGGTGATCGCGATGTACGTCGTCCGGTGGCCGGGCAGCGCGTCGGGGCGCCCTTCGAGCACCCGGCCGAACCTGGCGAGCTGCACGTCGCGCCGTTGCAGCGTGCCGTACGAGAAGAGCTGATGGGTGGTGGGCTCGGTCATCCGGGCGGTCCTCCGTCGTCAACGGTCCTGGCATCGTGGCTTCCCGGCGGGAGGCCGGCGCTGCGGCGCGACACCCCGGCCGGCGGGCTCAGGTCTCCATGCTCCGCACGGTCCGCGGGGCGCACACGTACACGTGCTCCGGCGCTCGGTCGGCCGAGCGCAGCTCCACCAGCGGGCAGCCGTGGTGCGGTTCCAGGCGGTAGTGCGCGGCGTAGCCCTCGGCGGGGCCGCGGCGGTC
Source organism: Kitasatospora sp. NPDC088346 (assembly GCF_044740765.1). Lineage (NCBI taxonomy): Bacteria > Bacillati > Actinomycetota > Actinomycetes > Kitasatosporales > Streptomycetaceae > Kitasatospora > Kitasatospora sp. NPDC088346. Next base: position 173,808 of record NZ_JBIURH010000005.1, read on the forward strand.
CACGACGACGGCCCCGTCCGGTGCGGGCCGGGCGGCCGGGGCGGCGGCCCTCGGTGTCGGGCCGGGGCCGGCGGCGGGCGGGGCGCCCAGCGCGGTGAGCGGCAGCGCGGCCGGCAGCAGGCTGAGCGCGGCGACGGTGACGACGGCCGGGACGGTTCGGTGCGACACGGTGGTGCTTCCTCGGGGAATGGGCGACGGCGGGGGGTCGTTCGGGTCGGCTCAGATCACGCCCGCGCGCAGCGCGTACGCGACGGTGTGGGCCCGGTTGTGCAGGTTCAGCCGGCTCATGGCGCCGTGGATGATGTTCTTGATGGTGCGTTCGGAGTAGTTCAGGCGTTCGGCGATGGTGGCCGTCTCCAGACCCTCGGCGATCAGCCGGATCACCTCCACCTCCCGGCTCTCCAGGGGTGAGGTGGTCAGCCCGTTCGGTGCGAGCACGTCGTGCTGGATCGCCCTGACCCACTCCACCAGCCAGGCCACCGCGTGGCCGGGCATCTCGGCGTGGCCGTCCCGCGCGCCGATAACGGCGCGCAGCAGCCGTTCGGGGGTCGCCTCGCGGCGGTGGATCACGCTCGTCACGCCGGAGCTGACGGCCCGCATCAGGTGCTGCTCGCGGGCCACGTCCCCGACGATCACCATCCGCATCGCGGGGTTCTCGGACTCGCGGGCCGTCTTCTCCAGGCAGCCGAGGGTCTCCTCGGTCACCTCGCCGGTGAGCAGCAGCAGGACGTCGGCCTCGGCCCGGCGGCTCGCCGGCAGCAGGTTCACCGCGGGGCTCGGCCGCAGCATCGCAGCGACACCTGCACTGGAGAGGGGGTCGCCGGAGAGGACGGCGACGGAGACGGGGTTCACGGGTTCTCCTGCTTTCGGCGACGGTCCGGGACGCGCCCCCGCCGCCGGCCGGCGGCGGGGATGCCTCCCGGACCGGACGGGCCCGCGACCGTGCGGTCGGGCACGGACCGGCCGGGTCCGTCCGGACGTCGGGTGGGTCGGGCCGGCCGCCGGTCCGCCCGGAGCCAGTGGCCGACCCGGTGCGGACCTGCTGTCCGACGTACCCGGCACAGGTCCGGCCGGGCAGGTCCACGCTAGGGAGGGCGTCCACCGAAGGCATTACGGTCGGGACCGAAAGATCGCCCCACCGGGGGTGCCGGGCGGTGGCTCAGTGGCCGGGCGGGCCGACGTGCGACGACGGACCCGGGCTGCCGGGGCGGGACGCGGCCGGGACGGGGGCCGGGGTGATCCGGGCCAGGTCGGCGGCGAGTCCACGGAGCCAGGCGTCGGTGTCGAACAGTGCGGGCAGCGCGGCGGGCGGGACGGCGCCGTCGGTCAGGCCCGGCGGCAGGCCGGGTCCGCCGGGCCCGGGCGGTGGCGCTCCCGGCCCGGCGGCGGAGCCGAGCACCTCGCCGGCCCGCAGGTAGCGGTGGGCCACCCGGTCGCCGCGCCGGACCAGCCAGGCGCCCGCGTCGGAGCGCGGCGGCCGCCCGACCGGCAGTTCGTGCAGGTCCAGCAGCCGGCGCGAGCCCCGCAGCGCGTGGTGACCGGCGATCAGGGCCGCCTGCCAGTCGGTGGCACCGGGCGCGGCGCCGGGCGGCTCGCTCTGGTACTGGGTGTAGGTCGACTCCGCCATGATCAGGGCGTGCAGCAGGGCCGGGTTGCCGTCGTCCGGCTGCCGTCGTCCGGCCGCGACCGCCGCGGTGGTCGAGGTGACCGTCCCGGCGACTGTGCGCAGCAGGACGGCGACGTCACGGCGCAGTTCCTCGTGGGCGCCGCGGGGCCAGGCCAGCACCCCGATCACCAGGCCGATCAGGCTGCCCACCAGGACGTCCAGCACCCGGGCCTCGGCCAGCCGCCATCCGGCAGGCGCGAGCTGGGCGAACACCATGGAGACCACCAGGGTGAACAGGCCCTGCGCCCAGCCGAGGCCGAGCAGCGGACCGAGGGAGAAGGTGGCCAGCATGACCACGGGCAGGGCCACCGCGTAGACGTTGGTGTGGTGGCCGACGGCCGTCAGGAGGACCGCGGCGGTGGCGGCGCCGAGCAGGGTGCCGGTCAGCGCCCGGCGGACGCCGTCGCGGGTCTGGACGGCGGTGGTCCGGGTCAGGGTGAGGGCCGCCAGCATGGCCCAGAAGCCGTGCGGGAGGGAGGCCACGCCGGCGACCGTGCGGGCGGCGGCCAGGCCGAGGCTGATCCGTACGGCGTTCTGGAAGTGGACGGAGTGCGGGCTGAGGTGGCCGGCCACCCGCTTCCACCACAGCGCGGCGGCGGACTTCCCGGCGTACCAGAACGCCCCGCCGGGGGCGCCGGGCGGCGCCTCCCGGCCGCGGATGGCCACGTCGACGGCGCGCAGCGTGAACAGGGCGGCGTCGGCGACCTCCAGCAGGGCCGCCTGCCGGCCCAGGGCGCCCGCCAGGCCGTCGTCGGCGGTGGCGGCCCAGGCGGCGCGGCGTTCCCGGAACCTCGCCAGGGCCGCTTCCAGGGCGGTGGCCGGGGCCGGGTGCCAGGACCGCAGGGCGCTCGCGGCGAGACCGGCCGCGGTGGCCACCGCGGCGAGCAGTTCGGTGCCGGGGTCGGTGGTGGCGGGCCGGTGCCCGGCGGGCTCGGGAAGCTCCCGCAGCCGGGCCAGCAGGACGCGGGCGCCGCCGCCCGCGTCGGCCAGCGCCCGTTCCCGCACCCCCGGCCCGGCCTGCCGTTCGGCGGGCGGCACCAGGGAGGGGCGCAGGGCCACGCCCGCGGCCTCGGCGGCCGCCCGGGAGCCGGCGGAGATCCGCCACGGCGGGTCCGACAGCTCGCCGGCGCAGCGCTGCGCGCACCGCGCGGCCCCGGCGGCCAGGTCGCGGTAGGAGGGGTTCGGCGGGTCGGGCAGCAGGAAGGCCTCGGCGGCGATCAGCAGCACCACCCCCAGGGTGACGCCGCCGAGCCGTTCGTCGAGGGTGTGCGGCTCGTACGGCGGGAAGCACGGCAGGATGTAGAGCAGTTGCAGGCCCGGTGCGGCGCCGGCGATCCGCGGGCCGGCCACGGCGCCGAAGGCCAGGACGAAGCCGATCACCAGGGTGCCCAGCACGGCGCTCCAGGTCCGGACCGCGAGCAGGGTGCCGATGGTCACCAGGACCCATCCGGCGGGCAGCACCCGTACGAGCACGGCGGCCCGCTGGCGGCCGGTGCCGGGGATCCGGGAGAGGCCGGCCAGAGCCACCGCGGCGAACAGCGCGTACGTGCCGGTGACCGGCTGTCCCAGGCCGTAGAGGCAGAGGTAGAAGCCGGCGCAGGCGGACACCGTCACCCGGACGGCCCGCCGGGCGGCCTCCGGGCCGGGGCCGGTGCCGGTGCGCAGGAACGCGACGGGCCGGCGCGGGGCTCGTACGGCGGGCCCGCCGGTGTCCGGATCGCTGCTCATGGACCGTCCCTGCCTGTCCGTTCGGCCGTCCTTCCCCAGCATGGCACCGGGTCCCTGCCGCCGCGCCCGACGGACCGCGGGGCCCCGCCTCTGGACGGGAGCCCCGCTCAGCGGGAACAGTGTCCCTGCTCGCCGGTGTCCGGCGATCCCCGATCTGGCGGAGGCGGCATGACCATCCATCACCTCGACTGCGCCGGCATGTGCCCGGCCGGCGGCCGGCTGCTGCTGGGCAGCGGCGGCCTGCTGACCGGACGGATCGTGGGCCACTGCCTGCTGGTCGAGACCGAGGACGGGCTGGTCCTGGTCGACACCGGGCTCGGCACCGGGGACGTCGCGGACCCGCGCAGACTCGGGACGGCGTTCCGGCTCACCATGCGGCCGCAGCTCTCGCTCGCCCGGACGGCCCTGCACCAGGTGCGGGCGCTCGGCTACAGCCCGCTGGACGTGCGCCACATCGTGCTCAGCCATCTGGACCTCGACCACGCCGGCGGGCTGGGCGACTTCCCGCACGCGCGGGTGCACGTGCTCGCCGACGAGCTGCGCGCGGCCCGGGCCCGGGCCACCCGCAACGAACAGGACCGCTACCGACCCGCGCAGTGGGCGCACAACCCGCTCTGGGTCGAGCACGAGGCCACCGGGGACCCGTGGTTCGGCTTCGAGGCGGCCCGGCCGGTGTCGGAGGCCGTCCCGGAGGTCCTGCTGGTCCCGTTGCGCGGTCACACCCGCGGGCACAGCGGCATCGCGGTGCGGGACGGCGACCGCTGGCTGCTGCACTGCGGCGACGCGTACTTCTCGCACACCGAGGTGGACCTCGCCACGCCGCGCTGCCCGCCCGGGCTGGCCGCGTTCCAGCGGTTGGTCTCGCGGGACGACCGGGCCCGGCTGCACAACCAGGAGCGACTGCGGGCGCTGCGCCACGAGCAGGGTTCGGCGGTCCGGTTGTTCTCGGCGCACGACCCGTTCGAGTTCGACCGGATGCGGGACCTGGTCCCGTCCGCGGGCTGAGCCGCTGAGCTACCGTGGGGGCCCGGGCCGGACCGCCGGGCCCCCACCGGGGCCGTCCGTGCGGGGCCGCCGGGCACCCCGTCCACAGCAAGGCCCGCCATGCTCGAACTCCGCCACCTCCAGGTGCTGCGCGCGATCGCCCGGGAGGGCTCGCTCGCCGCCGCCGCCCGGGCGCTGCGGCACAGCCAGCCGACCGTCACGCACCACCTGGGCACCCTGGAGGCGCACTTCCGGACCAGGCTGGTGGAGCGCGGCCCGCGCGGCGCGGTGCTCACCGAGGCCGGGGAGGCGCTGCTGGTGCACGCCGAGGCCGTCCTGGGCCGGATCGCACGGGCCGAGCAGGAGGTCCGGGGCCTGGTCGAGCAGGGCGCGGTGGCCCTGCGGGTCGGCACCTTCCCGACGGCCGGGGCCCTGCTGCTGCCGCCGGCCGTCCGGCAGGTGCACGGCCACGGCGTCCGGGTGTCGCTGACCGAGGGCGAGCTGCCCGACCTGCTGGCCGGGCTGCGCGCCGGGGAGCTGCACCTGTCGCTGGTGTTCTCGCAGCCCGGCGACCGGCTCGGACTGGACGAGGACTTCGCGGTCCACCCGCTGCTGGCGGACCCGCTGCTGCTCGTACTGCCCGCCGGGCACCCGCAGGCCGGGGTGGAGCGCGTCCCGCTGGCCGCGCTGCGCGACGAGGGGTGGATCGTCGGCACCACCGACGCCGACCCGTGCGACCGGCTGCTGCGCCGGGCGTGCGCGCGGGAGGGGTTCGAGCCGGTGCACGCGCTGCGCACCGACGACTACGGGGTGATGCAGGGGTTCGTCGCGGCCGGGATCGGGGTGGCGCTGGTCCCCCGGTTGGGCCTCGGCCGGCCCCGGGAGGACATCGTGGTGCGGGAGTTGGAGGGCCTGGTGCTGGCCCGTCAGATCGGGGTCGCGATGCCCGCGTCGGGCACCTCGCCGGCCGCGCTGGGCCTGCTGGCGGCGCTGCGCCGGCAGGCCCGGGTGCTGGCCGGGCCGGTCTGACGGGCCCTACTCGTCGACGACCCGCAGGGTGGTGACGGCGTGGTCCGCCGCGCCCCGGACGTGGCCGCCCGGGGTGGCGGCGGTGCGGCGGAGGAAGTCGACCAGCTCCCGGGTGATCACCTCGCCCGGGAGGACGTTCGGGATGCCCGGCGGGTAGGCCGACAGGGTGTCGGCGCTGACCCGGCCGACCGCCCGCTCGGCGGGGACGGCGCCGCCCGGCGCGAGGAACGCCGCGCGGGCCGTCATCCGGACCGGTCCCGGGGCGGGCAGCCGGAGCCGGGCCGGGGCGGCGGAACCGGCCAGCGGTGCGGGCAGCGCGTGCAGGGCCTCGGCGAAGCGCACCGGGTCCGGGGCGGCGCCCGCCCCGACCACCGCGACGATCGCGGAGTCCGTGGCGACCTCGACCATGATCCGGTGCTCGGTCATCAGCCGCCGCCGGGCCTCGTGGCCGCCGATGCCACCGGCCCGGGTGTCGATCGCCACGCGCAGCGGGTCGGCGGCCGCGATGTCGGGGAAGCGTGCGAAGCCGTCGCTGACGACACCGAACCGGCCGGTCGCCCGGACGGCGGCACGCATCGCGTCGGCGGCGTCCAGCGAGGCCGTGATCGCCTCCTTCCCGGTCACCAGGGTGCGGCGGGCGAGGTCGAGCGAGGCCAGCAGCAGGGCGCTCGCGCTGGTCGACTGGGTGAGGTGGAAGACCCGCTGGAGGTGGGGTTCCAGGACGTCCGCGTACGGCCCCTCGCCCAGGTGCAGCATGGCCGACTGGGTGAGGCTGCCGCCCAGCTTGTGGGTGCTGGAGACCACCAGGTCGGCGCCGTGCGCGAGGGCGCCCGCGGGGAGGTCCGGGTGGAAGCCGAAGTGCGAGCCCCAGGCCTCGTCGACGATCAGCGGCACCCCGGCCCGGTGCGCGGTGTCCGCCAGCGCCCGGACGTCCGCCACGGCGCCGAAGTAGCTCGGCGTCACCACGTGGGCCGCCGCCGCGCCGGGGTTCGCGGCCAGGGCCGCGGCCAGGTCGTCGGCGGTGACGCCGTGCGCGATCCCGAGGTCCGGGTCGATCGAGGGGTGGACGTAGGCGGCGCGCAGGCCGGAGAGGACCAGCCCGTCGATCACGCTGGAGTGCACGCTGCGCTGCACCACCAGGGTGTCGCCGAGGGAGCGGGCGGCCAGCACGGCGATCCGGTTGCCCTGGGAGGCGCCGTTGGTCAGGAACCAGGTGCGGCGCGCTCCCCAGGCCTCGGCGGCGAGGCCGAGCGCCCGGTCGAGCGGGCTGTCGGGGCCCAGGTCGATCCCCTCCAGCAGCGGCGGGACGTCCAGCCGCAGCGGGGCGTCGCCGAGCAGCCCCGACAGGTCGGCGAACTGCCCCGCGCAGGCCGCGTGCCCGGGGACGTTGAGGCGCAGCCAGTCGTGGGCGGTGGTGCGCAGGACGGCGTCCGCGTAGGGCGCGGTGTGCTGCGGGGGAACGGGAGCGGTACGAGAGGATCTCACCCGTCGAGACTGGCACCGGCCGGGGCGGGGCGGTACGCGGGTGTTCTCTGGCGGGGTCCAGGTTTCTTCTATGGCCCGCTCCCGGCCGAACGGGCCCGGGATGGCGCTGCCCGGGACCGCCGGGCCATTCCGCACCATACTGGGAGGTATGGCGCAGAACACCACTCCGCCGCACGGCCCGTCGACCCTCACGGTCAAGGGCCGGGCCGTGCGGCTTCGCACGATCGGGGTCGCCGTCATCGCGGTGCTCGCGATCTGGTTCATCGCGGCCAACACCGGGTCGGTCTCGGTCAGGCTGTGGATCCCCACCGTCACCCTGCCGCTGTGGGTGGTACTGACGGTGACACTGCTGGCCGGCATGGTGATCGGGTGGTTCCTCGCCCGCCGCCGTGCCCGACCACCGGCGGGCCCCCGCTGACCGGCGGGCCGCCGCGGCCGGTCGTCGGCGGCGCGTGCCGTCAGTAGCGCTGGGCCTGGGCGACCCTCGGGACGAGCGCGGCGTCCGGCGACTTCTTGGTGAACGCGATCGGGGCGGCCGTGGCACCGGCCGCCAGGTTCTCGGTGCCCACCACGGTGGTGTCGACCACCGCGCCCGAGGTGTCCAGGAACTCCACCCGCACCGCGTACGAGGCCGCGCTGCCGCTGCTGTTGACGATGGTGACCGTCGCGGCGTTCAGGTTGCCCGAGGTGGCCCGGGGCACGCCGGTGATCGTCACGTCGGAGATGGCGTTGCCCTGGCCCGTCGCGGACTGCAGGGCCGCCTCGGCGGCGGCCCTGCTGCGGGCCAGCTCGGCCGAGACCGAGGCCTCGAAGGAGGCGGCGGCCGAGGACAGCGAGGACGCCGCCTGCGAGACCGAGGCCCGGGCCGAGGAGGCCAGCGAGGACAGCGCGGACGGCGGGGAGCCGGAGAATCCGCTCGGCACCGGCGAGAAGCTGGACGCCGCCGTGGAGGACCCGCCGGACCCGCCGTAGGAGCTGGAGCAGCCGGCGATCGCCAGCAGCCCCGCCACCGCCACCGCCAGGCCCGTCAGCAGCCGCCACGAGCCGGGCCCGGCCGGCGCGGGGCGCGCGTGATGTCTGGTCAAGGATCCCCTCCACAGGGCGCGGCCGGGCACCGGTGCCGGACCTCCGGCTGCCCACACTGGCGCAGCGTCCGCGACCGCCGCGAGCCGCCTGACCCATTCGGCGGTGCGGGCTCACCCTCCTCCCGGACCGGGGTCGCACGGCCGGGTTGCCTGCTGCGCCGTCCGGAGTAACGTGGGAGTCGAGCGGAGAGACGGAGTGTTCAAGTCCTCCCAGCTCCACCACCGGGGGCTGTAGCTCAATGCAGAGCGCCCCGCTCGCCCAACCTCCCCGAGGGCCGGTGCCCGTCACCGGCCCTTCCGGCTGCCCGGCCCCCGCGACGGTGGGGCGGGCTCCGTCGACGGGCGCGTGTGCCGGGCGCGGCCGGGTAGAGGCAGAGCATGGGATTCCTCCGCAGAGCGTCAGAGCCCCCAGAACCCCCGGACTCCTCGGGGCCCACCGGACCCTCGGCGCCCACGGCGCCCTCGGAGCCCACGGAGCGCGATCCGGCCGGCGAGGTCGGCGCCCGGTCCGACGGCGGGCAGGAGCTCGGACCGGCCCAGGCGGCCGACGAACTCGACGCGCTGGCACGGGAGATGGAGGGCTCGACCGCCTCCCGCAAGCGCGGTACGCGGCGGACGGCGGCGCTGGTGCGGGCCACCGCCAGGACACTGGGGCGGGGCGGTACGGCGGCGGCCAGGAGCGCCGGTTACGGCAGCCGCGCACTGGCCGACCGGCTGCTGAACCTGGCCCCGCGGATCCCGGTCCGCGACCTGGCGACGCTGCGCGCGCAGCATCCGGGGGCGCGCGGTCCGGAGGAGCTGGCCGAGCTCCTGGTCACCGGTGCACTGCGGGCCTCGGGTGCGGTGGGCGCGAGCATCGGGGCGGCCGCGATGCTGCCCGTCCCCCTGGCGATGCCGCTGGAGATCGCCGCGGAGACGCTGGTGGTGGCCGCGGTGGAGGTCAAGCTGATCGCGGAGCTGCACCAGGTCTACGGCCTGCCGGCGAGCGGGAGCACCACGCAGCGGGGCGTCGCGTACGTCGGCGCCTGGGCGGACCGGCGGGGCATCGACGGTTCGGCGCTGGCCCACCCCGGGGGGCTGGTCGCGCTGGCAGGGCTGGCCGTCGGCTCCGAGGTCCGGCAGAAGGTCACCAAGCGGCTCACCCGCAGCACCCTGCGCAAGCTGCCGTCGCTCGCCCCGATGCTGGTCGGCGCCGGGGTGGGGGCGTCGCTGAACCGCCGGGACACCGCGAAGCTGGCCTCGCGCGTCCGGGCGGACCTGCGCGGCCGCACGCCGCCCGACCCGGGCTACTGGACGGCGGCCGCGCCGCCGCTGCGTCCGCCGACCTGACCGGGCACTCCCGACCCCCGCCGATCTGCGGGTCCCGGCGGCGGGCGGCGCGGTGTATACCGGATACGGCACATGGGCGACCGGGTCCGACGGCCGTCCGACGGACCGACCCCGGTCGCCGGTGCGGCCGACACCTCATCCATGATCATTGCGGGCCTCCGACTCGGAGCGGCCCTCGACGAGATGGAGGAGCACGCGGATGGACACGGCCTGGCGACCGGGACTCGACGACCCCGACGGGCCGCCCGCCCGGCGGGATATGACGGTCCGTCAGCCGGGCGCTGACACCGGACCGCAGACCGACCCGGCGGCCGATCCGGACGCCGCACGGTGGTTCGCGACGCTGGCCGCCTACGCCCCCGCACCGGCCTTCGTCCGCGACGGGGACGGGCGCTACCTGTGGGTGAACGCCGCCTACGCGCGCCTCTACGACACCGAACCGGACGAGATCGCCGGGCGCCGGGTGGAGGAGGTCGATCCGCCGCAGGACGCGGCCGTGTTCCGGGCCCTGGACCGTGACGTGCTGACGGCCCGTCGGCCGGTCCGGCACAGCCTGACGTTCCGCCACCCGGACGGCTCCCCGGGGCAGGCGGTCGGCCACCGGTTCGTCCTGGAGAGCAGCGGCGGTCCCTGCGTCGGCGGCATCTACTCCGACGTCACGGGCCACACCAGGACGCTGGAGGAGAAGGCCGCCGTCGACGAGGAGATCCACGCCCTCCGGGAGCGGACCGGCCTCGCGGTGGTGACCGTCGGCCCGGACGGCCGGGTGGAGCGGGCCAGCGGCGGCGCCGCGGAGCTGCTGGGCAGCAGCCGCGGCGCGCTGGAGGGCTCGGTGGCCGTCGACCACCTGGACGGCGAGGCCGACCTCCGGTCACTGGCCCGCGCGTGGGCGGACCTGGTGAACGGCAGGACCTCGCGGTGCAGCGAGGTCCTGCGGTTACGGGTGGTGGGCGGCGGCGGGCGGCTGCTGCGGGCGGACCTGGCCGCGGTCCGGGCCGGTGGCACGACCGAACGGGTGCTGGCGGTGCTGACCCCGCTGGGCGCGCCGACCCCGGAGCGGACCAGGGTGAGCCCGCTGCAGCTGCGGGTGCTGACCCTGATGGCCGGCGGCCAGCCGAACAGCGGCATGGCGTCCCGGCTGGGGCTCTCCCGCCAGGCGCTGGACTACCACCTGCGGCGGCTGCGCAAGCTGCTGCACGCGGCCTCCCGCCCGGAGATGGTGGCCCGCGCCTACACCCTGGGGATCCTGGACGCGACCACGTGGCCGCCACGGGCCACCGCGGGCGTCTTTCACGGCTGATCGGCCGGAGCCGCCCGCCGGCCGCGGACCAGCCGCAGCGCGAGCGCGACGGCGCCGAGCAGGAGGCAGGTACCGATCGCGGAGTGCACCAGCAGGGCGTCCAGCCGGTCGGCCGCGAGGTAGGCGCCGACGGCCAGCGCCACCAGGGCGCACACCCCGCGGTCGATGATCGACTCCAGCGACAGCAGGGTGGCCCGGTACGGGGTCGGCGGGATGGCCGCGTTGATCAGGTTGCGCTGGACGGGATAGGCCAGTCCGGTCGCGGCCGCGAACAGGCACAGCCAGCCGATCGTCACCACCGCGCCGGACATCGAGGTGGCGGCCAGCGAGAGCGCCATGACGATGCTGAGCACCGTCACCGCGACCGTGTCGGACAGCCGGGAACGGATCCACCCGGGCCGGGCCGAGCCGATCGCCTCGGCCACGGTCATCGCCGACAGCACGGCGCCGTGGTCGGCGACCGGGACGGCCTTGGCGAGCAGCAGCGGCTGGAACAGGTTGACCTGGCAGATCCGGGCCAGCGTGAAGATCGCCACGCCCTGCACCATCAGCGGGCCGAGCGCCCGGGAGGTGCGCAGCACCGACAGCGCGTGCCGGGCGGAGTCGAGGAACCCCGCGCCGCCGGCCTCCGGCCGCCGGGCGCCGGGCCGCGCCGCGCCACCGTCCGGCGCCGCCAGGGCGGGCAGGGCGGTGGCGCAGGCCAGCGAGCCGAGGGTGCAGACCGCGGTCAGCAGGTACGGGGCCTGGTGCTGGAGGCCCATCAGCACGCCGACCAGCGGCCAGCAGGCGATCTTCGCCCAGAGGCCCAGCGCCCGGGCCGTGCCCTCCGCCTGGACGTAGTGGTCACCGGCGCCGTGGGCGTGCAGGTACTCGTAGAGGTACGCGCTGGAGGCGCCGGAGACCAGCGAGCGGGCCGCGGCGATCGCCAGGAAGTGCAGCAGGAAGCCGGTGGCCGAGGGCCAGGCGACCGGCAGCAGGTTGGCGGCCGTCATGACGGCCGCCCCGAGCTGGAGGCAGGTGCGCTGGCCGATCCGGTCGGCGACGAAGCCGGTGGGTATCTCCAGCAGGCAGAACGCCACGTAGTACACGCTCTGGATGCCGAAGATCTGACCATCCGTCAGGCCGGCCTGGCGCTGGTACTCGTAGAAGACCGGCATCCACCACAGCAGGTTGAACAGCAGCTGGAAACCGTTGTTCAGGCGGACGACGCGGCGGACCTCGGGCGGCGCGGAGACCGACCGCCCTGGACGGGTGAGCAGGGACGGGGACATGGTTCCTTCGTCGGGGAGGAGGGTGCGGCGGGCGTGGGGCGGCGGCGGTGTCAGCCGTTGTACGGCCTGAGCTGCAGCAGGTGCACCCGGCCCCCGGGGGCGAGCAGCCACTCCACGTCCAGCGGCGCGGCGAAGGTGTAGTCGCCGGCGAAGTGGGACTGCAGCAGGCGGCCCGCCAGGGCGAGCCGGCCGAGGTCGGTGCGGGTCCCGGGGTCGAGGTCCCGGTCGGCGGCGCCGAGCGAGACGGTGCGGCCGCCGCCCTCGACGGTGTTGTAGAGGTACTGCATCGGCAGGGTGGTGCCGTCGACGACCGCGGAGGCGGAGCCGAGCGTGCAGTTGAGGTACACGTTGCGGAAGTCGGCGCGGTTGGTGGGGTTGCAGGTGACCATCACGCCGCCGAGCGGGGACGGCTCGTACCGCTGGACGATCACGCCCATGAAGGTGTCGTCCAGCGAGATGCCGGCCTGGTGGCGCAGCCGGACGCTGCGCGAGGAGAGCAGCGAGGCCCACACCTGTCGGATCGCGTCGAGCAGGCCGGGCAGGTCGGTGACCTTGGTGTGCGACTCGTAGATGCCGGCGGCGGAGAAGCCGGGCAGGTCCTCGGCGTTGGAGGAGGAGCGGACGGCGAGGCGGTCGGCGCCGGCGAGGTGCTTGACCACGTGCGTGTCCAGGGCCCGGACCAGGTCGTCGGGCACCGGGGTGGAGGCGACCAGGTGCTGGAGCTGGACGCAGACCGAGTCGACGGCGTCCATCGCACCGAGTTCGAGGGCCATCTTGAGCTTGCCGATGCTCTGCTGCACGGCGCGGGAGGAGTCCAGGAAGCGCTGCTGGACGGCGAACGGCACCGCGATGCCGTCCGGCGCGCTGACGTGCCGGGCGAGGAAGTCGGCGGCCGCCCGGGCCAGGTCGGCGTCCTCGGGGACCTCCAGCCGGCCGGCCAGGTGCGCCAGCAGGTCGGGGCGCGGCGCCCGGGGCACCGCGTAGTAGCCGGTCAGCCGGGCGGATCCGTGGCGCAGCACGTGGTGCAGTTCGCCCAGGTTGGCGGCCTTGGTGCCGTACCGGTTGCGGTCACCGGCCCGCAGCTCGCAGAGCGGGACGATCGGGACGTCCTCCACCTCGGGGGCGTCGATCCGGATCCGCTGGGTGTGCCAGACCGGCTGGGTGAGGTCGGCCGGCTCCTCGGTCCGTTCGAGGGTGACGCCGTCGGCCGTGACCTCGTAGCGCACCCAGCCGTTGTCGAGCCGCTCGGCGGCGATCCGGTCGAGCACGTCGCGCACGATGGCGTTGGGCACGCCCCAGCCGGCTGCCAGCATGTTGGTGTGCGACAGCGGCGTGGTGGGCCGGGCGTTGAGCAGGCCGGCCAGCCGGGGGATGTCGTCGGGGACGACCGGCATGGCCACGATGTCGTACCAGGCGAGGTCCGGCCGGGCGGCCCGGTACTCCTCGGTGCCGGCGAAGGCGCGCAGCCGGCCGACGGCCGAGCCCAGGGTGAGCGGCACGAACGGCCGGGCGGCGAACAGCTCGTTGCCGGCGGTGCGGGGCAGCACGGTCTCGGGCACGCCGGCGAGAGCGTTCTCCTGGGCGTGGTTGGCCGGCTTGGTGAGCAGGGCCAGCGACTCGTCCAGGTGCGCGCGGACGAAGCGGTGGAACTCGGTCAGCAGCTCGGCACCCATGGTGTCGGCCTCGGTCGTCTCCAGCACCATGAACGCCTTGGCGCGGTCGCCCGGCGGGCCGTCCGAGTGGAGCGAGAGCACGCCGAGCAGGTACCGCCGCTCCGGGTCGTGGTAGACGCCGTGGTTGAAGCCGTCCAGGTCGGCGTCGAGCTGTTCGAGGGTCAGGCCGTCGATCTCGGTGGCGATGTAGTTGACGTGGAAGGAGTGCACGGCGCTGTCGAGCACGTGCCACTCGCCGCGGTGGCGGTCCACCACGACCTTCACGTACGGGTGGCCGCCCAGCGTCCCGCAGAGCTGCTCGAACAGCGGCAGGGTCAGCCGGGCGCCGACGACCGCGCCGTGCGGGGAGCCGGCCGTCGTGGCGGGCCGGTCGGTGCTGTCGTTGGCGTTCACTGGGACATACCTGTCGTGAGGCGGGCGGTCGTGGTCAGGGACTTGGGGAGGGCGTCGACGATCCGCGCGCAGTCCGCCAGCAGGGCGGGGGCGGACTCGGCGGTGAGGAAGCACAGGGCGGCCATCGTGTTGGCGCCCTCCGCCTCGCGGTAGGCGGGCACGGGGGTGCCGGGCGGCAGGCTCTTCTCGGCCACCAGCTCGATCCGGGATCCGGGCTGGAGCAGCTCGGCCCAGTCGACGGCCGCGAAGTCCCAGCGCGGGTGCTCGGTCCACGGTTCACCGAGTGCGTCGACGGCGAGCACCACGAGCGAGCCGGCCGCGCCCTTGCCGGAGGTGACCATCCGCGGCGGGTAGTCGACGGGCCGGCCGAGCAGCTGGCGGGTCAGCATCCCGATCATGTCGAGTCCGAAGACCTCCTCGACCTGGCGGGTGGTCAGCACCCCGCCGAACCGGGCGGCGGTCTCGATCAGCCACATGCCGTGGCCGCCGGGGGCGAGCTTGATCTCGGTGTGGGTGGCGCAGGTACCAAGGCCCAGCGCGTCGACGGCGGCCCGGGAGAGCTCCTCGATCCGGCGCTGCACCGGCTCGGGCAGCTCGGCGGGGGCGATGCTGGCGCGCTCGGTGAAGGGCGGCACGGTCGGCATCCGGCCGGTGATCGCCAGCGGGTGGTAGACGCCGTCGGCGACGATGCCCTCCACGCTCACGTAGTCGCCCCAGCCGTGGCCGTCGAACCAGCCCAGGGTGCCGCCGGTGACGATCTCCTCCAGCAGGAAGTCGCTCACCCCCTCGCCGGCGGAGTGCAGTTCGGCGTAGCCGTCCTCGGCCGAGGACGCCATCACGGCGCGGCCGCGCTCCCAGGCGAGGGCCGCCTGCTCACGGTCGTGGACGGTGAGGTGCGCCGTGGAGCCGGCGCTCCAGGCCGCCTTCAGCAGCAACGGCGGCGTCAGCCGCGCGAAGGCCTCGTCGATGTCGGCGTCGCGGTGGATCTCCGCGAAGCCGGGTATCGGCACCCCGGCGTCGCGCCAGGTCCTGCGCATCAGCCGCTTGTCGCGCGCGGCCTCGACCCGCGGCCCCGCGCCGGCCAGGCCAAGCCGCGCGGCGGCGTGGGCGACGGCCACCACGGCGTACTCGGAGAAGGTCGTCACGGCCCGGGCGGCGACCCGCTCGGCGCGGTCGCAGACCAGGTCCACCAGGGCGTCGCCGTCGGCCGGTTCGGCCTCGGTGACGGTGGCACAGTGCGGGAGCCAGCGGTCGGCGGTGACGTGCGGCAGGGGGGCCAGGGCCAGCACGTGGACCTCGGCGTGCGCGGCCATCCGGGGGATCGCGTACTCCAGGGGCGGCCCTCCCCTGGCGTGGACGAACAGGATTGCGCTCACAGGTGCTCCTCGGCGTTGGGCAGGCGCGGGTGGGGCCTGCGGGAGTCGGCCACCGGAGCGGGCCAGCCCGAACGGGGCCCGAACTCCGGCTATGAGCAACCGAATCACGACGGAGGGTGACGAAATGCGGCGGGAGTCGTTCGGAACTTTGGCAGATGCCAAACAACCGTCACTTGACGAGTCATGATCAAGATGTGATCGTCCGGCGCCCTCCTCGCACGGCCGCACCTCCCCCCGCGCGCGACGACCGGGGGGCCGACCCCCTCCGCGTACCCCGCATTCCCCGCCGGACACGGGACGGGATGACGTGGCGTCAGAGTCGGCCCGCCGAGGAGGGGATGCGCCCCGGCCCGGGCGCGGTCAGCGGCCCGGGACGATGTTGTTGGCGATCGCGAAACGGGTGAGGTCGGCCCGGCGGCGGGAGCCGATCTTGTCGCGGAGACGGTCCAGATGAGAGTGGACGGTGTGCTCGCTGATGCCCAGGCGGTCCGCGATGCCGTGGTCCGTCTCGCCGTTGGCGAGCAGCTCCAGGATCTGCCGCTCGCGTTCCGTCACCTTGCAGGTGGTCTCCGTCCAGGAGCGGACGGCGAGCGCCGCGGACACGTACGAGCAGCCGGAGGCGACCAGGCGGATCGCCGCCAGCAGTTCCTGCTCGCCGGCCCGCCGGCTCAGGCATCCGCGCGCGCCGGCCTGCATCGGCGGGACGATGTCGCTCTGCGGGTCCGAGCAGAGCACCAGGACCTCGGCGCCGAGCCCGGCTAGCCGGTACACCACGGCGGACAGCACGGCGGGCCGCAGTTCGAGGTCGAGGAGCACCACGTCACCGGGCCGCAGGTCGCCCTCGACCTCCTCGGGGGAGCCCGCGCCGGCCGTGAAGACGAGGTCGGTGGCGGAGCCGATCACCTGGGCCAGGCCCCGGCGGAACAGCGGGCAGTCGCCGACGACGGCGACCCGTCTCGGCTGCTGGCTCATGGCCGGCCCTCGGCGGGCGGCCGCCGCTGCGGCGGTCCCGCTGCGTACGCGCGTACGACCCCCATGCCCTCCAGTCTTCACCCCGCCGGGCCTTCCGGCATGCGCAGGGCGTGTCGACGCGGCACCGCGGCCCGGCGCCGGTGCGGCGCCGGGGTGCGGGCGTGGGCAGGTCTGCCCCGTCGGCTGTGGGCCTTTCGGCCCTTGGCGGCCGGCGGCCGGGGAGTGACACTGGGGCCGGGATCCCGGGCGTCCGGCCGGGTGGTGACCGGCCCGCGGAGCACGGACGGCGCGGCGTACCGGCATACCGGCACACCCGGCCCGGGCTGCTCCCGCAGGGCCTTGCACACACCGTAGGCGCCGTCACGCACGGAGGAAAGTCGTCATGTCGGAGATCAACGCGTCGACGGGAGTGTCGACGGGAGTGCGGCTCCCCCGGGCGTTCTGGAAGGTGGTCGCGCACGGCGACGGCGGCCCGCCCGGCGGCGGGACGTTCCTGCTGACCCATGACCTCGGCCGGGTCGAGGCGCTGGGCCCGGCCGGGTCCCGGATGTTCCAGCTGGACCTGGCCGCCCTGGGGACGCGGACCGCGCGGCGGCCGAGCCCCCGGCACCCCGGCGGCGGCTGACCACCGCCCGGTCCGGCCGCCCCCTCCCGCCCGACCGCACGTCAGATGCCGTGCGGACGGGTGGGGTTGTGCCCGTACGGCCGTTCGCGCGTGACCTGCCGGGCATGATCGTATGTGACCGAGTGACAGTCATCACTGAAACACCACGGGTTACCTAAAGGCAACATACCGTCAGGTAACGTACGGATATGACCAGATGACCGGCCGCAGGATCCGGTCCGCCGACGGCTCCCCCCGGGAGTCCGTGTCCGCCGCGGACGCATGCCTTTCGCCGTTTCCGGGTCGGGCCCGAGCGGGGTAATCCGCCGGCCGTCCAGCAGATGAAAGAGGAAAGATGACCTCCGACGCACGGGGCAGTCGCTTCGAGGCCCTTGGCGCGCACCTGCCAACCACCGTCCGGTCCACCCCCGACCTGGTCGCCTCCGTGGAGCGGCTGCCGGACGTGGACCTGGCACGCATCACCGGCGTCACCGAGCGCCGGGTGTACGACCGCCGACCCGAGGCCGGCGAGGACTCCTACGGGATGGCGCTCAAGGCCGCCCGGGACGCGCTCGCGCACTCCCGCCACGAGGCCGCCGACCTGGACGTGGTCGTCTCGGCCTCCATCACCCGGTTCAAGGACGGCGACGACTTCTACTTCGAGCCCTCCTTCGCCGGGCTGCTGGCCCGCGAGCTCGGCGCCCGCCGCGCGATCCACTTCGACCTGTCCAACGCCTGCGCCGGCATGCTGACCGGCGTCCACCTGCTGGACCGGATGATCCGCGCCGGAATCGTCCGCAACGGCCTGGTGGTCAGCGGCGAGCAGGCCACCCGGGTCGCCGAGACCGCCGCGCGCGAGATCTCCGACAGCTACGACCCGCAGTTCGCCTCGCTGTCGGTCGGCGACTCCGCCATGGCGGTGATCATGGACCGCGCGGTCGACGACGCCGACCGGATCCACTACGTGGACCTGATGACCTGCGCCGAGTACTCGCACCTGTGCCTGGGCATGCCGAGCGATCGCACCGAGGGCATCGCGCTCTACACGGACAACCGGCAGATGCACAAGGAGGACCGGCTGCGCATGTGGCCGGCCTTCCACGGCGACCAACTCGCCAAACTCGGGCGGACCTTCGCCGACGAGGAGTTCGACTACGTCGTCCAGCACCAGGTCGGCACCCGGTTCATCGACTACGTGAACCTCACCGGCGCCCGGGAGTTCGGCACCGAGATGCCCGAATCCCTGTCGGTGGTCGAGCAGTTCGGGAACACCGCGACCACCTCGCACTTCCTGGTGCTGCACCGGCACCTCACCGCGGGCACCGCCCGCCGCGGCGCCCGGTACCTGCTGGTGCCCGCCGCCTCCGGCGTCGTCACCGGCGCCCTGTCCGCGACCATCACCAACCTGGGGGTCTGACCCGTGACCACCGTCATCAGGGCCGCATCGGCCATCGCCGCACCGACCGACGGACAGGCGGCCGCCGTCCTGCTGGCCGGCCGGGCCTCCCGCGCGTGCCTGGCCGAGGCCCGGATCTCCCCGGACGCGGTCGGCGCGCTGATCAACGTCGGCGTGTACCGCGAGCACAACACCTTCGAACCCGCCGTCGGCGCGCTGGTCCAGAAGGAGGTGGGCATCAACCTCGACTACCTGGCCCACCCCGTGGCCGGCGCGGCCTTCTCCTTCGACCTGATGAACGGCGCCTGCGGCGTGCTCAACGCCGTCCAGGTGGCCCAGGCGATGCTGCTCACCGGCAGCACCGAACGCGTCCTGATCACCGCCGCCGACGTCCACCCGGGCGGCCGCGCCGAGCTGGACGACGACTACCCGTACGCCGACCTCGGCGCCGCCCTGCTGCTGGAGCGCTCCGCCACCGCCGACGGCGGCTTCGGCCCCGTCCGCACGGCCGGCTCCGACGAGGACTCGGCGACCGCCGGCTACCTGCCGACCGCCGGCATGGGTGCGGGCGGACGCGCGCGGATCACCGTACGGCGCGACCACGGCTTCGCCGAGCAGCTGCTCGACCTGGCCGTGGACACCGCCGCCGAGTACGCCCGGACCGAGGGCCTGGACCTGCGCCGCACCCTGGTGGTCAGCTCCCGCCCGACCGCCGACTTCGCGCAGCGCCTCGCCGGACGGCTCGGCCTGCCCGAGTCCTCGGTGCTCGCCCCGGACGCGCCGGACGGTGCCGAGGGCCTGCCGCACACCGCCGCCCCGATCCTCGGCTACCTCCGGGCGGTCGACCAGGGCCTGCCCGCCGACGTCGACCAGATCCTCTTCGTCGCCGTGGGCGCCGGCCCGAGCGCCGTCTGCGTCAGCTACCGGCCCCAGGACCGGTGACCCGGTGACCACCGCATCGGAGCTGCTCAGCGGCGACGTCGGCCTCGCCGAACACCTCGAACGCAACGCCCTGGCCTTCCCGGAGAAGACCGCGATCATCCACCCCGACGGGACGGAGGCCGACGGCCGCATCCGCTACGCCGAGCTGACCTACGGCCGGCTGCAGACCGAGATCACCACGGTGTCCGGCTCGCTCGCCGCGATCGGCATCGGGCACGGCACCCGCACCGTCCTGATGGCGCCCCCCGGACCCGACCTCTTCGTGCTGCTGTTCGCGCTGCTGCGGCTCGGCGCCGTCCCGGTCGTGGTCGACCCCGGCATGGGCGTGCGGCGCATGCTGCACTGCTACCGGGCCGTCGGCGCCGAGGCGTTCGTCGGCCCGCCCCTCGCCCACGCCGTACGGGTGCTCGGCCGGCGCGCGTTCGCCGGGGTCCGGACCAACGTGACGCTCGGACGGCGCTGGGCCTGGGGCGGGCACACCCTCGCCGCCCTGCGCACCGGCCCGGCCGGCGCGGCGCCCGCCCCGGCCGTCCGCGGCGACGACCTGATGATGATCGGTTTCACCACCGGCAGCACCGGACCCGCCAAGGGCGTCGAGTACACCCACCGGTCGGCCGCCGCGATGGCCCGGGCCGTCCGGGCCGCGCACAGCCGCGACCGGGACGAGGTCTCGCTGGTCACCCTGCCCCTCTACGGCATGCTGGACCTGCTCTTCGGCTCCACGCTGGTGCTGGCCCCGCTCGCCCCCGCCAAGGTCGACCGGGCCGACCCGGCACCGCTGGTGGACGCGATGCTCAGGTACCGCACCTCGACCGTGTTCGCCTCCCCCGCCCTGCTGCGCCGCCTGGGCGGCCACCTGGCGCAGCACCCGACGGACCTGCCCGACCTGCGCTGCGTGGTGTCCGGCGGCGCGCCCGTCCCGCCCGAGGTGGTCGCCACCCTGCGCCGGGTCCTCGACGAGAAGGCCGCGATCCACGTCACCTACGGCGCCACCGAGGTGCTGCCGATCACCTCGATCGAGTCCGCGGAGATCCTGGAGGAGACCGCCGCCCTCGCACCGCACGGCGCCGGCACCTGCGTCGGGTACCCCGTGCCCGGCACCGAGGTGCGGATCGTCCCCGTCAGCGACGGCCCGCTGCCCTTGTGGAGCGGGCAACTGCCGCTGGCCGCGGGCGAGGTCGGCGAGATCGTGGTCAGCGGGGAGTCCGTCAGCCCCCGCTACCACGCCGCGCCCGCCGCCGACGCCGCCCACAAGATCCGCGACACGGCCGGCGACCGGACCTGGCACCGCACCGGCGACCTCGGCCGGCTCGACCCGCAGGGCCGGCTGTGGTTCTGCGGCCGCAAGACGCAGCGGGTCCGCACCGCCGGCGGCGACCTGCACACCGTCCGCTGCGAGGGCGTCTTCAACGCCCACCCGCTGGTGCGGCGCACCGCCCTGGTCGGCGTCGGCGAGGCCGGCGCGCAACGGCCGGTGGTCTGTGTGGAGACCGAGCCCGGTGTCCCGGCCGACCGCTGGGAGGCCCTGGTCGGCGACCTGCGGGCGCTCGGCGCGGCGCAGCCGCAGACCGCCGGCCTGGACGTCTTCCTGCGACACCCCGCCTTCCCGGTCGACATCCGGCACAACGCCAAGATCGGCCGCGAGCGGCTCGCCCGCTGGGCCGACGACCGGCTGAGCGGCCGCGCCCGGTGCCGGGAGCGGATGCTGC
Organism: Kitasatospora sp. NPDC088346; assembly: GCF_044740765.1. Lineage (NCBI taxonomy): Bacteria > Bacillati > Actinomycetota > Actinomycetes > Kitasatosporales > Streptomycetaceae > Kitasatospora > Kitasatospora sp. NPDC088346. Next base: position 194,750 of record NZ_JBIURH010000005.1, read on the forward strand.
GCGCCGTCCCGCTGGCCGGCTGGGCCTACCTGGCGGCCGGTCTGCTGCACCCGGTGGACCAGCCGGTGCTGGTCGCGCTCTGGTGGATCGACGCGTTCCTGAGCGTGGCGGTGCACGCCGCCCAGATCCCGCGGGCGCTGCCCCGCGGCCGGGCCGCCGGACACGGGCCGGCCGCCACCGCCGCGCTCACCATGCTGTACGGCGCGACCTGGTGGCGGCTGCTGCCGCCCGCCGACCGGGCGGGGGTGGCGCGGTGAAGGTCCTGGTGACCGGCGCCTCCGGTTTCCTCGGCGGCCACCTGGTCGACGGCGCGCTGCGGGCCGGGCACGAGGTGCGGGCGCTGGTCCGCCCCACCAGCGACGTCGGCCGGCTGCGGACGCTGCCCGGCGTGGAGCTCGTCCACGGCGACCTCGGCGACGCCGCCTCGCTGCGCCGGGCCGTCGACGGCGTCGACGTGGTGCACCACAGCGCCGCCCGGGTCGTCGACTTCGGCAGCCGCGCCCGGTTCACGGCGGAGAACGTGACGGGCACGCAGCTGCTGCTGGAGGCGGCGCGCGCCGCCGGCAGCAGCCGGTTCGTCTTCGTCGGCAGCCCCAGCGCGCTGATGGGCCCGCACGACGGCGACCGGCTCGGCATCGGCGAGGACACCCCGTACCCGGACCGCTGGCTGAACCTCTACTCCGAGACCAAGGCCGCCGCCGAGCGGCTCGTGCTGGCCGCCGACCGGCCCGGTTTCACCACCGTCGCGCTGCGCCCCCGGGGCATCTGGGGGCCCCGGGACCACTCGGGTTTCCTGCCGAAGCTGCTGGGGCGGATGCTGGCCGGACGGCTGCCGGACCTGTCCGCCGGAAAGCCGGTGCTGGTCTCGCTCTGCCACTGCGACAACGCGGTCGAGGCCTCGCTGCTCGCCGCCGCGGCGCCGGCCGAACGGGTCGGCGGCCGGGCGTACTTCGTCGCCGACCGGGAGCGGACCGACCTCTGGGCGTTCCTGGCCCGGGTGGCGGGGCTGTTCGGCGGCACTCCGCCGACCCGCCGGCTGCCGCCCGCGGTCCGGGACGCACTGGTGGCGGCGGTGGAGCTGCTCTGGACGGTGCCGGCGCTGGCCGACCGCCGCGAACCCCCGCTGAGCCGCTACTCGGTGGCGCTGCTCACCCGCTCCGCGACGTACAGCACGGCGGCGGCCGAACGGGACCTCGGCTACCGGCCGGTGACGGACCAGGAGGCCGGCCTGCGCGGGCTGCAGGACTGGGTCGCCTCGATCGGCGGCGCCCGGGAGTTCGTCCGGGCCGGGCGCTGACGCACCGGCCGCCCCGGCTGACCACACCTCAGGAAGACTGTGATGACTACCAACGACAGCACTCCCGCCGCCCGGCCGGGCGGGGCGCCCTACCGGCGCCCGGTCTCGGCCACCGAGTGGCTGTACCTCGGCGCGCACCGGCTCGGCAGCGCCATGGTGCTGCAACTCGTCGTCGAGGGCGACGGCGATCCGGACCCGGAGCGGCTGCGGGCGGCGCTGGCGGCCGCCGCCGACGCCTGCCCAGGCTCCCGGCTGGTGCGCCGGGGGCGCCGGTGGGTCGACTCCGGGAGCCCGCCGCAGCTGCGGGTGGCCCCGGACGGCAGCGGACCGGACGCCGCACTGCGCACCGGTACGGCCTGGTTGGAGGACCCGCTGGACCTGCGCCGGGGGCCGGGCTGCGAGGTGCTGCTGCTGCCCGGCGCGGCGGGCGCGACCTCGCTGGTGTTCCGGGCCTTCCACGGGGTGATGGACGGGCACGGCGCGCTGCTCTGGATGGCCGAGGTGTTCCGGGCGCTGCGCGGGGAGCCGGCCCGGCCGGCCCGTTCACCGGTCACCGACGCCGGGCTGCTGGCCGAGGTCGGCGCCACCGGGCGCCGGCCCGCGCTGCTGCTCGACCAGCGTGCACCGCTGACCGCCGGGCCGGCCGGCACGGCGGGGCGGCCGGAGTCGCTGTGGCGCCGGCACACCCTGCCGGGCCGCCACCACGCGCTGACCGCCCGGCTGGCCCGGGCGGTGGCGGACGCCACGGGGGCACCGCGCGCCCGCGTCATGGTGCCCGTGGACCTGCGGCGTCACCACGAGGGCGAGCCGGCCACCGGCAACCTGACCCTGCCGGTCTTCCTCGACCTCGCCGGGGGCGAGTCCTGGCCCGCCGCCCAGGCGCAGCTGCTGCGGGCGCTGGCGGACCGCCGGGAGCTCGCCGGGGGCTTCGAGTCGGCGCTCGCCCGGCTGCCGCTGCCGGCCGCGGCCGGGCTGCTGCGGGCGGGGCGCGCGGTGTCGCTGCGGCGCGACCGCCACCTGGCCTCGGCGGTCGTCTCCCACCTGGGCCGGGTCAGCCCGGCGGAGTGCTCGGGTGCGGGCTTCACCGGCCGGACGGTGTACGCGCTGCCGGTGCACGCGCCGCTGGTCCCGGTGTCCTGCGTGGCGGTCGAGCTGCCGGACCGCACCGAGCTGACCGTCGGGTTCCAGGGCGGTCCCGGCCTGGCCGCGCGGGCCGACGAGCTGATGGACCGGCTGGTCGCGTCCGTCACCGGGCCGGAGACCGGCGACCCGGGCCCGGCGAGCGCGGGTGTGGTGGGTGCGGGTGTGGTGGGCGCGGCCCCGGAGCGGGTCGCGGCGGACACGGCGGACACGACGGTGGTCGGGCTGCTCCGGCGGCAGGCCGCGCGGACCCCGCGGGCGATCGCGCTGGACGGCCCCGCCGGCCCCGTCGACTACGCGGAGCTGGACCGGCGTTCGGACGCGGTGGCGGCCGGGCTGCTGCGGCGCGGCGTCGGCCGCGAGGACGTGGTCGGGCTGCTGGTCGAGCGCTCCCCCGCCGGGGTGGCCGGGCTGTGGGGCGTCCTCAAGGCCGGCGCCGCGTACCTGCCGCTGGACCCGCACCAGCCGGACGCCCGGATCGCGCAGGTGCTCCAGGAGGCCGGGGCGGTCGCCTGCGTCACCGAACGCCGGATGCTGGGCCGCGCGGACGGCGCCTCGCCCTGCCCGGTGCTGGCCGTCGAGGACGTCCCGGACGCGCCCGCGGGCTTCCGGCCCGCGGAGCCCGAGCCGGGCCAACTGGCCTACGTGGTCTACACCTCGGGCTCCACCGGGCGTCCCAAGGGCGTCCAGGTCGAGCACCGCGCGCTGCTCGCCTTCGTCCGGTGGGCGGCCGACCTGTGCCGGGTGGACGGGCGGACCAGATTCGCCTTCCTGTCCTCGTTCGCGTTCGACATCTCCTGCTTCCCGCTGTTCCTGCCGCTGCTGCACGGCGGCACGACGGTGCTGGTCCCGGGCGAGCCGACCCGGCCCGCGCTGCGCGAACTGCTGGAGCGGCACCGGGCCGACACGCTCGCGGTGACCCCGACCCACCTGGACCTGATGGAGGCGTACGGCCTCGGCCTCGCAGGGCTGCGGACCCTGCTGGTGGGCGGCGAGCAGTTCACCCGGGCCGCCGCCGACCGGGTCCGGCGCCGGCTCGGGCCGGGGGCCCGGCTGATCAACGGGTACGGGCCCACCGAGGCGACCGTCGGCTGTCTGGCGCACGTCCTGGACGGCACCGAGACCGGTCCGGTCGTCCCGATCGGCCGGCCCGCGCCGCAGGTCCGGGTCGAGCTGGTGGACGGCTCCGGGGCCCCGGTCGGACCCGACCGGACGGACGCCGTCGGCGAGATCCTGCTCTCCGGGCCGCAGTTGGCCCGCGGCTACCTGGGCCGGCCCGATCTGGACGCGGTCTCCTTCCCGGTCGGCGCGGACGGGGTGCGGCGCTACCGCACCGGCGACCTCGCCCGCCGGTTGCCGGGCGGGGAGCTGGAGTTCGTGGGACGCGAGGACGAGCAGGTGAAGATCGCCGGGCACCGGATCGAGCCCGCCGAGGTGCGGGCCGCCCTGGAGGGCCACCCGGCGGTGCGCACGGCCGTGGTGGCCGTCCGCACCCGCCCGGGCGGGGCTCCGGCGCTGTGCGCGTACGTGCTCACCACCGAGGGCGCGGGCCGCACCGGCGCCGGGCTGGGGCCGGCGCTCCGTGACCACCTGGCCACGCTGCTGCCCGCGCACCTGGTGCCGGCGGTCGTGCTGCCGGTGGCCGCGCTGCCCCTGACGGTGTCAGGCAAGGCGGACCTGGCGGCCCTGCCCGACCCGTTCGGGGAGCCGTCCCTTCCGCCGGGCGTCTCACCGGACACCTCGCCGGACACCTCGCCCGGCGGCCCGACCGGGGCGGGACCGGCGGCCGACGAACTGGTGGAGCAGGTGGCCGAGGTGTGGTCGCGGGCGCTCGGGCTGGAGCGCCGGGCGATCGGGCCGGCCGCCGACTTCCACGACCTCGGCGGCGACTCGCTGGCCGTGCTGGAGATGCTCTCGACCGTCGCCGAGGAACTGCTGGATCCGCGCGCGGCCGACGCCTTCATGGACGGACTCGGCGATTCCCTCGGTGAGTTGACGCTGCCACGGGTGTGCGACGCGGTACGGGCCGCGCGGCGCTCGGGGACGGCCCGCACCGCCGCGAAGGGGGCCACGGCGTGATCTTCGTCGGCCGCGGCGCCCTGCTCCGGCGGGCCGTCACCCACGCCCTGACCACCGGCCACCGGGTCGACCTGGTGGTCTCGGACGACCCGGCCGACGACCCGGGCGACGGCGCCACCGCGCACCTGACCACCCCGGACGTCAACGCGGTGGCCGGGCAGCTGCTCGACCGCTGCGGTGACGGCGTGGTCTGGTCGGTCAACAACCGGATGATCTTCCGTGCGCCGCTGCTCTCCCGGGGGCTGCGGATCTACAACATCCACAACGGCCTGCTGCCGCAGCACCGCGGGCTGCCCTCGGCCGCGGTGGCGTACGCGCTGCTGCGGGGCGACCGGGAGTACGGCGCGACACTGCACGAGGTCGACGCGGGCGTGGACACCGGCCGGGTGCTCGCCGAACTGGCCTTCCCGGTCGGCCCGGAGGCCCGCTACCACCAGGTGCTGCTGCGCGGTGTGCAGGCCTGCCACCGGTTGTTCCAACGCACGCTGGCGGACGTCGCGGCCGGGCGCGACCCGGAGCCGCCGGCCGTGCGGGAGCCCGGCCGGCCCGGCTACTTCGGCCTGCGGGCGCTGCGCGAGCTGCCCTCGTACGCCGGCCGTCCGGACTACCCGCGGGCCACCGACCTCGGGGTGGCGGCACCGTTCGTGCCCGAGCTGGCGGCGGTGCTGCGGGGCGCCGCGGCGCGGCCGGACGGGTCCGGGTTCCGGACTATTGACGAAAGTTCTCACAAGGGAGTGACTGGCGAGTAACTTCGGCTTAGGCTCGTGGTCATGGACCTTGTACACGAGCGTCGGGGCGACGGCCCGCCCCTCCTGCTGCTGCACGGCATCGGACACCGCTGGCAGGGCTGGAAGCCCGTCCTGGACCTGCTCGCCCGGGAGCGGGAGGTGATCGCCGTCGACCTCCCCGGCTTCGGCGCCTCACCGCCGCTGCCCGCCGGGGTGCCGTACACCGTCGACAGCGCGATGCGGGTCCTCGGCGACTTCCTGGCGTCCATCGGCGTCGAGCGCCCGCACGTGGCCGGGAACTCGCTCGGCGGGCTCTTCACCCTGCACGCCGCCCGGCACGGGCTCGCCTCCTCGGCGACGGCGCTCTCCCCGGCCGGTTTCTACCGCCGCTCCGGCTTCCTGTACGCGCGCGGCGTGCTCAACCTGCACCGCTTCGCCGCCCGCACCCCCGAACCGGTCCGGGCCAGGCTGGCGGAGTACCCGCAGGGCCGCCGGCTGATGTTCGGCATGATCTACGGACGCCCCGAGCGGCTCGACCCGGACGAACTCCTGCTCGACACCCGCGCCCTGCTGCACGCCCCCGGCTTCCGGCAGACCCTCGTCGCCGGGCGCGCCGAGCAGGCCCAGGGCTTCCCCACCGCCATCCCGTCCGAGGTCCCGGTGACCATCGCCTGGGGAAGCCGGGACCGCCTGCTGCCGTACGCCCAGGGCCGCCGGGCCCGCCTGCTGCTGCCGGCCGCGCGGTTCGTCCCGCTCGCCGACTGCGGCCACGTCCCGATGGGCGACAACCCCGAGCTGGTGGCCCGCGTCCTGCTGGACGGCAGCAGCTCGCCGCTGCTCGGCCGCGGGGCGAGCGCCGCGACGTAGCCCTTCCCGTCCCGTCCCTTCCCGTCGCGGCGCCGGGCGGGGCCCGGCCGCGGCGCGGCGGCGGGGCGCGGGCGCCGTCGGCGGGGAGGCGGCCGGGGTGACCCCTAGAATTCCCGCCATGGATGCCACACCGAACGACCGGCTGGAACGCCTCGTCCGACTCGCCACCGGGAGCTACCTGCTGGTCACCACCTTCCGCAAGGACGGCACCGCGGTGCCGACCCCGGTCTGGGTGGTCCGGGACGGCACCGCGCTGGGGGTCTGGACGGCCGCCGAGTCGTGGAAGGTACGCCGGATCCGCAACCGCGCCGACGTGCTGGTCGGTCCGTGCGACGCCCGCGGCAACCCGACCGGCGAGCAGTACCCCGCCGTGGCGGAGATCTGCACGCCCGAGCGGACGGCTGCCTACCGCACGCTGCTGCGACAGAAGTACGGCCTGCTCGGGGTGGTGACCCTGATAGGCAGTCGGCTGCGGCGCGGCGAGAGCGGCACGGTCGGCATCCGCATCACCCTCGCGGACTGAACCCGCCCGGCCGGACGCCGACTGGCCCGCCCCCGCCCGGCCGTCAGTCCTCCGAGCCGGCCGGCGGCATGGCCGTGCCACCGCGGCAGCCGACGAACGAGGCGTTCGGTGAGAACGCGTCGAACCCCATCTCGAACCTCGCGAACGCCTCCCAGGCCGCGAGCCGGGCGGCGGTGTACTCCGCCGGGGTCAGCGCGCCGCCCCGCAGGGCCCGCAGGGCGCGCAGGATCGCGTCCCGGGCGACCAGGAAGGACGGGTTCTTCGGGGTCAGCTTCAGGCCGTCCACGACCGCCTGCCAGCTCACCCGGTAGCCCCGCCGCTTGTCGCCGAGCGCGGTACCGACCCTGCGGGTCAGCTCCATCAGGGTCGCGCACCAGATCTCGCCGACGTCGTGCACCTCCTGGTAGGTCAGGTCCCCGTTGCCGGCGCCCGCGACCTCGCCCTGCCCCTTGCCGATGTCCCCGAAGGTGCCGGGGTACGCGCTGTCGTACGGGCGCTGCCGGATGCCGCCGGACCGCTTGACCACCCAGCTGCCGGTGACGGTCCGTTCCTCGGACTGCGAGAAGTTGCGGGTGGTCAGGGCGAAGTAGTCGCCCCAGCCCTCGCCCATCGCGACGGACTGGTCCTCGTTCAGGGCGTCCGCGTCGAGGAGCCCGCCGACCAGCCGGTTGGTGACGCCGTGGGTGAACTCGTGGAACACCACGTCGGCGTCGTTGGCGGTGTGCCGGCCGGTGGAGGTGACCATCCCCATGTTCATCACGGCGGCCTGGCCGTCGGCCCGGGTCGCCATGTTGGCCGTACCGGTCACCGCACCCGGGTGGGCGAAGGCGAGGACCGGGTCGGCGCCCTTGCCCTTGCCGGTGACGTTCTTGGTCTGGAAGTTCCCGTGCTCCTCGGTGAAGCCGAGCATCATGAAGAAGTCGTGCATGTAGTTGCAGAAGAAGAAGATGTTGGTGACGAACTGCTCGGGGGTGTTCTCCGGCGGGCTGAACACCGAGTTGCCCGTCGCGTCCACCGGGACCTCGAACGGCTGACGGTCCTTCGCGTTGACCGCGGCCACGTTGTTGCCGACCGTCGACACCGTCCCGTTCACGAAGTCCAGCCAGGGCAGCGGGAATCCGGCGGGCAGCCCGGTCGAGGGCAGGGTCGGGTAGTCGGCCGTCGGCAGCGGGAAGTCGGCGAGGTCGAAACCGCTCTCGGCCGGGTTGCGGCGGAACACCCGGCCGGTGACGGCGTGGCGCACGGTGTCGTAGAAGTAGAGGATCTCCGGGGCGTTCGGGTCCCTGGTGCGCCCGTCCGCCTCGACGAAGGCCCGGTACTGCGCGACGAAGTGCTCCCGGGAGAAGGTGAACAGCCAGCACAGACGGATCTCCTCCCCCATGTTCAGGTACACCAGCCGGGCCGGGACGGCCTCCTCGAACGCCCCCTTGCTGAAGGTCATCGGCTGGTCGCTGCGCGGCTGGTGCGACACCCGCTCGAACCCGGCGGAGACGTCGAGCGCGGGCAGCAGGTCGTCACCGAAGGCGGTGCGCAGCGTCCGGGCCTCGGCGGCCTTCGCCGCCGCCACCCGCAGCGCGGTCTCGGCCGGGACGGCCGGGGTGGCCGGGAGGTCGGCCGGCACGCTGGCGGTGTCACCGACGACCCGGTCCACCGTGCCGTCCCGGTGCAGCCAGACCTTCGGGGCCATGCCCCACACCTCGATGCCGTTCAGCGTCTGCTGCAGGCTCACGACGCGCATGCCCTCGCTGGTCGTGGTCAGCGTCGGATCGGCCTGGAACTCGGCGGGTTCGTCGGCCGCGAAGCCCATCGCCCCCGTCACCGAGGCGACGTACGCCTTCGCGTGGGCGATGTACACCGCGTCGGGGACGGCCTCCCCGCCTCCGGGGGCCAGGCCGGCGATGCTCGGCGCGGCGGACGCCCGCAGTTCGTTGGGGTGCCCGGTGAAGTGGTTGACCTTGCCGGGCTCGGCGGCGCCGGCGAACCTGTCGTAGCCGGTGTTCCGTCTGTCGATGATGTCGGTCATGGCGTGGTCCTCGGTGGTGACGGCTCCAAGGCCGCTGGTGATGCCTCAGAGGCCCGCGAGAGTCAGAGCGGCTGCCGCGACGGTGCGGGCGATGGACGTCGCGTACTCCGTGCTGTGGTCCCGGTCGGTGAGGGTGTCACCGGGCCGGTGGTACTGGCGGGTGCCGGTGGCCGGGGCGGTGTCGTCGAAGAAGTTCTCGGAGACCGCGACGGCCGCCCAGCCGCGCTCGTGGAAGCTCGCGTGGTCGCTGCGGCCGGCCGCCGGGTCGTCCTCCCCGGTCAGCCGCTGGACGACCAGGCCGGGTTCCACCGCCGCGACGGCCGTACCGAGGACGCCCCCGAGCGCGTCGGAGGCCGCCCCGGCCGGGCCGGGCACGGCGGAGCCCGCGTGGATCTCGACCGTGCGGGTGCCGCCGCGGAATCCGGCGATCATGTCCATCTGCAGCACGGCGGCGATGCCGTCCCCCGCGGCGGCGGCCGCCCGGGCGTAGAACTTGCTGCCCACCAGCCCCTGTTCCTCGGCGTTGAACAGCACGAACCGCAGCGAGCCGGTCGGCACCCGCCCGGCCGCGAGCACCGCGTGCAGGCACTCGGCCGTGGCCAGCACCGCCGCGACCCCGCTGCCGTCGTCGTCGGCGCCGGGCGCCGGGTCGCGGGCCGGATCGTACGGGCGCGGCCGGCCGGCGCCGTCGAGGAACTCGCCCTCGGCGGCGGTCGAGTCGAGGTGCGCGGTGACCAGGACGGCCGCCTGGGCACCCGCCACCCGGTGTTCGGCCTCCAGGTTGAACAGCCGCCGGCCCCGCCAGGTGAAGGAGTGCCGCCGGACCGTCAGGCCGAGGTCCTGGAACCGCCGGGCCAGCGCGTCGACGACGAGCGGGTTCTGCTCGCTCGACACGTCCCGGCTGCGGACCGTCAACGGCTCGCCGTCGACCAGCGGCCGGGCACCGGAGAGGCGGGCGACGTGGTCGCGGATCGCCTCCGGGGTGACCGTCGACCGCACCGCGGCGACGGTCTGCGGCGAGGGCGCGCCGAGGGCGGCGAAGCCGTCCCCGAGCAGCCCCGGGGCCCCGGCCCCGCCCGGGCGCGCGAGCAGCGCCGGGTCGGGCAGCAGCCGTTCGAGGTGGCCTGGCCTGGTTCCCGGCAGGTGCAGCCGCTCCACCGGGGCGCCGGCGCCGACGGCGAGGTACACGCCGCCCGGAGCCGTGCCGAGCGAGGCGACCGGCGGCACCCGGCCCGCGGGTTCCGCCGAGCCGTCGAGCCGTTCGGCGGCGAAGGCGAACGCGGCGGCGGCGCGCAGCTCGGCCTCGGCGGCCCGCCGCTGCCCGGCGGAGGCGCCCGCGGGCGCCGGCGCGGCCGGGACGGGCCGGTCGTCCCGCAGCAGGAAGGCCGAGGTCTCGTCCACCGGCCCGCGCCGGTCGGCCGTGAACCCGGCCGACTCCAGTACGGCGACGCCCTGCTCGGTCGCCATGGCGAGCACCAGGTGTGCGGAGGCCACGTGGACCGGCACGACCTCCGCCGAGGAGACCGCCTCGTCCAGCTCGGCCGGCCCGCGGCCGGGCGGGAGGCCGATCCTGACCCACAGGACGGCCCGGCCGTCGACGGCGGCGCGGGTGAGGACGGGGTGGGGTGCGGTGCGCAGACCGCTCTCGCGGGCCCGTCCGCGTTCGTCCGGGTCCTCGCCGGTGAAGACGCAGTCGCCGGCCGGCACGCCCGCGGAGACGACCGCGGCGTCGAAGGCGTCACGGCTCGTCTTCGGCCCCCAGTGGATCAGGTCCGGGTCGGGGAACCGGTCCCCGAACGCGGCCCGGAGCGCGGCCGCCGCGCGCTCCTTCGCCGCCTCCCCCGGACCGGGGTTGGAGATGACGCCCTTGCGGGTCGTGGCGAAGGCGTCGAGGACCTCGAACACCCGGGGCAGCGGGTGGAGCTCCAACGAGCCGTCAGGTCCGACGGCGGCGTCCGCGAGGGTCGCCCCGATGTCGAAGAACAGCACGGACATCTCGGTGCCTCCGGGAGCGCGGAGCTGCGGGACGCTGGACGACGGAGCCGGGGTACGCCCCACAGCCGGGGACGGGTGCACGGCGGACGGGCCGGGAACCGGCCGGGGCAGCCGTGGGGGCTCTGACCCTTCCATGTTGCGAGGGTCCGCGGGTTCCTGCATCCTGGGCCGCCGATCCCGCGCCCGGTCACCGTCCGTGCGCCCTGCGGACGCTCAACCAGGCCTGTGCGCGCGGGGCTCTGACTGTGCGTGACCAGGACCGGGCGGGCGGCCGGCGAGGGTCCGCGGACCGGAAATGTCTCGCCCGGCGGTACGCCCCGCTGGCATCCTGGGCGGGTGGAGAGACCGGAGATCTGGATCGAGTTCGCCCCCGAGCTGCACCTGTTCGTCGCCTCGGCGCAGCGGGCCGGGCGGTCGGCGGTCCGTACGGACGGCGTGTCGACGCTCGGGCACGTCGTGGAGTCCCTGGGGGTGCCGCTGACCGAGGTCGGCGCGCTCCTGGCGGGCGGGCGGCCGGTGGACGTCTCGCACGTGCCGGGCGCGGGCGAGGAGGTCTCGGTGTGCGCGGTGAGCCGGCCGCAGCGGCTTCCCGGGCCGGCCCGCTTCCTGCTGGACGTCCACCTCGGCACGCTGGCCCGGCGGCTGCGGCTGCTGGGCGTGGACACCGCTTACGAGAGCGTGGACATCGGCGACGCCGCGCTGGCCGCGCGCTCGGCCGCGGAGCGGAGGGTGATGCTCTCGCGCGACCGCGGGCTGCTGCGCCGCCGCGAGCTGTGGGCGGGCGCGCACGTCTACAGCCACCGCCCCGACGACCAGCTGCGGGACGTGCTGTCCCGGTTCGAGCCGCCGCTCGCCCCCTGGACCAGGTGCACGGCGTGCAACGGTCTCCTGCACAGCGCCGCGAAGGAGGAGGTGCACGACCGGCTCCGGGACGGCACCGAGCGCTCGTACGACGTGTTCGCGCAGTGCGGCGACTGCGGGCAGGTCTACTGGCGGGGCGCCCACCACGGCCGTCTGAACGCGATCGTGGCGGACGCCCTGGCCGAGTTCGGCGGCCTGCCGCGGTCCTGACGCTGCCGGCCCGGGCGGCGGCCCGGGCGGACGGGTGGCTCGGGCGGACGGGCGGTGTTCGCTCAGAGGAGGCTCAGATCCGGATAACGATCAGATCACCAGGTTGACCCGTTTATGCCGGACTTGACACCCGTTTGTCCCATTCTTCCGGTGATCCGCGCCACAGTTCCCGGCCCGGGAGGCCCGGTCCGCTGTGATAGATCTGCACGATCGCTGCCGGACGCCACCCCTGTCCGAGCAGTGCGCTGGGCCGGCGGACCGCCGGCCCGCACTCCATCCACATCCGGGGGGATCGTGATCCGGCCCGTGGCCTGCCGCCACGGACCGCGCATGGAGAAAGGCGCATCACCATGACCTCAGTGCAGGTCGACAAGCACAGCGACGGCGGTACGGCGGCCGGCACCGCTCCCGAAGAGGGGTACGAGCGGGGACTCAACAGCCGCCAGGTCCAGATGATCGCCATCGGCGGTGCCATCGGCGTCGGGCTCTTCCTCGGCGCGGGCGCGAACATCGCCAAGGCCGGCCCCAGCCTGATCCTGATGTACGCGATCGCCGGTGTGATCGTCTTCTTCATCATGCGGGCGCTCGGCGAGCTCCTCCTGTACCGCCCGGTCTCCGGCTCCTTCGCCGAGTACTCCCGGGAGTTCCTCGGCCCGTTCTTCGGTTTCGTGACCGGCTGGACGTACTGGCTGATGTGGGTCGTCACCGGCATGGCCGAGCTCACCGCCGCCGCGATCTACGTGAACTACTGGTTCCCGCAGGTCCCGCAGTGGGTCACCGCGCTGGTCTTCCTGGTGGTCCTGTACGTGGCCAACCTGATCTCGGTGAAGCTGTTCGGCGAGATCGAGTTCTGGTTCTCGATGGTCAAGGTGACCGCACTGGTCGGCATGATCGTGATCGGCCTCGGCGTGGTCACCTTCGGCTTCAGCCAGGCCGGCGACACGGCCGCGGTCTCGAACCTCTGGGCGCACGACGGCATCTTCCCCAAGGGCGTGGGCTCCAGCCTGATGACGCTCCAGGGCGTGATGTTCGCCTACCTCGCCGTCGAGCTGATCGGCGTCACCGCGGGCGAGTCGGAGAACCCCGAGAAGACCCTGCCCAAGGCCATCAACGCCCTGCCCTGGCGCATCATCGTCTTCTACGTCGGCGCGCTGAGCGTGATCCTGATGGTGGTCCGGTGGACCGAGTTCCAGGCCGGCGTGAGCCCGTTCGTGGCCGCCTTCTCCAAGATCGGCATCCCGTTCGCCGCCGCGATCGTCAACTTCGTGGTGCTCACCGCGGCGCTCTCCTCCTGCAACTCCGGCATGTACTCCACCGGCCGGATGCTGCGCGACCTCGCCGCCAACTCCGAGGCCCCCAGGGCGCTCGGCCGGCTGAGCAGCAGCAAGACCCCGGCCGTCGGCATCACGCTGTCCGCCGTCCTGATGGGCGTCGGCGTGCTGCTCAACTACGTCGTGCCGGAGAAGGCCTTCGGGTACGTCACCTCGGTCGCCACCGCGGCCGGCATCTGGACCTGGCTGATGATCCTGGTCAGCCACATCCGCTACCGCCGCGCGGTGGTCGCCGGCCGCCTCCCCGCGTCCTCCTTCCCCGCCCCCGGCGGCACGGTGTGCAGCTGGATCGCGGTGGCCTTCCTGCTGATGGTGACCGTCTTCATCGCCATCGACCCCGACAGCCGCGTCTCGCTGTACGTCGGCGCCGGCTGGGCCGTCTGCCTGGCGATCGGCTGGGCGCTGCTCAAGCGCCGTGGCGATGCCGTCCCCGCGGCGGCCGCCGAGCAGCTGGAGACCGTGGGCGGGCCCGGCCACTGAGCCGCCCCGCACCACACCGCGGAGGGACCCCGGCCGGCCGGCCGGGGTCCCTCCGCTTTCCGGGCGTGCGCGGCTGCCGGTCAGCCGGTCACGGCCACCGGGGCGTCCCAGGCGTCGCGGTCCACCGTGAGGGTGACGCCCCCGTAGGTCTCCCGCCGGTTCACCTGGTACTGGTGGCCGCGGCGGTGGCCGGTGAACAGCCCGGCCGGGTACGGGAAACCGCCGGTGGTGTCGGCCACGCCGTCGTACTTCGCGTACCAGAGCGCGTCGGGCAGGTCCGGCGCGCCCCGGCCGGCCGCAGCGGCGATGCGGGCCGCGCCGGAGCCCTCAAGCCGTAGAAGCCCGGCCGGTACGCGCGCGCCGTCACCGCCCGGTCGAAGGACTGCGTGTAGGCGAGCACCGCGTCACCGCAGGCGGTGTCCGCGGCGTCGTAGTCCTCGACGTCCAGGTAGAGCGTGCTGCCGGGCCTCATCCCGAGCGCGGACGCCCGGGCGACCGCGTCGGCGCCGTCGGCCGCGCCCTGCGAGTCCGCCGTCGCCGCGGTGATCCGCTCCGGGCCGCCGCCCGTCCGGCACGGCGGCTGGGCCCCGACGTACAGCGGGACCAGCCTCCAGCCGGCGGCGCTCACCGCCGTCACCCAGGAGGCGGTGAGCTGCGGCTGCGCGCAGCCGCGGTTGCGACCGCCGACGTAGACGGCGACGGCGCCGTAGGGGGACGTCCCGCGCCAGGCCGCCATGGCCGCCACCGGCGGCGCGGTGCAGGTGTCGAAGGCCAGCCCGGTGAACGCGGCGGCCGCCGGCGGTGGCGGCGCGGCCATGGTCTGCTCCGGTGAGGTCAGACCGTCTTCCACGGCCCGAGCCGCTCCGGAGGATCCCGCCACGGGACGCCGGGACGGATCCGGTGCAGCACCCCGTTCACGGCCTGCCGATGGTTCCGCCGCCAGCCACGGCGCCCGCTGAGCATCCGTCACATTTCCTCTGTGGCACACGGATCCGTCGGCGGCCGGCCTGGCTGCCGGGGTGCGGCCGTTCTCGACGAAGCCCGCACGCGTGGCGGGTCTGCTCCCCTATCGTCGGGTGGCATGGGGAGCATGGGGGACGGCGGGTTCGGCGGTGCGGTGCCCTACTCGGGCGTGCCGCCGGTGTTCGACGATCGGACGCCGGACGCGTGTGTCGTGGTGCCGGGCATCATGGGCAGCGTCCTGCGGGACGCCGCGACGGGCCGCCCGCTGTGGGGCGTGGACCTCGGGATGCTGACGAACGCGTCGGCCGGTGAGGGGCTGTTCGGCGCGCTGCGGGCGGACGAGTCGGAGCGGGCCGCCGACGCCGACACCTTCCCGCGGGCGCCGCTGACCCGCGTTCGGGCGACCGGGCTGCTGGCGAAGCCGTGGTGGCTTCCCGTCCTGGAGGGCTTGGACCCCTACGGCGAGGTGGTCGAGACCCTGCGGAAGGTCGCGCTGGCGCCCGAGGCGGTGGCGCCGTTCCCGTACGACTGGCGCCTCGCCGTCGCCTACAACGGCGCGGTGCTCGCGCGCGCGGCCCGCGCGCACCTGACCAGTTGGCGGGAGCAGGTCGCCGCCCGGCCCGGGTGGGGGGCGGCCGGTGGACGGCGGCCTCGGCTGTTGTTCGCCGCCCACTCGATGGGCGGGCTGGTGGTGCGGGCCGCACTGGAGCAGGATCCCGAACTCGCCGCCGACACCCGGGCGGTGGTCACCGTCGGAACCCCGTTCCTCGGCTCCGCGAAGTCCGTCCTCACCCTCAACCTCCTGCACGCCGGGGCGAAACCGGCCGGGCTGCTGCGACAGGTGCAGGCGATGGCGGCGACCCTGCCGGGCGTCCACGACCTGCTGCCCGGCTACCGCTGCCTGGACCGTGGACCGGACGTCGACCGCCTCACCGCCCGTGATGTCGCCCGGCTCGGCGGCGACGAACACCTGGCCGCCCGCTCGCTCGACGAACACACCCGCCGCTGGGAGCACCCGTTCGCGATGCCCGGGCACCGCGCGATCGTCGGCGAGGCGCAGGCCACCGTGCAGACCCTCGACGAACAGCCGCACGTCGGGCATGCGGTCGCCGTCGGACGGCACCACGCCTTCGACGTCGGCGAGGACGGCGAGCTCGTCCGTGACCCGGCCACCGGCATCCCCGCCCGCCGCGACACCCGCGGCGACGGCACCGTCCACGCCCCCTCCGCCCAGGCCGGCGGGACCGAAGCACTCACCTACGTCTTCGGCCAGCACGGCACCCTGATGCGCCACGACGAGGTCCTGCGCCAACTCCGCAACATCGCCCTGGAACGCCCCCCGGGTCCTCGCCTCTCCGGCACCAGCGCCGGACCGGGCCTGGAGACCCCCCGCCTCGGCGGGACGTTCGGGCAGCCGCTCATCCTCCGCGCCACCGGCCTCGACACCCCGGTCAGGGTGAGCCTCACCGTCCGCAGCGCCACCACCGGCCGCATGGGCCACCCGCTCACCCTGCGCCGCGATCCCGACCGCACGGACGGCGTCCTCGCCGCCCGCTTCACCGCCGACGCGCCCGACCTGTACCGCGTCACCCTGGACGCCGAGGACCACGTACCGATCACCCAGCTCGTCCTCGTCAGCCCACCCGACGCCTGAATTCGGAAACCCCGCCTTGACCGCACCCGTCGACACCGACCGGAACACGACCGAACCGCCCCCCGAGGGCGGAGGGATCGAGCTGTTCCCGGTGAACTTCACCGCCTACCGGCACCACCCCGCCCTGGACACCGAGGCCCACGTCCGGGCGATCGCCGACCTGCTCGCCCCCTACGGCCTGCGCATCAACACCTGGACGGCCCCCGAGGACGAACGGGACCGGCAGGCCGTCGAGGACCGGCTCGGCGAGTGGAAACGGCCCACCACCGCCCGCAGCGGCAACACGGTGCTCTACTGGGTCGGCCACGGCAGCGCCGAACACCTCGCCCACCACCGCACCCCCGCCCCCATCGACGACGGAGTCTCCCCGGAGGAGGTCGCCCGCGCCATCGGCAGCCGCCAGATCCACCCCGACAACGAGGGCAGTTGGGCGATCGTCGTCATCGACGCCTGCTTCTCCCAGGACTTCGCCCAGGAGGTGCATCGCATCCTCCTCGGCAAGAAGTACCGCGATGCCAGCCGCTACCTGCTGCTGTCCACCGCCGCCGAGGGCTACGCCGAGCTCGGCGCCTTCACCAACGCCCTCCACCGCGTCCTGACCATCACCTTCCGCGGGAAGCCCGCCATCGGCCTCGCCGAACTCGGCGTCGAACTCGACCGTGAACTCCGTGGCGGCTACCGCGGCGACAGGGCCGTGCACAGCGACCGGCTCGTGCGTCACACCCCCGATGCCGCGACCTCCGTGTCCGCGCCGCTGGACCAGCTCGCCGAACTCCAGGCCGTCCTCGACCGGTTGCCCACCGACGACCAGCGGCACTTCCTCCCCAAGGCGTCCGGCGCCGAACTCGGCGAACTCGCCTGGTACTTCCACGGCCGCACCGAGGAACGCGACCACATCCTGCGCTGGCTGGCCACCGCCACCCGTGGCGCCCTCGTCGTCACCGGCCCCGCCGGCTCCGGCAAGTCGGCCCTCCTCGGCCACGTCCTGCTGCACACCCGTACCCAGCTGCGCGACATCCTCGTCCGCCACGGCCACCTGACCGCGCTGCCCGCCGAAGTGCCGTGCCCGGACGACCCGTTCGACCTCGTCGCCCACCTCTCCGGCCTCACCCTCGCCCGCACCGTCCGGCTCCTCGCCGAAGCCGCCGGCCTGCCCGACCTCGCCCGGCAGGCCGACGACGGTCAGCCGCCCGGCGTCCTCGCCGCCCGAGCCGTCGCCCGGCTGCGCGCACGGGCGACCCGGCTGACGCTGCTGTTCGACGCGCTCGACGAGGCCGAGCAGCCGCTCCTCATCGCCGACCTCCTCCTGCGCCCCCTCGCCGCCCTGCCCGCCGTCCGGGTCGTCATCGGCACCCGCGGCTCCACCCACGAAGGCCCCGACCAGCCCGCCCCCACCGACACCGACATCCTCGACGCGCTCCGCCCCCGGCCGACCCGTCACGGGGACGAACCGCAGCCCGACGTCGAACGCGTCGAGGTGAAGCAGGACCCGGAGGCCCTCGCCGGATACCTGCGCGCCAAGCTCGACGCCGCCAGACACCGCGGTGCCCTCGACGCCGACGACACGACGATCGAGGAGGCCGTCCACCGCCTCGTCACCGAGCACCGGCACCAGCACCACGGCGCCGAACCGCAGCAGTTCCTCTACGCCCGCCTCGCCGCCCACGAACTCCTCAACGACCCGGGCCTCCTCACCGACCCCACCCCCCTGATCGGCCGCACCCACCGCCAGTTGTTCACCCGCGCCCTCCAGCGACTCCACCGCACCAACCCCGACTACACCCCCCTCCTGCGTGCCCTCGGCCTCGCCCAGGGCCGCGGCCTGCCCGACCAGGACGGCATCTGGGCCCTTGCCGCCGACGCCCTCGACAGCCGGACCGGCACCGGCACCGGCGGCAGCATCCCCGAGCTGCTACGGGACGCCGCTCCCTACCTCACCCTCGACCACGAACACGAGAGGAGCGTCTACCGCCTCGCCCACCGCACCTTCACCGAACACTTCACCGCCGCCCCGGACACGGCTCGTGCCCATGCCCTCCTCACCGCCGCCCTCGCCCGGCACGGCCGGCACAGCCTGGGCACGCAGGAGGACGCCGCCGCCCCGCCGGCCGCGGTCGTCAGCCCTTACATCCGCCACCACCTCGCCGCCCACGCCCGCCTCGGCCACACCGTCGGAGCTCTGCACACCCTCGCCGACCACACCGACGTCCTCGACGCCCTCGACCTCACCAGCGTCACCGCCGCGGCATTCGACCACGGCCTGCCCTCCCACGAGCTGCCCCTGGCCATCGCCGGAACCGTCCTGCTCCAGCACCACGCCCGCGACACCGCCGCCACCGAGCAGTCGGCGGGCAGCACGACCGGCTGGCGCCGTTGGTGGCGCCGGCTCGGCACCAGCTACGTCCAAGGCTCCCCGCCCCCGGCCGAGGCACGTCCCCGCAACCCGCGCGGATGGCTTCCGGAACTGACCGTCGGCGAAGTCCGACAACGTCAACTCCACCTGCAACTCACCGGCCACACCGACAAGGTGAACGCGGTGGCGGTGTTCACCGCGCCCGACGGCACCGCGCGTCTGGTCTCGGCCGGTGCGGACCGGACGGTGCGGATCTGGGACCCGGCGACTCGCGCCCAGGACGGCCCTTCGCTCACCGGCCACACCGACAAGGTGAACGCGGTGGCGGTGTTCACCGAAGCCGACGGCACCGTGCGCCTGGCCACCGGCGGCGATGACGGGACGGTCCGGATCTGGGACCCGACCACCGGAAGCCAGGACGGGGTCCCCCTCACCGGCCATGGCGGCACAGTCGTCGCGGTGGCGGTGTTCACCGCACCCGACGGCGCCGTGCGCCTGGCCACCGGCGGCGATGACCGGACGGTCCGGATCTGGAACCCGGCGACTCGCGCCCAGGAGGGCCGAACCCTCACCGGCCACGACGACGAGGTGAGTGCGGTGGCGGTGTTCACCGCACCCGACGGCGCCGTGCGCCTGGCCACCGGCAGCGATGACCGGACGGTACGGATCTGGAACCCCGCCACCGGCACCCAGGAGGGCCCGACCCTCACCGGCCACGACGGTGTCGTGCGTGCGGTGGTGGCGTTCACCGCACCCGACGGCACGCCGCGCCTGGCCACCGGCGGCGGCGACGGGACGGTCCGGATCTGGAACCCCGCCACCGGTACCCAGGAGGGCGAAACCATCACCGGTCACAGCTTCGGCGTGGCGGCGATGACGGTGCTCGCCGCGGCCGACGGCACTCCGCGCCTGGCCACCGGCAGCTACGACGGGGCGGTGCGGATCTGGAACCCGGCCACCGGTGCCCGGGAAGCGGTACCCGTCACCAGCGACGACCACTGGGTGAGTGCGGTGGCGGAGTTCACCGCGGCCGACGGCACCCCGCGCCTGGCCACCGGCGGCGAGGACCACACGGTGCGGATCTGGAACCCGGCCGCCCGCCCCCAGGACGGCGAACCCGTCGACGACCGCATCTACGGAGTGCTGGCGGTGGCGGTGTTCACCGCGCCCGACGGCACCCCGCGCCTGGCCACCGGCAGCCACGACAGGACGGTGCGGATCTGGAACCTGACCACCGGCGCGCAGGAAGGCGCGCCCCTCACCGGCCACACCAGCTGGGTGCGTGCGGTGGCGGTGTTCGACGCACCCGACGGCACGCCGCGGCTGGCCGTCGGCGACGGCGACGGGACGGTGCGGATCTGGAACCCAGCCACCCGCGCCCAGGAGGGCACGCCCCTCACCGGAAACACCAGGGGGGTGGAGTCGCTGATGGTGGTCACCACGGCCGGCGGCGCGCCGCGGCTGGCCGTCGGCGGCAGTGACGGGACGGTGCGGATCTGGAACCCGGTCACCTGCACCCAGGAGGACGGCCCCCTCACCGGGAGCACCACCGGGTCGCGGACAGCGGCGGTGTTCGCCGCCGCCGACGGCACGCCGCGGCTGGCCGTCGGCGGCGGCGACGGGACGGTGCGGGTCTGGAACCCGGCCACCGGTGCCCTGGAGGGCGCACCCCTCACCTGCCACGACCACTGGGTGAGCGCGGTGGTGGCGTTCGACGCGCCCGACGGCACCGCGCGCGTGGCCAGCGGCGGCATCGACAAGACGGTGCGGATCTGGGACCCGCACACCCGGACCGGGCTGACGCTGTCCCTGGCGGACAGGGTCGAGGCACTGGCGGTAGGCCACGGGCTGCTCGTCGCAGGCACCCCGTCGGGCTACCTCGCGATCGACGTCTCGTCCCTGCCCACCGGTACGGCTTGATCGTCAGGACGGCGCCCGGGGACGCCGTCCACCACTCCCGGAGCGGCCGGCTCCACCCGGTGCCGGCCCGCGGGGCCGGTCAGCGGCCGGCCGGGCCGGTCCAGCCCTGGGCGACATGGCCGAGCCGGACCCGCTGGGGGTGGTCGCCGACCGCCACCGAGGCGGTCTTCCGGCCGGTGGCGAAGTCGATCGCGGTGACCTGGTCGGCGCCGCTCTCGGAGATGACGCAGGACTTCCCGTCGCCGCTGACGGTCGCCCAGTACGGCTTGGAGGCGGGCACCAGGGGGCCCTCCTGGAGGGTGGCCCGGTCGACGACGGTGGCGTAGTCGTCCATCGTCCCGGCGACGCACAGCCGGTCGCCCGCCGGGCTGACGGACAGGCCGTGGTGACGGGAGTCGTTGACCCAGGTGGTGCGGTCCTCGCTGGTCGCGGGGGACTTCGGCAGGGTCTTGACCCGGGTGATGCGGTCCGCGGCGACGTCGTACTCCAGGAAGCCGTTGAAGAACGAGACCTGGAAGTAGAGCTTCGTCCCGTCGGGGGTGAAGACGGCCGGACGGACGGCGTCGGACAGGCCGGTCAGACCGGCGGCGTCGAGCCGGTCCCGCATGTCGATGACCTTGACCTGCTGGAAGGTGGCGGCGTCGGCGACGGTGATCCGGCGGTCGCCCTTCGTCCAGTCCAGCCAGGGGGCGTCCAGGGCGGTGTTGACCTCGCCGATCGACATGTTCCAGATCCGGGTGCCGCCGTCGGTGAAGAGGTTCTCGTGGGGCTTGTCCCCGGTGTGGAACTCCCCCAGCTGGGCCCCGGTCCCGATGTCGAGCACGTGGACGGTGTTCGCGGTGGAGGCGGAGACCGCGACGCGCTTGCCGTCCGGCGAGACGGCCATGTGGTCGGAGCGGTAACCCGCCACGGGGAAGCGCCAGTTGATCGCTCCGGTGGCGAGGTCGACGGAGACCACGTCGGCGAAGCTGGGGCGGGAGACGACCACGGCCGAACCGTCCGGCGTCGAGTACATGTCGTCGACGAACTGGTCGTGGCCCTCGCCCGGGCCGAGC
Organism: Kitasatospora sp. NPDC088346; assembly: GCF_044740765.1. Lineage (NCBI taxonomy): Bacteria > Bacillati > Actinomycetota > Actinomycetes > Kitasatosporales > Streptomycetaceae > Kitasatospora > Kitasatospora sp. NPDC088346. The sequence goes on from NZ_JBIURH010000005.1 coordinate 216,229, forward strand.
CGGATGCCGAGGAAGAACGCCAGCTTGACGGGGTTGAGGTAGATCTCGGCGAGGCGGGCGTCCTTGTCCGGGACGACGTTCACCCGCCCGATCCGGGTGAGGGCGCCGGTGGACTCGATGACGTCCGCGGTGCCGTCCCAGTTGTTGCCCACGAACATCACCTCCCGCAGCCCGGCCGGGCTCGCCGCAACGGCGCCGGCGGCCGTCCCCGCGGCGGCGGGGAGGGCGGCGGCGAGGCCGAACGCGGCCGCGGCGGCGATCAGGGCACGGGTGCGCCGTAACCGCCGGTCCGGGAGCAGGTCGTGTGCGGAGCGGGACATCGCGACTCCTTCGCAGCTGGATGCCAAGTCTGAAAAGACGATTGGTCAGATCGCGTTACTCGACGGTAAGGAGGCCGCGGCGGCCCTGACAAGACCCCGGTGCGGGACAATCGGACGGGCGGGCGGGACCACCGGGCAGGACCACCGGGCGGGGGCGGAGAAGTGCGGCAGGCCACGGGCACGTACGGCGGCAGGTCGGCGCAGGAGCGCCGGGCCGAGCGGCGGGAGCGGTTCCTGCGGGCGGCCCTGGAGCAGTTCGGCGACCGGCCCGGCTACCGGGCCGCCTCGGTGACGGGCCTGTGCGAGGCAGCCGGGCTGTCGACCCGTCAGTTCTACGAGGAGTTCCGCAACCTGGAGGACGTGCTCACCCAGCTGCACCTGCTGGTCAACGACCGGACCGAGCGGGCCGTCCGGCGGGCCCTCGCCGACACCGCCGGCCAGACCTTCGAACCGCGGATCGCGGCCGTGCTGCGCGCCTACGTCACGGCCGCCACGGACGACCCGCGGCGGCTGCGGATCGCGTTCGTCGAGATCGTCGGGGTGAGCGCGGAGCTGGAACGCGGCCGGCTGGTCCGGCGCAGCCGCTGGGTGGACCTGATCGTCGCGGAGGCCGACGCGGCCGCGCGGCGAGGCGAGGCCGCGCCGCGCGACTACCGGATCGCGGCGACGGCGTTCATCGGGGCCGTCAACGGCCTGCTGCACGACTGGACGGCCGGGCAGTTCCGGGCCACCCTCGACCAGGTGGTCGACGAGCTGGTGGCGCTGCTGCTCGGTGTGGTCCGGCCGCCCGCCCGCTGATCGCACGGAGGACGGGCGGCCGAGGGAGCGCGCGGCGCGGCGGTCAGACCAGCTCCAGGACCAGCTTCCCGGTGTTCTCGCCGCGGAAGAGCATCTGCAGGGTCTGCGGGAAGTCGTCGAGGTCGCCCTTGACCACGTGCTCCTTCACCTTGATCCGGCCGGTGACGATCCAGCCGGCGAGCTCCCGGGCGGCCGCCGGGAAGCGGGGGGCGTAGTCGAAGACCACGAAGCCCTCCATCCGGGCGCGGCGCACCAGCAGCGACAGGTAGTTCGACGGGCCCTGCACGGCCGTCTCGTTGTTGTACTGGCTGATCGCGCCGCAGATCACCACCCGGGCGTGCATCGCCAGCCGGGTCAGCGCCGCGTCCAGGATCTCGCCGCCCACGTTGTCGAAGTAGACGTCGATGCCGTCCGGGGCGTGGGTGCGGAGCGCCGCGCGGACGTCCTCGGTGCGGTAGTCGATCGCCGCGTCGAAGCCCAGTTCCTCGGTCAGCAGCGCGCACTTCTCGGGGCCGCCGGCGATGCCGATCACCCGGCAGCCCTTGACCTTGGCGATCTGCCCGGCCATGGTGCCGACGGCCCCGGCCGCGCCGGAGACCACCACGGTCTCGCCCTCCTTGAGCGCGCCGACGTCCAGCAGGCCGAAGTAGGCCGTCATGCCCGGCATGCCGAGCGCCCCCAGGTAGGTCGACAGCGGCGCGGCCGACGGGTCGACCTTGAGGGCGCCCCTGCCGTCGGAGACCACGTACTCCTGCACGCCGAACGTCCCGACCACGTGGTCGCCCGGCCGGAAGTCCGGGTGCTCGGACTCGGTCACCTCGATCACCGACCCGGCCCGCATCACCTCGCCGAGGCCGACCGGCGGCAGGTAGGACGGGCGGTCGTCGAGCCATCCGCGCATGGCCGGGTCCAGCGAGATGAACTTCGTCCGGCCCGCGAACCGGCCCGCACCGGGGGCCTCGGCCGGCTCGGTGACGTGGGCCCAGTCCTCGGGCTTCACCTCGCCCACCGGACGGGCGGCGAGGCGGATCTGGCGGTTCGTTCCCGGCATGGCGTCTCCTGTGGCTGGCGGTGCACCGGCGGACGGCCCCGGGTCGGTGCACCGCGGTGTTCGAACGGGCGGTCCCGTGATCCCCCCAGTCTAAGCAAGCGCTTAGTCATCCGCCAAGGCCCCCACCTGGGACGTCCCGCTCCGCCGTTCGGTGCGGGTTCGGCCGCGTGGGCCGGGCCCACGGCGGGTGCGCGGATACGCTCGACCGGTGGATCGACCCGACGGGCGTACGGAAGGTGCCGGCCCCTTCATCACCAGGGTCACCTGGCGGCTGGCGGAAGGCGGTTCGGCGGTCTGGGAGTCGCGGGCCGCGCGCAAGCGCGGGGCACTGACCCTGCGACCGGCCGCGACCGGCGCGACCGAGACCGTCCGCAGCGCGGACGACGCGGTGCTGCGGCGGCTGGGCAGGCTCAACCTGGTGGCGGCGGTGGCGTTCACCGTCGGCGGCGCGCTGTTCGCGGCCGGCGCGGCGGTGGCCCAGACCGGGTCCGGCACGCCCACCCAGATCGCGTCCGTGTACTTCGCCGGGGGGCTGTTCTTCACCACCGGCGGGTACGCCTCGCTGCTCCAGGCGGTCAACGCGCCGCGGCGCGGTGGTGCGGTCGAGCCGCTGGTCGCACGGCGGTGGCGGTGGTGGAGCTACGAGCCGCTGCGGATCGACTGGCTGTCCACCTTCCTGCTGTTCGTCGGGACGCTGGTGTTCGGGATCAACCTGCTGGACTCCTTCCTGCAGGGGCTGTCCGCCCAGCAGGTGAACCGGCTGATCTGGACCCCCGACCTGGTCGGCTGCCTGCTGTTCCTGGCCTCCGGGCACCTGGCCCTGGTGGAGGTCTGCCACGGCCGGCCGCGCCTGCGCCCGCACGACCTCGGCTGGTGGATCGTCGCGGTCAACCAGCTCGGCTCGGTGCTCTTCCTGGTCTCGGCGCTGGCCGCCTTCACCCGGCCGGAGACCGACAGCCTGGTCAACGTCGACGTCGCCAACTGGGGGACGTTCGCGGGCGCGCTGTGCTTCTCGGCCGGCGGCGTCGCCCAGCTCTTCGAGCGGCCGTAACGGACCGGCCCCGGGCCGCTCGCTCAGCCCTGCGGGCGGCCCGGGGCCCGCCCGGCCTCCGCCTCGGAGATCGCCCAGGCCGCGTTCACCAGGCCGATGTGGCTGAACGCCTGCGGGAAGTTCCCCATCAGCTCGCCGCGGGCCGGGTCGACCTCCTCGGCCAGCAGCCCGAGGTCGTTGACCGCGGCCGCCGCCCGGCCGAAGTACCGGCGCGCCCCCTCCAGGTCGCCGGCCATCGCCAGGGCCTGCGCCAGCCAGAACGTGCAGAGCAGGAAGGTGCCCTCCTCGCCGGGCAGTCCGTCGTCGGTGGCGAGGTAGCGGTAGACCAGGCCGTCGGGGCTGGTGAGGTGCTCGCGCACCGCGTCGACGGTGCGGCGCATCCGCGGCGAGGTGGCGGGGGTGAAACCGGCGATCGGCAGCACCAGGACCGAGGCGTCCAGCCGGTCGGAGCCGAACGCCTGGGTGTAGGCGCCCACCTCCTCGTTCCAGCCCTGCTCCTCGATGGCGGTCCGGATCTCCTCGCGGGCGGCGCTCCACCCCGGCACCCGGTCGCCGGCGCCGAGGTCCTCGGCCAGTTCGATCGCGCGGTCGAGGGCGACCCAGCACATGAGCTTGGAGTAGACGAAGTGCTGCGGCCCGCTGCGGACCTCCCAGATGCCCTGGTCCGGCTCCCGCCAACGGGCCGCGGCGGCGTCGGCGAGGCCCGCCAGGAACCGCTTGGTGGGGGCGTCGAGGCCGCGGAGGTACGCGCGCAGCCGGTGGGCGGCGCCGAGCAGCTCGCCGTACACGTCGGACTGCCGCTGCCGCCAGGCCGCGTTGCCGACCCGGACCGGACGGCTGGCCCGCCAGCCGGAGAGGTGGTCGAGCTCGCGTTCGGTCAGGTCCCGCTCGCCGCGGATGCCGAACATGATCTGGAGGTCGGCGCCGTGCTCCGGGGCGTTGGCCGCGGCCTGGGCCATCCAGCGGAAGAACGCCTCGGCCTCGTCCGGACAGGCGGCGACCCAGAGCGCGTCCAGGGTGAACGAGGCGTCGCGCACCCAGGCGAACCGGTAGTCCCAGTTGCGCACGCCGCCGACCGCCTCCGGGAGCGAGGTGGTGGGCGCCGCGACGATCGCCCCGGTGGGCTGGTAGGTCAGCCCCTGGAGGACCCGGCCGCTGCACTCGACCAGATCCTCCCACGGGCCGCGGTACGCCTGGTGCGCGTCGGCCCACGAGCGCCAGGCCAGCACGGTGTCGTCCAGGCAGACGGCGATCTCCCGCTGCGACCACATCCGGGGCGTGCCGCCGGCCCGGGTGTGCTGGAGCGCGAAGGCCGCCCGTTCGCCGCGGTGCAGCGTCGACCGGGCCCGGGCCCGGTCGGTGACCCGGAAGGGCAGCGGCGAGGACAGCCCGAGGGTGTCCGGGCCGCCGTGGCAGCGCAGTCCGGCGGCGACCGGGATGAGCAGCGGCCGGATCATGCCGTACTCGGGCCTGGGCGCGAACTCGGTCTCGACCTCGACGGTGCCCTCGACGCACTCCAGTACCCGCAGCAGCAGGTGGGGCGCGCCCCGGCCGAGGCCGTGGCCGCGGATGCCGGGGCCCTGGGCGAGCGCGTCGGTGAGCACCACCGTGCCGGTGTCGGTGCGGAACTCGGTGCGCAGCACCAGCGTGCGGTCCAGGTAGCGGCGGGTGACGGTGTGATCGGCGGTGGGCCTGATCAGCCAGTGGCCCGCCTCGGCGTCCAGGATGCGGCCGAAGACCGAGCGGGAGTCGAAGGCGGGCAGGCAGAGCCAGTCGACCGAGCCGCCGGTGCTGACCAGGGCGGCGGAGTGGCAGTCGGACAGCAGCGCGTAGGCGGAGATCGGCAGGTCACTCACCCGGTACCTCCCAGTGCGGGCCGCTCCCCCGGCCTCCGATTCTTCTCCGGCTCGGGGCCGCCCGCAGCACGGCTCCGCCCGGTGCGGGCGGCCGGTTGCCGGCGGGACCTTCCTCGGAGCGGCCGGTTCGACTAAGTTACCGATCGGTAGCCCCAGTGCCGGCCGCTGGCGGCCGCCACCCGGACCCGCCTCGCGAAGGAGCCCCGCCATGCCGACGCTCGACCGCCACGACGACGTCTACGTCCTCGACCTCGGGGGCACCGAGAACCGCTTCCACCCCGACTGGCTCGCCACCGTCGACGCCCTGCTGGACGAGGTCGAGAAGGCCGACGGCCCGCGCGCCCTGGTGACCGCGGCGACCGGCAGGTTCTACTCCAACGGCCTGGACCTGGACTGGCTGTTCGCCCACACCGACCGGGCCGCCGAGTACGTCACCGGCGTCCAGGCGCTGCTGGCGAGGCTGCTGACCCTGCCGGTGGTCACCGTGGCCGCCCTGCAGGGCCACACCTTCGCGGCCGGCGCGATGTTCTCGCTGGCGCACGACTTCCGGGTGATGCGCGGCGACCGGGGCTACTGGTGCCTGCCCGAGGCCGAGATCGACATCCCGTTCACCGCCGGGATGTCGGCCCTGATCCAGGCCCGACTGACCCCGCAGGCGGCCCACGAGGCGATGACCACCGCCCGCCGCTACGGCGGCCACGACGCCCTCGCCGCCGCGATCGTCGACCGCACGGCCGACGAGGACGCGGTGCGCCGCACGGCCGTCGAGCTCGCCGCCGCCCACGCCACCAAGGCGGGCCCGACCCTCGGCACCATCAAGACCCGGATGTACCCGCAGGTCCTGGACGCGCTGCGGGCCCAGGACATCCCGCTCGGCTGACCGGGACACGACCGGCCCGACCGACCGCCCCCTGGCGAACCACCGCACGACCCTGATAGGACGGCGGGATGCAGCCCGATCCGGCGGCGGGACCGCCCGCCCGCGCGTCCTACGACGCCGTCGTCATCGGCGGCGGGCACAACGCCCTCGTCGCCGCCGCCTACCTGGCCCGCGCCGGGCGCAGCGTCCTGCTGCTGGAACGGCTGGACCGCACCGGCGGGGCGGCGGTGTCCGCGCAGGCGTTCCCCGGCGTCGCCGCGCGCCTGTCGCAGTACTCGTACCTGGTGAGCCTGCTGCCGAAGAAGATCGTCGCCGATCTGGGGCTGCGCTTCGAGGTGCGCCGGCGGCGGATCTCCTCGTACACCCCGACCGTCCGGGCCGGGCGGCCGACCGGGCTGCTGGTGGACGCCGGGGACGACGCCAGGACCGCCGCTGCCTTCCGTGAACTGACCGGCTCGGAGCGCGAGTTCAAGGCCTGGCAGGCGTTCTACGGGATGACCCGCCAGGTCGCCGGGCGGGTGTTCCCCACCCTCACCGAACCGCTGCCGAGCCGCGACGGGCTACGCGACCGGGTGGCGGACCGGGACGCCTGGGAGACGCTGTTCGAGCGCCCGATCGGCGAGGCCGTGGAACGGCACTTCAGCGACGACCTGGTCCGCGGCATCGTCCTGACGGACGCTCTGATCGGCACGTTCAGCCACGCCCACGACCCCTCGCTGCGGCAGAACCGCTGCTTCCTCTACCACGTGATCGGCGGCGGCACCGGTGACTGGGACGTCCCCGTCGGCGGCATGGGTGCGCTCACCGGCGCCCTGGCCGACGCGGCCCGGGCGGGCGGCGCCGAGCTGCGCACCGGCTGCGAGGTGACGGCGGTGGCCACGGACGGCACCGACGCCGAGGTGACCTTCCGGTCCGGCGACACCGAGCACACCGTCGGCGCGCGCCAGGTGCTGTGCGGCGCGGCCCCCCGGGTGCTCGCCGGACTGCTGGGCGAGGAGCTCGGGGACCCGGCACCGGAGGGGGCGCAGCTCAAGGTCAACATGCTGCTGCGGCGGCTGCCCCGGCTGAGGGACGGCGCGGTGGACCCGCGGGAGGCCTTCGCCGGCACGTTCCACATCGCGGAGTCCTACCGGCAGTTGGAGGCCGCGTACCGGGAGGCGTCGGAGGGCCGGCTGCCCTCGGCCGGGCCGTCGGAGATCTACTGCCACTCGCTCACCGACCCGTCGATCCTCGGCCCCGAACTCGCGGCGCAGGGGTACCACACGCTCACCCTGTTCGGCCTGCACCAGCCCGCCCGACTGTTCGCGGACGGCGGGGACGACGTCCGGGAGGCCGCCCTGCGGGCCGTCCTGGCGCCGCTCGACGCCCAGCTGGCCGAACCGCTCGCCGACTGCCTGGCCCGCGACGAGCTGGGCCGGCCGTGCATCGAGGCGAAGACGCCGGTGGACCTGGAGCGCGACCTCGGCATGCCGGGCGGCAACATCTTCCACCGCGACCTGCAGTTCCCGTACGGCGACGACCCGCAGGACCGCTGGGGCGCGGCCACGCGTCACCCCAACGTCCTGCTGTGCGGGGCCGGCGCGATCCGCGGCGGCGGCGTCAGCGGCATCCCCGGCCACAACGCGGCGATGGCCGCCCTGGGGCGGTAGCCGGCCGCCCGGCGGCGGGGGTGGATACGCTGGCGGCATGGTGTCCGGCTTCGCGACCACCGAGTTCCAGCTCGTCCTGCTGCGGCGGATGGCGGACTTCACCCCCGAGCTGGTCGAGCAGGCCGTGCGGCGGCTCGGCTCGTCCCGGGCCGCCCTGCGGGAGGCGAACAGCCGCTGGCAGGCGATGATCCGCTCGCCCCGCTTCCCGGCCGGGGCGCGGCGGTACGCCGCGGTGCTGGGCCCGCCGCAGGCGACCGCGGCCCGCCCGATCGGCGACCTCCGCTGCACGGCGCAGCAGTGGGCGCTGCCGCTCTGGCCGGAGCTCCGCTTCGAGATCCTGCTCGGCCCCGGGGGCGGCGGCGCCCCGGTGTGGAACGAGTGGCTGGTACGGGCGGCCGGCTCACCACCACCCGTCCCGCGGACCCTCGCCGACCTCACGCCGTGGAGCTGCGTCGTCTCGGACGTCGCCGGGGCCTTCCCGACGGCCGTACCGCGCGAGGGCAGCGCGCCGACCCGGTGGCAGCTGGACTTCACGGCCCTCGACGCCGCGGGTGTGCCGCGCGCGTGCACGGCCGACTTCACCTGGGGGCTGCTGCAGGAGGTGCGGGTCGCCCACCGCTCGTAGGCCCCGTCCGGTCGATCCTGTCCGTACCGGGACGAGGGAGCGACACCCCATGGGCGAGGACAGCGGTTTCACGGACATTCACCCGACCACGCTCGCCTGCCTGCTCGGCCGCGGGCAGGTGATGGACGCCGGCATCCGGCCGCTGGGGCCTCGGCGGTGCGGCTGACGGGGCCGGCGTTCACCGTGCGGTGCCCGCAGGGCGACAACCTGATGCTGCACGCGGCGATCCACCGCGCCGAGCCGGGCTCGGCGATCGTGGTGCAGGCCGCTGACGTGGACCACGCGGTGGCCGGGGGCAACGTCTGCGCGGTCGCGCAGCGCCGCCGAATCGCCGCCGGATCGCCGGTTTCGTGGTGGACGGGGTGATCCCGGGCCTGGCGGAGGTACGGGCGGAGGGCTTCCCCGTCTTCGCCCGGGGCGTCGTCCCGGTGGCGGGCGGCAGGGCCGCCGTCGAACCGCTCAACAGCCGGATCCGGTGCGGCGGGGTGGGCGTCAGCGCCGGGGACGTGGTGCTGGCCGACGACGAGGGCGTGGTGGTCGTCCCGCGGGCCCGTCGGGACGGGGTGCTGCGGGACGCCCGGGCGCGACTGGCCGAGGAGGCCGCGGTGTCCCTGGACGACCGGGCGCGGGCCCACCGCGCCCGCATCGACGGCATCCTCGCCGCGCCCGGCTTCGAGGACCGAGCACGGCGGGCGCCCCCTGCCGCGGGACGGATCAGCGGGCGAGTCGGGCCGGCCGCCGGGTGGTGGCGGCGAGTTCCGGGCCGCGGCCGCGCCGGCCGGCCAGCCGTTCCCGTACGCCGCGCAGCTCGTGGCCGACCAGGGCGGGCAGCCCCGGCGCGGCGCCGTCCAGGGCCGGGCCGAGCAGTGCCAGGGCGGCCTGCGGCTCGTCCGCACAGAGCAGGCAGTCGGCGATCCTCAGGGTGAACAGCAGCCGGGTGGCGGGGAGTTGCTGCGGCCCGAGGAGCCGGAGCGCGGTGCGGGCGGCGTCCAGCGCGTGCAGGGCGAGCCGGCGGTCGCCGAGGGCCGCGGCGACGTCCCGCAGTGCGGCGGCGGCGCCCGACTCCACCCGCAGCCGCATCGAGTCGGCGGACAGCCAGGGCGCGTCCGACTCGTCGCGGCGGTCGAGGTGGTCCAGGTGCAGCCAGGCCCGGCCGATGTGCCGCACCGTCGCCTCGACGTCGCCGGCCAGGGCGTGCGCGCGGGCCTGGTAGACCTGCGCCAGGCTGCCCGTCCAGTGCCGGTCGGGGGCGGCGCGGCTGATCTCCCGGGCGTAGCCGAGCGCCGAGGCGGCGTCGCCCTCCAGCCGGGCGAGCGTGCTCATGTCGCCGAGCGCGGCGACCTGGGTGACCGGGTCGCCGGCCAGCCCGGACCAGCTGAGCGCCCGGTCGAAGCAGGCCATCGCGGTCGCGCTGCGGCCGTCCTGGAGGCGTAGGCCGCCGGCCGCGTGGGCGTACTCGGCGGCGAGCCGGGCCAGCGCCGGGCCGGGGTCGGCGGCACCGGCGGCGAGCCGGCGGGCCAGGGCGCGCAGGGTGTGTTCGACGGCCGCTCCGGCGCCCGGGTCCGGACGGTCCTCGCCGGCCCGCAGGTGGGCGGCGAGGAGGGCGGTGAGCGCGTGGACGGTGTCGGTGCCGGCCCCCCGCGCGGCGGCCGGGTCGGCGCAGAACGCGGCGTGCAGGGCGGCGACGTCCTCGGGTGGGGGGACGGCGCAGCCGGCGGCGCCGTGCAGGGGGCAGAGCACGCCGTGGGCGGGGAGCCGGGTGGGGAGCGGGGAGCCGGGTGGGGGCGGCTGCGGCAGCCGCCCGGAGAGCGGGCCGCCCGGCAGTGGCGACCGGGCGGGGGCGGGGGTTGCGCTGGGGGCGCCGGTGGGCGGGCCGGTGGGGGCGCCGTCCTCGGCTGCGCGGCAGGCGGCGAGCAGGTCGCCGCCGGCCGAGAGCAGCCCGTCGAGCCGGTCGGCGAGGCGCAGGGTGGCGCGGCGGGTGCCGTGTTCGAGCTTGCTGATCGCGGTGTGGTCGTAGCCGATCTCGGTGCCGAGGCGGGCCTGGGTGAGGCCCGCGCGGCGACGCCAGTGGCGCAGCCGGGTGCCGAAGGCCTCCCAGGGGTCGGCCGGGGCCGGTGCGTCGACGCTGCTCGGGTGCACGGATGGCCTCCCCGGGATGCTCGGTCGGCGGCGCGGTCGCCGGCCGCCGAGCGTGACGGTACTGGACGGCGGCCGGTCCGTACATGACGTGGTCTCAACCATTCTGCCCGGCGGGGCACTTGACAGAACTTGCCGAAGCTTGACCCGAGATGACTAGACCATTGACCGAGGCATGACGCCGTGTGAGGGTTCCGGCACCCGGACGCGGACACCCCCGGGACACCTCCTCCCCGATCGTCACCGGGGCACCGTCCGCGTTCGAGGACCCCCACGTCCGAGGAGCCTCGATGCCACACCCATCCAGCAAGGGCCGCCTGCTGACGGCCGGCACCACCCTGGCCGTCCTGTCCGGTCTGCTGACGGCCCGGTCACCGCCGCCGACGCCGAGCGGACCTCGCGCGCCCGGCTCGCCGCCGTGACGGGCGTCGACTCGCACCGCCTGGTGGTCCGGGTCAAGGACGGCAGCGCACGGCTCGCCTGGGAGACCGTGCTCACCGGCCGCACCGCCACCGCGCCCAGCCACCCGCACGTCTTCGTCGACGCCCGCACCGGCGAGGTGGTCGACAGCTACGACGACGTCCGGGCCGGCACGATCACCAGCAAGTGGAACGGCCCCTCCCCCCTCACCATCAGCACCACCGCCTCCGGCTCCACGTACTCGCTGCGCGACCCCGCCCGGCCGGGGCTCAGCTGCGCCGACTACAGCAGCGGCCAGGTGTTCTCCAAGTCCGGCGACTCCTGGGGCACCGGCAGCGCGACCAGCAAGGAGACCGGCTGCGCCGACGTGATGTGGGCGGCGCAGAAGGAGTGGGACATGCTCCGGGACTGGCTGGGCCGCAACGGCCACAACGGCAACGGCGGCAGTTGGCCGGTCAAGGTCGGCCTGAACGACGTGAACGCCTACTGGGACGGCTCCTCGATCTCGATCGGCCACAACAACGCCAACGAGTGGATCGCCGCGATGGACGTCGTGGGCCACGAGTTCGGCCACGGCATCGACCAGTACACGCCCGGCGGTGCCAACAACGAGTCCGGCCTGGGCGAGGCGACCGGCGACATCATGGGCGCCCTCACCGAGGCGTACGCCAACGAGCCCGCGCCGTACGACGCGCCGGACTACACCGTCGGCGAGATGATCAACCTGGTGGGCAGCGGGCCGATCCGGGTGATGTACAACCCCTCCCAGGTCGGCGGCAACCCGAACTGCTACTCCGCGTCGATCCCCACCACCGAGGAGCACGCCGCGGCCGGCCCGCTCAACCACTGGTTCTACCTGCTCGCCGAGGGTTCCGCGCCCGGCGGCGGCAAGCCGTCCAGCCCCACCTGCAACAGCAGCTCCGTGACCGGGATCGGTATCCGCGACGCGGGCCGGGTCTTCTACGGCGGCATGCTGCTCAAGACCAGCGGCATGACCTACAAGCGCTACCGCACCGCCACCCTGACGGCCGCGAAGAACCTCGACCCGGGCTGCACCATGTTCAACCGGGCCAAGGCGGCCTGGGACGCGGTCAGCGTGCCCGCGCAGAGCGGCGACCCGGCCTGCACGCCGTCCGGCAGCAACGACTTCTCGCTCGCGCTCGGCCCGGCGGCCGGCTCGGTGCAGCCCGGCGGCTCGGCGACCTCCACCGTGACCACCGCCGTCACCTCGGGCAACGCGCAGACCGTGAACCTCACCGCCTCCGGGCAGCCGAGCGGCGTCACCGTCAGCTTCAACCCCGTTTCGGTGCAGGCCGGTTCGTCCTCCACGATGACCGTCTCGGCATCCGCCGCGGCGGTCGCCGGCAGCTACCAGCTCACCGTGACCGGAGCCGGCAGCGCGACCCACACCGCGCAGTACACCCTGACGGTCGGCGGCGGCGGCAACCCCGGCGGCGGCGCGCCCGACATCGACGTGGCCAAGGTCCAGGCCGACCTCACCCAGCTGAACACCATCGCCTCGCAGAACGGCGGCAACCGCCGGGCCGGCAGCGCCGGGCACACCCAGTCCGTCGCCTTCGTCAAGGCCAGGCTGCAGGCCGCCGGCTACACCGTCACCGAGCAGTCCTGCACCTCCTGCACGTACGTCTCCAGCAACCTGATCGCCGACTGGCCGGGCGGCCCGTCCGACCAGGTGACGATGTTCGGCGCCCACCTGGACAGCGTCTCCGGCTCCGCCGTCCTGCTGGAGAACGCGCTCGCGCTCGCCCAGGCCAACCCGACCCTCACCCGGCACGTCCGGTTCGCCTGGTGGACCGGCGAGGAGCAGGGCCTCCAGGGCAGCGCCCACTACGTGGCGCAGCTCGGGTCCGCCCAGCGCAGCGCCGTCAAGGTCTACTACAACTTCGACATGGTCGGCTCGCCCAACGCCGGCTACTTCGTCAACAACCTCGGTTCCGCCGCCGCCGCACCGCTGAAGGCCTACTGGGACTCGCTGAGCCTGCAGCCCGAGGAGAACGTCGAGGGGCAGGGCCGCTCGGACGACTACTCGTTCCAGCAGGCCGGCATCCCGACCTCCGGGTACGCGGCGGGCGCCAGCGCGGTCAAGTCCTCGGCGCAGGCGGCCAAGTGGGGCGGCACCGCGAACCGCGCGTACGACTCCTGCTACCACCAGTCCTGCGACACCACCGGCAACGTCGGCGCCACCGTCCTGAACCGCAGCGCGGACGGCGTCGCCTACGCCCTGTGGAGGACCTCGGTCGGCGGCACCGCCCCGGCGGACGACTTCTCGCTCACGGTGAACCCGGCCACCGGCACCACCGCACCCGGCGCCACCACCACCGCGACCGTCTCCACCGCCACCACCTCCGGCTCCGCGCAGAACGTGAACATCACCGCCTCCGGGCAGCCGAGCGGCGTCACGGTGTCCTTCGAGCCGGCCTCGGTGCAGTCCGGGTCGGCCTCGACGATGACCGTCTCGGTGGGCGCCTCGACCGCCGCCGGCACGTACACCGTCACCGTGACCGGTACCGGTACCGGTACCGGCACCGCGGCCCACGGCACCACGTACTCGCTGGTCGTCGGGAGCGGGCCCGGCACCGGGACCTGGGCGGCCGACACCGTCTACCGGGCGGGCGACGTGGTCACCTACAACGGCGTCAGCTACCGGTGCCTCCAGGGCCACCAGGCCCAGACCGGGTGGGAACCGCCCGTCGTCCCGGCCCTGTGGCAGCGCCTCTGACCGGACCGACCCGTGCCGCAGCCCGTCGGGGACGGGCTGCGGCACGGCCGCGCGCCCGCCCCCGGAGCGGTGTCGGTGGCCGGCGGTAGAGTCCCTGCGGGCCGGACGGACCGGAGACCGGCCTCCCCGGATCGCCCACCTCCCGGCGGGGCCACCCCGCCCCGGGCTGCGGCGACCCCGGCGCGCCACCACCCCACGCAGGAGACACATGACCCCCCGATTCCCGAGGACCCGCCGCGCGGCCTCCGCGCTCGTCATGGCGGCGGCCGTCGGCCTGCTCGCCGCACCGTCGGCGCAGGCGGCCCCGACCGGCGTCACCAACCCCGGCTTCGAGGCCGGGAGCACCGGCTGGAACCAGTTCTCGACCCCGTTCGGCGGCCTGCCGCTGATCAACTCCTCCTCGGCCCGTCCCGCCCACTCGGGCTCCTGGAAGGCCGAGTTGGGCGGACGCGGCTTCACCGGGGTGAACCGCATATCGCAGCAGGTGACCGTCCCCGCCCACCGCGTGCCGGTCCTCAGCTTCTGGCTGCGGATCGACCCGCAGACCCCGGCAACCCTGGCCTACCGCGAGCTGGACGTCGAGGCGACCGCGCCGGACGGCACGCCGTACCTGCTGGCCAGCCGTACCAACAAGGACGCCGACGGCGCCTACGAGAAGGTCACCGTGACCCTCCCCGACGCCTTCTACGCCTCGACCGACCAGCAGGTGAACCTGTCGTTCCTCGTGGTCGAGGACGCCTCCAACCGGGTGCCCTTCCTGGTGGACGACGTGACGGTGGACTTCCGGCTCAAGCTCGTCCGTCCCTGGCCGCCGGTGATCCTCCGGCCGACCACGACCGGGCTCTGACCGGCGCCGGGCTCCCGCCCGCGGGAGCCCGGTCCGTCCCGGCACCGGCCGGGCCCGCGGCGCCCTGCGGTGCCTTGCGGTCGGCGGGGGCCCGGGCGCAGGCTGGTGGGAGAGCGCAGCGCAGGGGGGCGGCGTCTGGAGGCCGTCATGCAGAATCAGTGGGATGTGCAGCTGAGCTTCGCCGAGGACGGTGTGCAGACCGTCTGCGAGGCGACCCTGGTCGGGCCGCAGGCGCCGGGCCTGCACGGGCACGGCGAGTCCACCCGCAGCGTGGACGACCGGCCGCTGGCTCGGATCGGCGAGGAGCTCGCGGCCTCGCGCGCCCTGGAGGACCTCTCGCACCGGTTGAGGTCCCAGGCGGACGGCGAGATCGCCGACGAGGGGCACCGGCCCGCGTACCTCATCTACTGACCCCTCATCCACCGACCCCGGCCAGGTCTCGCCCCGGGCGCCCGAGTCCCGGCCGGGGAGGGGACGTGCGCACGCGAACGTCCCTGGTGGGCTTATGAGTTCGACTCGGCGGCCGGTCGACCGGTACGGTCGCCTGTCATGTGCAGCACGGCCGACGACGGCCGTCACCGCACGGGGACGCCCGGCCGGGCGGGGGCGACGGACGTCGAGGGGACCACGAAGGTGCACGCAGCAGGGCCGATCCGGTCCGTCGGCAACGGCCGCTACGTCCTGCGGTCACCGCTCGGCGAGGGCGGCATGGCGTCCGTGTACCGGGCCGACGACCTCGTGCTCGGCCGTACCGTCGCGGTGAAGACCCTGCACGCCGACCTCGCCCGGGACCCGTCCTTCCGCGAGCGGTTCCGCCGGGAGGCCAGGGCCGTCGCCGCCCTCGGCCACACCAACATCGTCGCGGTGCACGACAGCGGCGAGGACACCGACGACGACGGCGACGTCGTCCCGTACATCGTGATGGAGTACGTCCGGGGCGGGTCCGTGCGCCAACTCCTCCGGGCGCGCGCCGACGGCACCGGACGGGAGGCGCTGCCGCTGGACCGGGCACTCGCCCTGACGGCCGCCGTCCTGGACGCGCTCGACCACAGTCACCGCAACGGGCTGATCCACCGGGACATCAAGCCGGCCAACGTGATGGTGACCGAGGACGGCACCGTCAAGGTGATGGACTTCGGCATCGCCCGCGCCCTGCAGTCGGACGCCACCGCGATGACCCGCACCGGCACCGTGCTCGGCACCCCGCAGTACCTCTCGCCCGAACAGGCCCTGGGCCGGCCCGCCGACGCCCGCTCCGACCTCTACTCGGTCGGCTGCATGCTCTACGAACTGGTCACCGGCAGCGTGCCGTTCGACGGCGAGTCGACGATGAGCGTGCTCTACCAGCACGTGCAGCAGCCCGCACCGACGCCGTCCACCACCCGCCCGGAGCTGCCCCCGGCCCTCGACGCCGTCGTGGCCCGCGCCCTGCACAAGGACCCGCAGCAGCGGCACCGCAGCGCCGGGGAGATGGCCGCCGAGCTGCGCCGGATCGCCACCGGCGAGCCGCCGGCCGGGGAAGGCGACCGCCGGTGCGGTCCGGAGCTCCCGCCGCACCACGCCGTCACCGTCACGGCGGAGACCGTCGCCGTCGCACCCCCGGGAGCGGGCGAGAGCGGGCCGGCCGGCGCCGGGGCCGCCGACGCGGGGGCCGCCGACGCCGACGCGGGGGTGCGCGTGCGGGTCCGCCGGAACGCGCCGCGGCGCGGGCCCCTCCCGCTGGTCGCCATCCCCGCCGTGGCGGTCCTGCTGGCGGCGGGGGCGTTCGGGGTGCCGCACCTGTTCGGCAGCGCCCCCAGGACCCCGGATCCGCGGGCCACCGGGGCGTACGCCGGGTGCGACCCGGCCTCCGTCCCCGGCAGTGAGCACAACCCGCCCTCGTTCACCGGCATGTCGCCCGCCGAGGCCAGGACCTGCGCCGGGATCGCCGGACTGACCCTCGATCAGAAGGAGGCCCGCGGCACCCGGCAGGACAAGGACACCGTCACCCGGCAGGAGCCGGAGGCGTCCCGGACCGTCCGGCCGGGCGGCACCGTGACCGTCTGGGTGTCGACCGGCGGGGACCCGAGGGCCACCGGAGACCTGGAGAAGTGCGAGGTCGAGGAGCGGCACGGCAAGGTGTCCGTCCCCTGGCTGCAGGGCCTCAGCGCGGCGGACGCCCGGGTCTGCGCGGACATCGCCCGACTCGCCGTGGAGGACGCCGGCCCCCTCCAGGACCCGCTGACGCCCGCCGGCCGGATCGCCCGGCAGGAGCCGCGCTCCCAGGACGTGTCCACCGGCAGCACGGTCAAGGTCTGGACCTCCAGCGGCGGCGACCCCCGGGCCGTCGGCCCGCTGGGCGGCTGCGACCTGTACGCGACCGCCGAACAGCCCGAGGCGCCGTTCCTGCAACTGAAGAGCACCGCGGACGCCCGGCTCTGCGCCGAGATCGCCCGCGTCCGGCTGGAGGAGCACACCGTGCCGGACGCCCTCTGGCCGGCGGGCCAGGTGGTCCGGCAGGAGCCGGCCTCGGGCACCCGCATCACGCCGGGCGGCACCATCGAGGTCTGGATCTCCTCGGGCAGTCCCTGAGGCCCCACCCCGCCCCGCGCGGGCACCCGTCCCGGGACGCCTACGAACACCTTACGGTGCGGAGATATAGTGCAATTCGGGGCATCAGGGGGTACCGGTTCCGACGGCCGCCATCGGATCATGCCGGCAGATCGGAGGCATGACAGTGGGCACCACACCCGCCCCCGGCGCGGCGGACCCGGGCCCGGGGGCGTCGGACGGCGACCGGATCCGGCTGGCCCTGGACACCGTCCGGGTCGGCGCGTGGGACTGGGACATCCGTACCGGGGACCTGCTCTGGGACAGCACGATGACCCGGGCGCTCGGCATCCCCCCGGACGCCTTCGACGGCCGGATCGACACCTGGCGGGCGCTGATCCATCCCGAGGACCTGCCGGCCGTGCTGGCGCAGGCGGAACAGTCGCTGCGCGAGGGCGCCGAGTACAGCGTCCGGCACCGGATCCGCCGCCCCGACGGCTCCGTCGGCTGGGTCGAGGTGCGGGGCCGCACCGTCGTCGGGGCGGACGGCCGGCCCTCGCACATGGTGGGGCGACTCTGGGAGACCACCGGGACCCGGGCCGCGACGGAGTCGGCCGGGCGCGCCCTGCGGCACATGAGCGACGGGTTCGTCGCCGTCGACGCACAGTGGCGGATCCTGTACCTCAACCTGCGCGCCGAACGGCTCCTGGGCTCCTCCGGCGAGCTGGTGGGCCGGCTCCTGTGGGACCTCCCGGCCGTCCGGGTGCCCGGTCTGGAGGCACGCTGCCGGCGGGCCGTCGTCGACCGCCGGCCGGCCGAGCTGGAGCGGCGGTTGCCCGCCGACGGGCGCTGGTACCACCTGCGACTGATCCCGGTGCCCGACGGGCTGACCGTCTACCTGGCCGACATCACCGAGCAGCGGCAGCTGGCGGCGGAACGCGCCGTCGCCGAACGCGCGGAGGCCGAACGCTCCGCCCACATCGGGCGGCTGACGTCCGCCCTCGCCGAGGCGCTCACCGCCGCCGACGTCGTCGCGGCCGCCGAACGGGTGCTCCCGCTGTTCGGCGCCTCCGGGCTGATCGTGCAGGCCCTGGAGGGCGACCGGGTGCGGCCCGTCGGCGCGGTCGGCTACTCACGGCAGTTCCTCGACCTCCTCGCGAGCGGCGCCTTCCCCCGCGGAAGCCCGATCGACCACGCGCTGCAGGACGGCCGCCCCAGGTTCATCGCCTCGCCCGAGGAGATGACGGCCGGCTACCCGGGCATGGCCCCCCTGCTCGAACTGAGCGGCAAACGCGCCTGGGCGTTCGTGCCGCTGGTGGTCTCCGGCCGTCAGGTCGGCGGTTGCGTGGTGTCGTTCGACCGGCCCCGCCCGTTCGCCGCCGAGGACCGCACCCTGCTGATCGCCCTCAGCGGGCTGATCGCCCAGGCCCTGGAACGGGCCCGGCAGTACGACACCGAGCACAGCCGCGCCCAGGCGCTGCAACGCGGACTGCTGCCCGGCGCGCTGCCCGCACTGCCCGCGGTCACCACCGCCGCCCGCTACCTGCCGGCCGGCGAGGGCATGCTCGGCGGCGACTGGTACGACGTCATACCGCTCTCGGCCGAGCGCGTCGCCCTGGTCATCGGCGACGTGATGGGCCACGGCCTGCCCGAGGCCGCCACCATGGGCCGGCTGCGCACCGCCGTGCACACCCTGGCCGGGCTGGAACTCCCGCCCGACGAGCTGTTCTCGCACCTCAACGACGTGGTCAGCGGCCTCGGCGACGACTTCTACGCGACCTGCCTGTACGCGCTGTACGACCCGGCGGACGGGCTCTGCACGCTCGGCAGCGCCGGTCACCCGCCGCCTGCCGTCGTCCGCCCCGACGGCACGGTGACCTTCCCCGACCTCCCCGTGAACCCGCCGCTCGGCGCGGCCACCCCGCCGTTCGACACCACGGAGCTGGCGCTGCCCGCGGGGAGCCTGCTGGTGCTGTACACGGACGGCTTCGTGGAGTCGGCCCAGCGTGACATCGGCACCGGGATCGCCGAGCTCGCCGCCGCGCTCCGGGCCGCCCCCGGCAGCCCGGTGCCCGGCGCGCCCGCCGGACCGGACGAGCTCGACGAGCTCGACGAGCTCGACCGGCTCTGCGAGCGGCTCGTCACCACCCTCGTCCCGGCCCCCGAACGGACCGAGGACGACGCCGCGGTCCTCCTCGCCCGCACCCGCACGCTCGCCCCCGGCGACGTGGCGTCGTGGGACCTCCCCGAGGGGCCCGTCGCGGCCGGCCGGGCCCGCGCGCACATCCGGCACCGGCTCGCCGAATGGCAGCTCGACGAGCTCGTGACGACCACCGAACTGCTCGCCAGCGAGCTCGTCGGCAACGTGGTGCGGCACGCCCGCGGGCCGGTGCGGCTGCGCCTGCTGCGCAGCCGCACCCTGGTCTGCGAGGTCTCCGACGGCAGCCTGACCACGCCCCACGTCCGCCGCGCCCGGGAGACCGACGAGGGCGGCCGCGGACTCCAGCTGGTCGCCGCGCTGAGCCAGCGGTGGGGCACCCGCTACACCTCCGACGGCAAGTGCATCTGGACCGAGCAGCCGCTGCCCGACACCCCCCGATGACGGCTTCCGCCCGCCGCGGGTGGTACCGCGGTACCACCCGCGGCCGCCGGATTCCGCCCCGGGTACCACGGTCCGCCACCACCGCCCGGCTAGCGTGAACAGGGAGACAGCTGCAGCAGGTCGGGACCCGAACCGAGGCCGGACACCGCGTCCGGCGCCGGCGTCCGGGCACCGGCACCGAGCACCTCCGGAGGGCGGCATGAGCACCATCGCCTGCGTCAGGACCCCCGTGACCGCCGTCGGCCCCGCCGCCGCACCGGCCCCGCCCGCACAGCAGTCCGCGCCACCGTCCGCACCGCCGCTCGCACCGCCGCCGTCCGCGCCCGTGCCCGGGACGGGGTCCGGCCGCCGTGCGCGACGGCCGGTCGGCGGTCCGCCGGCCGGCGCCCCGGTCCTGGCCGAGTGGGCGAAGCGCACGCCGTGGCCGGCCGCCCGGGCCACCGTCCTCCCCCGGACCTCGCCGCCGCCGCGCCCGCGCTGCACCTGCCCCTGCTCGGCGTCGGCCCCTCCCGCCGCGCCCTGGGCACCGCCCCCACCACCGCGCTGAGGGCTCCCGGGCCCGCCGGTGCACGGGCCCGGCCGGTAGGGTCGACGGATGTTCGATCTCCGAGAGGCGATGGCGGCCCGCGAGCGGCCGATCCGCCGGTGGCTGCCGATCGCGCTGCGCACCGCGGCGGTCCTGCTGGTCCCGTGGATCCTCACCCTCGCGCTGTCGGTCCGCCGCTTCGGGGCGCGCAACCTCGCCAACTCCTGGGTGTGGCTGGACGTCCTGGAGGTGCTGGCGCTGCTGCTGCTCGCCGCGCTGGTCCGCCGCCGCCACCCGGCGACCGGTTCGCTGGCCTCCGCCACGGCCGTCCTGCTGGCGATGGACGCCTACTTCGACCTCTGGTCGGCGCACCGCGGCTCCGACTACCTGGCCGCCCAGGTGATGGCCTACAGCGCCGAACTGCCCGGCGCCGCGCTGCTCGCGGCGCTCTCCTGGTACGCCGCGCCGTGGGCGGCGCACCCGGCCCCGGCGCAGCAGACCCCGCCGCAGCAGACCCCGACCCGTCCGGCTCCCCCGGGGGCCTGACGGGTTCAGCCCTCCCGGCCGGCCGGCGCGGCCAGGTCGAGCGGGTCGGGGAACCCGGGCGGGCCGGGCAGGTCGTCGAGGTCGGTCAGCGGGCGGCCGGCCAGCATCGCGGTGGTGAGTGAGACCGTGACCCGGTGCCAGGTCCGCGCTCCGCGCAGCATGGTGTGGCCGCCGCCCGGCATCGCGACGGTCCGCACCCGGGCGCCCGCGGCGGCGGCTCGGCGGGCGAAGTCCCAGGTCTGCCGGGCGGAGGTGACGCGGTCGGCCTCGTCGTGCAGGAAGGCCGCGCTGCGGCCCGCCAGGGGCCGGACGGGCTCGCCCGGCGGGCACCAGGGCGCGAGGGCGACGACCCCGCGGACGGCGTCGTGGGCGGCGGCGCCGAGGGCGGCCCGGCCGCCCATCGAGTGGCCGACCAGGACGACCGGGATCCCCGGCGCCCGGCGGTGGAGCTCGTCGACAGCCCGTAGGGCGTCCCGCAGGGCGTCGGCCCGGTGGCCGTTCCAGCCGCGCAGCCGGTAGCGCACCGAGGCGACCAGCAGGCCCGGTCCGTCGGGGCCGTCCCGCAGGGCGGCGGCGAAGGGGCGCATCCGGGCCAGCGGCAGGTTGACGGCGGGTGGCGCGGTCAGCGAGTCGGCGCGGCCTCCGTGCAGCAGGAGGACGGCGGCGCGGGGGCGCCGCGGCTCGTGGTGGAGCCGCAGCGGACTCCGGTCGGCCGTGCCGTGGCCGGGCTGCCGGGGCGTGGTCATCGGGCTCCTGTCCGTTCGGGCGCGCGGGTGCCGCGCCGGGGTGTCCCCGACTCCTCTTCGGAGCACCCCCGGCCGCCGGATTGGTCGCGGCCCCGGCCTGCGGGCCGGGCGGGCTCCCGGGACACGGTCGGGCCGGACGGCGGCCGCCGCCCCGGGCGCCCGGGACGGCGGGTGGCGGAGCTTGGGGATCCGGGCCCGGTCCACCGGGCCGCACGATCCGCCGAACCATGGGGATTCCACCATGCGCGCACAGCCCGTCCTGCTCACCCGACACGACACCCGCCGCGCCGTCTGCCTGCCCGACCTGCTCCGGCGGCAAGCCGTCGCGCGGCCGGACCGCACGGCCGTGACCGACGGCGGCCGGCACCTCGACTACCGGACCCTCGACGAGTCCTCCGGTGCGCTCGGCGCCCGACTGCGGCACCTCGGGGTCGGCGCCGACGACTGCGTCGGCCTGTACGTCGAACCGTCCCTGGAGCTGATGGTGGGGGTCTGGGGCGTCCTCTACGCCGGGGCGGCGTACCTGCCGCTCTCCCCGGAGTACCCCGACGACCGGATCCGCTGGATGATCGAGGACAGCCGGGCCCGGGTGATCGTCACCCGGGAGCACCTGCGGGCCCGGCTGGCCGGCCTGGCCCCGCGCGGCACCCGCGTCATCACACCCGACAGCGCCGACACCGCCGCCGACACCCCGGCCGGCCCCGGCGGGGCGCACCCGATCCCGTCCCAGAGCCACGGCCCGGCCGACCCGCCCGCGGGCCCCCGGCCGGAGTCGCTGGCGTACGTCATCTACACCTCGGGCAGCACGGGCCGCCCCAAGGGCGTGATGATCGAGCACCGCAGCATCGTGTCGCAGCTGCGCTGGCTGGTCGCCCGGGGTCACCTGGGCGAGGACGCCAGCGTGCTGCAGAAGACACCGCTGAGCTTCGACGCGGCGCAGTGGGAGATCCTCGCGCCGGCCGGCGGTGCCCGGGTCGTGATGGGCGCGCCCGGCGTCTACCGCGACCCGGAGGCGCTGGTCGACGCCGTCCGGGAGCACGGGGTGACCACCCTTCAGGGCGTGCCCACGCTGCTCCGGGCGCTGCTGGACACCGAGCGCCTCGGCACCTGCACCACGCTGCGCCGGGTGTTCTCCGGCGGCGAACCGCTGTCGAACGCGCTGGCCCGGGCCCTCACCGCGGAGCTGCCACGGGCGTCGCTGGTCAACCTGTACGGTCCGACCGAGTGCACGATCAACGCGACCGCCCAGCCGGTCGACCCGGCCGAGGTCGGGCACGGCGGCGGTTCGGTGCCGATCGGGGTGCCGGTCGACCACACCCGCTGCTTCGTGCTCGACCCGACCCTGGCGCCGGTGGGGCCGGGTGAGACCGGCGAACTCTGCATCGGCGGCGTCCAGCTGGCGCGCGGCTACCTGCACCGGCCCGACCTGACGGCGGAGCGGTTCGTCACCTCGCCGCACCTGCCGGGCGAGCGCCTCTACCGCACCGGGGACCTCGCCCGGTGGAACCCGGACGGCACCCTCCAGTGCTCGGGCCGAGTGGACAACCAGGTCAAACTGCGCGGCTACCGGGTCGAGCTGGACGAGATCGCGCTCGCGATCGAGGAGCACACCTGGGTGCGGCGGGCCGCCGCGGTCGTCACCGACGACCCGCGGACGGGCCACCGGAACCTGGTGGCCTGCGTCGAGCTCAACCCGAGGGAGGCCGCGCTGATGGACCAGGGCGAGCACGGCGGCCACCACCAGTCCAAGGCGAGCCGGCTGCAGGTGCGGGCGCAGCTGTCGAACCCGGGTGTCCGGGACGCGGCGGAGCTGGCCGGGCGGGAGGAGCTGGAGCTGCCCGGCCGGTGCGAGACCCGGCGCCAGCGGCGGGAGGCGTTCGCCCGCAAGACCTACCGCTGCTACGAGGGCGACCGCCCGGTGACCCGCGCGGACCTGCTGGCGCTGCTCGCACCGCGCGAGCTCCGTGCCGCGCGCCCGGCCGGCGCCCGACCGGGCGGCCGGGGCCGTGGCCCGGCGGAGCTGACGCTCGCCGAACTCGGCCGGATCCTGCGGTGGTTCGGGCAGTTCCACAGCGAGGAGCGGCTGCTGCCGAAGTACGCGTACGCCTCCCCCGGCGCGCTGTACGCCACCCAGCTGTACCTGGAGACCGGAGGCGGCTGCGGGCCGGCCGCCGGCACGTACTACTACCACCCGGTGCGGCACGCGCTGGTACGGGTCGGTGACAGTGCGGCGGGCCCGGGACTGACCGTGCACCTCGTCGGCCGGAGGCGGGCGATCGAGCCGGTCTACCGCCACAACGTCGAGGAGGTGCTGGAGTTCGAGGCCGGCCACATGCTGGGCGTCTTCGAGGAGGTGCTGCCGGCGTACGGGCTGGACATCCGGCCGCTGGGCCATCTCCCCACGGCCATGGGCCGGTTGGACGCCGCCGGGGACGACTGCTACCTGGGCGGCTTCGCGATCCGGCCCGACGACGGGCGCCCGCGCGCGGAGCTCACCGAGGTCTTCGTCCAGGCGCATCCCGGGGGTGTCGAGGACCTGGAGGCCGGCCAGTACCGGTTCCGGGACGGCGCCCTGGAGCGGGTGTCCGCGGACGTCGTCCGGTCGAAGGACGTGATCGCGATCAACCAGCAGGTGTACGAGCGGGCCGCCTTCGGTATGACGGCCGTCGCCCGGACGAGGGAGCCGTGGCTGGCCTACATCGCGATGGGCACGCGGCTGCACCACCTGCAGCGCAACGGGCTCGGCCTCGGCTTCATGTCGTCCGGCTACAGCTCGCGCAGCGGGCACCCGCTGCCGGCCGCCCGGCGGATCGACGACATCCTGACCGGGTGCGGCATCGAACCGGGCCCGTCGTACTTCTTCGTCGGCGGGCGGGTCAGCGAGGAGCAGGTGCGCAGCGAGGGCATGCGGGAGGACGCCGTCCACATGCGGGGTCCGGCCGAGCTGGTCCGGGCCGACCTGGCCGCCCTGCTGCCCGACTACATGGTCCCCAACCGGGTGCTGGTGCTGGACCGGCTGCCGGTGACCGCCAACGGCAAGGTCGACCTGCGGGCGCTGGCCGCGGACGGGCGGGTCGCGGACGCGGGGACGGGCAGTCCGTTCGTCGCGCCGTCGACACCGACGGAGGGCCGGCTGGCGGAGGTCTGGGGCGGCGCCCTGGCGTACGAGAACGTGTCGGTGGCGGACGAGTTCTTCGGGGCCGGCGGGAACTCGCTGATCGCGGTGGCGCTGGTCAACCGGATCAACCGGGAGTTCGGCACCCGCCTGCCGCTCCAGGTGCTGTTCGAGAGCCCGCGGCTGGCCGACCTGGCCGCCCGGGTCGACGAGGACGGCGGCGCGCCCGCCTCGCGGCTGGTGCCGCTGCACCGCGGCGGCAGCGGTGCGCCGGTGTTCTGCTGGCCCGGGCTCGGCGGCTACCCGATGAACCTGCGCCCGCTCGGCAGGTCGGTGGGCCGGCCGTTCTACGGCGTCCAGGCCCACGGCATCAACGCCGGGGAGATGCCGTACCCGACGATCCGGGAGACCGCGGCCGCCGACCTGGCGGAGATCCGCGCGGTCCGGCCCAAGGGCCCCTACACCCTGTGGGGCTACTCCTTCGGGGCCCGGGTCGCGTTCGAGGCCGCCTGGCAGCTGGAGCGGGCCGGCGAGCGGGTCGCCGAACTGGTGCTGATCTGCCCGGGCAATCCGGAGGTCCGGCAGGTCGGCGGTGGGCGGAACGGGCGCGAGGCGTCCTTCGACAACCCCGCGTACGTCGCCGTCCTGTACTCGGTCTTCGCCGGGTCGATCAGCGGCCCTGGGCTCGCCGAGTGCCTCGCCGAGGCGCACGACGAGGACGGTTTCACCGCCTTCGTCCACCGGATGCTGCCGGATCTCGACGAGGAGGTGATCCGCCGGATCACCCGCATCGCGGCCCTGACCTACGAGTTCGACTACAGCTTCCACGAACTCGCCGAGCGGCGGCTGGCGGCTCCGGTGACCGTGCTCAAGGCCGCCGGGGACGACTACTCGTTCATCGAGGGCCGCAGCGGCTGGTCCGCCGCTCCCCCGACCGTCGTCCGGTTGACCGGTGACCACTACGGCGTGCTGAAGGAGCACGGCGTCGCCGAACTGCTCACCGCGGTCCGCACCGGACCGAACGGCTGAGCCCACGAGCCCTGACGCGGCGGTGCCGCGTCAGGGCTTGTAGCTGCCCGTCCTGACCGGCGTCCAGGAACCGTTCTTCACGGAGTACACGGTGAGCTGCCGGTTGACGGTGTCGCCGTACTCGTCGAAGTCGACCCGCCCGGTGACCCCGTCGAAGGCCACGGCCGCCATCGCCGTGGTGACCTTGGCCCGGGCGCCGGCCGGCAGCGTGCCGCCGTTCGCGGCGACCACCGCCTTCACCGCCTCGATGACGGACCAGGCCGCGTCGTACGCGTAGGCGCCGTACGCGCCGGCCTCCTCCGAGTACCCGGCCGCCGCGTAGTCGGCCTGGAAGATCCTGCCGCCGGAGAGCAGGTCGGCCGGCGCGCCGACGGCGGTCGCCAGGTCGCCCTCCGCCTTGGTGTTGCCGCTGACGAACTCGGCCGCGTAGATGCCGTCGCCGCCCATCAGGGGGACGTTCACGCCCGCCTGCTTGAGCTGCTGGGACAGCGGCGCCGCCGCCGGGTACTCGCCGCCGTAGTACACGGCGTCGGCACCGGCGGCCGCCACCTTCGCGGCCAGCGCGGTGAAGTCCCGGTCGTCCGGCTTGACGTGCTCGGTGCCCACGACCGTCCCGCCGAGCCGGGTGAACTGGCCGCCGGCCGCGGCGGCGATCCCGGACCCGTACGTCCCGTTGTCGTCGATGACGAAGAGCCTGGTCTTCCGGGCGTCCTGGTACAGGTACTGGGCGGCGTACGGTCCCTGGGCCGCGTCGGTGGCGACGGTCCGGAAGTACGACGGGTGCGGGCGGGCCTTGACGCCCTTCGCCCAGTCCGGCCCCTGGGACAGCAGCGGGTTGGTGTTGGCCGGCGAGACGTCCGTCAGGCCCGCCGGGTCGAGCACGCCCAGCATGGCCTGGGCCACCGAGGAGTTGAGCGGCCCGACCACGCCGAGCACCTTGGCGTCGCCGACCAGCCGGGTGGCGTTCTGCTGTCCGGTGGCGGGCTGCGCCTGGTCGTCCAGGGCCTGCAGCTCGAAGGTGACGCCGGGTACCTCGTGGGTGCGGTTGGCCTTCTTCACCGCCAGGTCGGCGGAGTTCTTGATGCCCAGGCCCAGGGCGGACAGGCTGCCGCTGAGCGGCGCCGCCACCCCGATCACCACGGTGGTGGCGCCTGCGGAGTCGCTGCCCGCCTGCGCGGCCGGCCCGCTGCTGCCGCCCTTCGCCGCCGAGCCACCGGTGCCGCCCGACCCGCCGGAACCGCCACCGTGGGTGAGGCTCCACGCCAGGACGCCGCCACCGGCCAGCGTCGCCAGGGCGACGGCGACGGCGGCGATCCGCAGGGCGGCCGGGCGGCGAGTCCGGTCCGCGACCAGCAGGTCCGCGGGGCGGTGGGTCACCGGCACGGACAGGCTGCCGCCGTCGCCCCACGGTGACGGCGTGGCCGGCGCGGCGGCGTGCGGGTCGGCGGGTGCCGGCGCGGCGTACGGATTGCCGGGCACCGGGGCGGTGTGCGGGCCGGTCGGCGGGAGCGCGGTGTACGGGCTGCCCGACGGCGGCGTGGCGGGTGCGGTGGGCGTCGCGTGCGTGGTGGGCGTCGCGGGCGCCGTCGGCGCGGAGGGCACCGGCGGAGCTGCGGGCCCGGCATCCGGCGCCGTCGGCTGCGGTGCCGTGGCCGGCGGCCGGGCGGGCACCGGCGGGACGGCGGCGGTCCCGGGTGGTGTGGGGCCCTCGTCCCGGAGGACCGCCGCGAGCAGTTCGCCGGCGACGGCCACCGTCGCCCGCCGCTCGGGGTCCTTGGTGAGGAGCGCGTCCAGGACCGGGGTCAGCCGGCCGGCCGAGGTCGGCGCCCGGTGCGGCCGGGTGAAGACCGCGACGGCGAGCGCGTGCAGCCCCTCGGCCTCGAACGGCGGCCGACCCTCGACCGCGTGGTAGAGCGTGGCGCCCAGGGCCCACAGGTCGTTGGCGGCGGTGGGGCGCTTGCCCTCCAGCTGCTCCGGCGGCATGTACTGCGGGGTGCCGATGACGATGCCGCTGTGGCTCAGCTTGGTGGAGACGTCCGCGAGGTGGGCGATGCCGAAGTCGGTGAGGACCACGCGGTCCTTGGTCAGCAGGACGTTGTCCGGCTTGATGTCGCGGTGGACGATCCCCGCCGCGTGCGCCTCGGCGAGCGCCCCGAGCATGGCGGCGCCGATCTCCGCGACCCGGCGGACGGGCAGCCGGCCCTCCTCGCGGATCGCGGCGGCCAGCGACCGGCCCCGGACGAACTCCATCACGATGGCGGGGGCGCCGTTGTGCTCGACCACGTCGTGGACGGTGATGATGCCGGGGTGGCTCAGCGTGACGGCCGCGCGGGCCTCAGCGGTGAAGCGCCGCAGCAGCATGGTGCGCTCGGCCTCCTCCAGACCGGGCGGGAAGAGGATCTCCTTGATGGCGACCTCGCGGCCGAACAGGTGCCGGTCGGTGCCGCGCCAGACCCGGCCCATGCCGCCCTGGCCGATCCGCTCGACCAACTGGTAGCGCCCGGCGATGAGATCAGCGTTGTTGTCCTCGCTCACCCGCCACACTCTAGGGCGGGATCCGCCCTCAGGCCCGCGCAACGGCCTTTCACATCAGCGGATGTGACGGCGTGTCGGACCCGAACGGCCGGCGGGCGCCGCCGGGCCGGTGAGGTGTGCCGGGGCGCACGGTCAGTACGGCTCGACCAGGACGTGCGCCGCACCGGGGATGCCGACCTCCAGCAGCTCGTCCTCCTCCGGGGTGGTCGGGGTGCCGGTCTCCTGCCTGAGCACCGCACGCGACAGGGCCTGCACCCACAGGGCGCGCGGCCGGCGGCGGGCCTCCCAGGCGGCGAGCGCGGCGGGCACGTCGGCCTCCGCAGCCAGGCTCAGGGCCAGCACCAGGGCGTCCTCGACGGCCATCGCCGCGCCCTGGGCGAGGTGCGGGGTCGAGGCGTGCGCGGCGTCGCCGGCCAGCACCACCCGGCCCACGTGCCAGGGCGCCTCGACGGTCACCTGGGAGATCCGCGAGTGGACCACCGCGGCGGGGTCGGTGACCCGGGTGAGCGCCTCGGCGACCGGCCCGGTGAAGGCGGCGAGCCGCTCGGCGAGCTGCTCGTGGGCGCGCTCCGGGTCCGGCCGGAAGTCCTCCTCCTCGGCGAAGACCGCGCCCAGGTACATCAGTTCGTCGGTGATCGGGGTGAGCAGGGCCTTGGCCGTGCGGTCCCCGGTGCTCATCACCACGCCCTGCACCTCGGCCTGCCGGGGCACGGTGACCCGCCAGTTGGCGAATCCGGTGTACTCGGGCGCGTAGCGGTCCCCGTACAGCCGGGTGCGCAGCGGAGAGCCGATGCCGTCGAAGCCGACCACCAGGTCCCAGCGGCCGGAGCCGCCGTCGGACAGGGTGACGTCCACCCCGTGGCCGTCGTCGGCCAGTTCGGTGATGGTGGTGCCGAAGGCGAGCTCGGCGCCGGCCGCCGTGGCGGCGGCTGCGAGCACCCGGGCCAGGGCCGGGCGCGGGATGCCGATGTTCGACGGCGCGTCGCCCATCCGGGGCTGCGGGATCTTGGCGAGGATTCCGCCCGCCGGGTCGCAGATGGTGAGGGTGTCCCATGCGAAGCCGGCCTCCAGGCAGTCGGCGAGGACGCCGATCTCGCGCATCACGTGCAGCGCGTTGGAGGGCTGGATGATGCCGACGCCGAGGGCGTCCAGCTCGCCGCGCAGTTCGGCGACGCGGACCCGGTGGCCGGCGCGGGCGAGGGCGGTGGCCAGGGTGAGGCCGCCGATGCCGCCGCCGTGGACGAGGACGCGCAGGGGTGTCGCCATGTCAGGTGTCTCCGTAGCAGTCGTGGGGCGGGCGGGCGGCCGGCGCCGGGAGGTGTCAGCCGACGGGGGCGGGTTCGGGCAGCGCCATCAGGTGGTCGACCAGGGCGAGCAGGGCGTCCCGGCCGAAGGTCCGCTCGCGGACGTCGCCGATCAGCAGCGGGATCTGCGGGTCGAGGTCGAGTGCCACCCGGATCTCCTGTGCCGTCCGGGTGTTGTGACCGTGGAAGCAGTTGATCGCGACCACGAACGGGATGCCCCGGCTCTCGAAGAAGTCGATCGACGCGAAGCTGGTCTCCAGGCGCCGGGTGTCGGCGATCACCATGCCGCCGAGCGCTCCGTTGACCAGGTCGTTCCACATGAACCAGAACCGCTCCTGGCCCGGGGTGCCGAAGAGGTAGACCACCAGCTCGGGGCTGACGGTGATCCGGCCGAAGTCCAGTGCCACCGTGGTGGTGTCCTTGCGGTCGATCCCGGCGAGGTCGTCCACGCCCTCGCTGGCCCGGGTCAGGTACTCCTCGGTGCGCAGCGGCGCGACCTCGCTGACGGCGCCGACCATGGTGGTCTTGCCCACCCCGAAGCCGCCCGCGATCAGGATCTTCACGGCGGCCTGGGCCGCCTGGCTGTCTGTCATCTCACTCACAGGGTGTGTCGGCCGGCGCGCGGTGGGCCCGGCGGCCGGTCGGTGGGACGGGCGGGGGTGGTGAACGCGGGTCAGAGCCGTCTGAGGCCCTCGCGCACGGCGGTGAGCAGTCCGAGGTCCGCCCGGCCGCCGGCGGCGACCGCCAGCGGCGCCCGGGCGAGCAGGAGGCCCTGCGCGACCAGGTCGGCGACCAGGATCTTCGCCAGCGAGACGGGCAGCCGCAGTTCGGCGGCCACCTCGGCCAGCGCGGCGGACCGCCGGCAGCGCTCCAGCACCACCCGGTGTTCGGGTTGGAGGCCGCGCGCCGCGGTCCGGGCCGGGGCGCCGAGCTCGTCGGCCTGCTCCCGGACCGTGGTCAGCACGGTGATCAGGCTGAAGTCGTCGCGCTCCGGGGCCGTGCGGCCCCGGGTCACGGTGTACGGGCGGACCATGGAGTCCGCCGCGTCGTCCTCGTCCTCCGACTCCTCGTACCAGTGCGGCGGCGGGGTCACCCCCGACCACCGCCGCGGGCGGCGAAGGCGTCGAACCCGCCGCGGACCGGGGTGCTGAGCTTCTGGCCGACCTGCTGCACCAGGTTGTGCATGGCCAGCGACATCACCTCGGCGTCGACGTCCTGGGAGGCGGTCACCGCCAGGTGGGTGCCCTGCCCGGCGGTGATGACGAACAGCCACAGCTCGGCCAGCTCGACGATGACCTGGTGCACCGGGCCGCCGTCGAAGAGCCGGCCGACGCCGCGGGCCAGGCTCTGCTGGCCGGTGGCGACGGCCGCCAGCCGCTCGGCGTCCGCGCGGTCGATGGTCCGCGAGTGGCTGACCACCAGGCCGTCGTCGGAGAGCAGGACCGCGGTTCTGGTCCCGGGCACCGAGTCCACGAGGCCGTCGAGCAGCCAGTCGAGATCCTGATGGGTGGCGGTGGTGCGCGTCATGACCGGTCTTCCGTCGTAGGGATGGGGGGTTCGATCCCGGGGCCGCCGAAGGGCTCGGACGCCCCGGGGTTCTCCCGGGCGGCCCTGGACCTGCGCTGGAACGCTCCGATCGCCGCTCCGGCCCGTCGGGGAGCCGGCCGGAACAGCGGGTTCTCGTCCCAGCGGGGCGGCCGCGGGCGGGTCCTGGGCTCGTCGGGAGCGATCCGCAGCTCGTCCACCAGGCTGGCCTGGCGGACGCGGCGCGGCAGCGGCGGCTCGGCCTCCGGACCGCCGGCGGGGCCGGGGCCGAGGAGGCCGCCGGCCGGGGAGGGGGCGGTGGGCGGCGCCTGGTGCGACTCGTGCGGCAGGCCGGCGTGGCCCGGCTCGGCCGGGACCAGCGGCTCCACGTAGAGCGGCCGGCCCGGCCACGGTACGGGTGCCTGGAGCGGTCCGCCGTACGGCAGTTCCGGCACCGGGCGGCGCGGCTCCGGGCCGCGCCGCGGCAGTTCGGCCACCGGTCGGCGGTGCTCCTGCCCGCCGTACGGGGCCGGGGGCAGTTCGGGGGCGGTCGCCCGGGCCATGGCCTCGCCGCGCGAGCGGGTCGGCAGGGCGACGGTGGGCGGGGCGGCGGTGGGCGGGGCGGCGGGCACCGGGTGCAGGCCGGGGGCGGGGACCAGCAGGGTGTCCGGGAGCAGCAGGACGGCCCGGGTGCCGCCGAAGGCCGACCGGCGGAACTCGACCCGCAGCCCGTGGTGGGCTGCGAGCCTGGCGATCACGTGGAAGCCGAGCCGGATGTCCTCGGTGCGGGCGAGCACGTCCAGTCGCGGCGGGCGGCCCATCAGCTCGTTGGCGGCGGCCAGTTGCTCGTCGTCCATGCCGAGCCCGCGGTCCTCGACCTCGATCGCCAGGCCGCGGCCGACGGCGCCGGCCCGAACCTCCACCGGGGTGGGCGGCGGGGAGAAGCTCAGGGCGTTCTCGATGAGTTCGGCGACGACGTGCGCGACCGGGCCGACCGCACGCTCGGACACCCAGGGGCTGCCGTCGAGGTCGAGCACCACCCGGGTGTAGTCCTGGACCTCGCCCTGGGCGGCGCGCAGCACGTCCAGCAGCGGGACGGGCTTGCGCCAGCGCCGGTGCGGGGTGCCGCCGGCCAGGATGACCAGGTTCTCCTCGTAGCGGCGCAGGCGGGCGGTGAGGTGGTCGAGGTCGAAGAGCCCCTCCAGCACCTCCGGGTCCTCGTACCGGCGCTCCAACTCGTCGAGCTTGCGCAGCTGCTGGCCGATCAGCAACTGGGTGCGGCGGGCGATCCGCTGGAGCAGCTTCTCGAAGCCGCGGTGCTGGTCGGCCTGCTGGACGGCGGCGCCGATCGCGGCGGAGCGGGCGAGGTTGAGCGCCGCACCGAGGCGGGATAGCTCGTCCCGGGAGCCGGTCTCGGGCTCCTCCTCGATGGCGGCCGCCTCGGCGGCGGCGTCGATCTGCTCGCCCTGGGCGAGCCGCTCCACGACCTCCGGCAGGCTGCGCTCCAACTCCTCTGCACGCGCCTGGAGTTCGGTGATCCGGCGACGCATCGAGCGGGTCAGCCGCCAGGTGGTGACGATCACCGCGACGACCGCGAACAGGCCGATCACGCTGGTGAGCACCACGGTCAGCAGCAGATGGGTGATGGAGCCGAGCCCGACGTCGACGACGCTACCGGTCCTGGACTCCATCAGGTCGACCAGTCTGGGGGTCAGCTGGTCCATCGCCTGGCGCCACTTCTGCTGGTTCGGCGCGAGGGCGACGGTGCCGGCGGCGTCGGCCGCGGTGGGTTTCAGCAGGGCCTGCTCGACCTCGCCCTTGGCCTGCCAGGCCGGGCTGTTGACGATCTCCTGCCACTTGGCCGTCTCGGCCGGCGACAGGTAGGGCACCACCTCGGTGCCGTAGCGGAACGCCTGCTCGTTCAGGGCCGCCTGGACCTGCTGGTAGTCCGGGACGGAGAGCCGTCCGGCGGGCCAGCCGCGGGCCAGCAGCGCGTCCGAGCGGGAGATCATCTCCTTGGTCCAGAACAGTCCGATCAGCGGCTGGGAGATGGTGGTCACCCTGCCGTCGTCGACGTGGCCGAGGGCGGTGAACAGCCGCAGGTCGACCGCGATCAGGTCGGTGTAGTAGCGGTAGACGGTGGCCTGCCGGTCGGCGGATCCGCCCTCGTCCACGGCGGCCCGCTGCGCGTCCAGCCGGCCCATGGCCTGCCGGGCCCGGAGCACCGCGTCGCGCACCTCGACGGGGGCGTCGGAGGCGGTGACGGCGGAGAGCTTCTCGAAGGTGGCGATCGCCTCGTCGGTCCTGTGGCGCTGGTCCCGCAGCTGGTCCGTGACGCTGCCGGGCCGGGCGATCGCCTCGGCGCTGAGCCGGCGCTCCTCCTGGAGGTTGTAGTACACGATGTTGGACGGCTGACCGGCCTGCTGGGCCAACTGCCCCTGGTCGGCCATCCGTTGGAAGCTGAAGAAGGTCTCGCCGGTGGTGGCCGCCCAGAGTGCGGCGAGGGCGAGGCCCGGCACGACGGCCAGGGTCAGCAGGGCCGAGCGGAGGGACATCCGGGACCGGCCGCGGCCGGAACGGCTGACCCGCCGGGGGGCCGTGGGAGGCGACGGCTCGGCCACCGCCCCCTGATTCGTCGGGGCGATCCGCCGAGACGCACGCGCGCGCAGGGCATTCTCCTTGGAGACGGCGGTGGTCGTTGCCGACACACCGTGTCTGAAAGAACGTTGACGGATCGATATTAGTCATATCGCATAACAACCACGAAGCCTCACCCCATAGTTCACGCGGCGTCACATTCTCCGCTCCTGCCCACCGAGCCCCGGTCCGACCCGCCACCCGCCGGGACACCCCCGCCGCGAACGCCTCCGCGCCACACCGCACCCGTACGTCACCGCTGGTCGAACGAGGTTCCCGGACCGGCGCCCGAGGGACGGGCGGTGCCCGGCGGACCCGTCCTCCCACCGCCCGCCACCACCCGCCGCCGGCACCACCCGCCGTCACACCGTCACGCGCCGTACACACCGCCCTGCCGGCCGACGGCCACCCGGTCGCCGTCGTCGGCCACCTCGGCGGGCCCCTCCCCCGGCCCGGCCGGGTCGCCGGCGGGACCGCCCGCACGCGGCCCCCGCGGCGCGGCGGCACCCTCCCGGGCGGGGACGGCGCCGCCCTGCCCGGGCTCCTGCCCCTGGTGACGCCCGAGGCCGGGACGCCCGTACGCCCCCGGATCGGGCGCACCCGCCGGCGGGGCGAACGCCGGCCGGGCCGGACCGGCCGGCTCCCGGGCCGACTGTCCGCCGACGTGCCCACCGGTCCCGTTCCGGGCCGGGACCGGGCCGCCCTGGTGACCGGAAGCAGGATGCGGACCGGCGGCGGACGCCGGCCTCGGCTGCGCCGCCGGGACGGCGGTGGCCCGCTCCGCCGGCACGGTGTGCCGGTCCGGTGCGCCGGGCCCCACGGGGCGGGCCGGCCGCGCACCACGCGCGTCGACCGCTCCGGACGGTCCCGCCGCAACGGGGAACGGCCCACCGCCCACCGCGGCACCGGCGGCGGCGAGGTCGGGCCCCTCCTCCGAACGGCGGCCCGTACGGTGCACGCCGCCGGCGCCGACCCCGCCCGCCAGCCTCAGCGGCCCCGGCCCGGCCGGCGAGCCCGGCGCGGTCAGGATGCCCTGCATCTCGCGGCTGTGCGCGTCCTCGTGCTCGGTCAGGTTGCGCGCCACCTAGTCCATCCGGTCGGCCGTCCCGCGGAAGCAGCCCAGCAGGCGCCTGAGCACCTCCGTCCCCACGGTGACGGCGATCTGCTCGACGGCGGCGAGCACCAGCCGGCCCAGCGCGTCGCCCGGCCGGCCCACGTCCAGGCCGTCGACGATCCGCCGGAAGGAGTCGCCGTGCGCGTCGATCCCGTCGGCGTGCCGGCGCAGTTGCAGCGCGCAGGACGCCAACTGCTCCAGGTCCACCCCGAACCCGCTGCCCTGCGACGAGCCCGAGCCACCGGCGGCCAGGCCGCCGGCCACCGCCTCCACCAGATCGCCCACCGGCTGCGCCAGGGCCTGGCCGAGCGCGGACACCGCCTCCTCCAGGATCGTCGAGGCGATCTGCCGGGCCACCGCGACGATGCCCGCCGTGGACCACGGCCCGGTCACCGAGGCCGCCGCCAACTCGCCCTGGGTGGTCACCAGCTGGACGATCGTGGCGGCCTTGCAGCCCTCGACGACCAGCGCGGCCGCGTTGAGCGCGGTGGCGGCTGCCCCGCAGGCCTCGACCACCAGGCGGGAGTACGTCGAGACCGTCCCCCACATCTCGGTCAGCCGGTCCGCGGACGCGCCGTGGTAGGCCTCCTTCAGTACGGTGAGCGCCCGGTCGGCGTCCATCTGCACGGAGTCGAGGGTCGAGGCGAGCTTCCTCAGCTCGTCCGCGAGCCTGACCACCTCGTCCTCGTCCACCTGGGGCCATGCCAGCCCGAGGAGGCCGAGCACGGCACCGAGTTCCGGCGGTAGTTCGACTGCCATGGTTCCCCCCTCACCAAGGCCTGCACCGTCCGCCGGCGGGCCCCGAGCGGCCGCCGGCGCGTGCGGCCGGTCCGGGCGCGCGGCGTGGGCGCGCCCGGACCAGCAGAGGCTAACGGCGGCGCGGCGGGCCGGGCTTGGACAAAATTGCGCTCCCCTCCGCGGCGCGCCTACTGCGCGAGCGCGCCCTCCACCCGGCGGGCGGCCACCAGTTGCCCGGGCGTGGCGGCGGCCATCGCGCGGAACTCCCGGTTGAGGTGCGCCTGGTCGTAGTAGCCGCAGGCCGCCGCGACGGCGGCGGGGCCGTCCCCCCGCGCCAGCAGGGTGACCGCGCGGTGGAAGCGCAGCACCCGGGCCGAGGCCTTGGGCGCCAGCCCGACCTGGTCGGTGAAGCGGCGGATCAAGTGGCCCTGGCTCCAGCCCACTTCGTCCGCGAGCCGGGCGATCGGGACGGTACCGCCGCTGGCGGCCAGCAGCCGCCAGGCCCGGCCGACCTCGGGTGCCGGGTCCGGACCCAGCCCCAGCCTGGCCAGCAGGGCGGCGTCCAGCAGGTCGAACCTGGCCGCCCAGTCCCCGGTGGCCGCCAGTCGCTCGACCAGGAGGCCGGCCCCGGGCCCCAGCACGTCCCGCAGGTCGACCGCGTGGTTGGTCAACTCCCGCATCGGGACGGCGAACAGGCGGTAGGCACCCAGCGGCGTCAGCTCCAGCCGGATCGCCTCCTGCCCGCCGGGGTGCTCGCACAGCGCCGGCCGGTCCTCCAGGCCCACCACCAGCGAACCGATCCGCCCGCTGCCCGGGCCGGGCACTCCCAACCGGGTGACCTGCGTGAACGGTTCGGCCAGGTTGATCACCACCACGGCCCGCCCGGTCGGGACCACCCGCACCCGGTACGGCGACGACCCGGTCTCCCAGTAGCCGGCGTAGCTGCGCAGATGCGGCCGCAGCCCGGGATGCCAGGGCCTGGTCACCCGCCAGCGCCCGCCGATCCGGACGACCGAGACCCCCGGACCGGCCACCACACCGCCTCGCACGTCGACCGTCATCGGACCGTCCTCCTCCCCGGGACGGGCCCGTCACAGGACGGCGCGATCATGCCGATCGAATCCGTCCGCTCGTCCGCCGACACGGCGACAACACCGCGGGCCCCTTCCTACCATCCACCGCTCCGGCTCCCGCCGGGATCGGGACGGACGGGCGGAAGGTCACATGACCCGACCTCATGCGGTGCCGTCGCCAACGGCGTTCGGGACACGGCACCCGGACCACCACCCGCCCGTCCTCCGGACGACTCCCGGCCACGGCCCCGCTCACCCGCCGCCCACCCCCAGGTGGGTCGGCTCGAACATCCGCAGCAGCACCGGCAGCACCACCACCGACGGGCCCGGCGCCGCGAGCGCGGCCGCCAGGTCGGACCGGAGCCGGTCGGGGGTGGTCGCGGTGGCGGGGACGCCGAACGCCTCGGCGAGGCGGACGAAGTCGGGCCGGACCAGCTCGGTGCCGGTGGCCCCGCCGAAGGCGCCGGTCATGTACTCCCGCAGGATGCCGTAGCCCCCGTCGTCCACGATCAGCCAGGTGACCGGGAGACGGTGCTGGGCGGCGGTGGCCAGTTCGGCGATCGAGTACATCGCGCCGCCGTCCCCGCTGACGGCGAGCACCGGCGTGGGAGTGCCGTCGAGGGCCGCGGCGGCGCCGAGCGCGGCGGGGAGGGCGTAGCCGAGGCCGCCCGCGCCCTGGGCCGAGTGCATGGCCCCCGGGCGGCGGGCGTCCCAGGCCGACCACGCCCAGTAGCCCAGGATCGTCATGTCGAAGAAGGCCGGGGCGTCGTCCGGCAGGGCGGCGCGCACGGCGGCGAGCACCCGCTGCTCCAGGTCGAGGCCCTGGCCCGCGATCCGTTCGCGGACCCGCTTGAGCAGGTCGGCGACGCGCGCCTCGGCGAGCCCGTCGGCGGCCCTGGCCGGGACGGCCTCGCCGAGCGCACCGAGGGCCGGCGCCGCGTCCGCGTGGATGCCCAGCGCAGGATGGTTGGACTCCAGCTTGCCGAGGTCCGCCTCGATCTGGACGACCCGGCCGCGGGGGGCGAACGTGTGGTAGTTGCTGGAGAGTTCGCCCAGGCCGGAGCCGACCACCAGCAGCACGTCGGCGTCCTCCAGCAGCTCGGTGGTGTACCGGTCCTCCAGCCACGACTGCAACGAGAGCGGATGCTCCCAGGGGAAGGCGCCCTTGCCGCCGAAGGTGCACGCCACGGGCGCACGCAGCCGCTCGGCGAGCCTCAGCAGCCCGTCCGCGGCGCCCGCCCGCACCACGCCGCCGCCCGCCAGGACCGCCGGCCGCCGGGCGGCCCCGAGCAGGGCCGCGGCCTCGGCGATCAGCTCCGGGCGGGGCGGCAGCGGCCGCGGCTCGGCGCGCAGCGCGGTCACCGGCGGCACCGGGGTGTCGGCGAGCAGGACGTCCTGCGGGACCTCCACCCAGACCGGGCCGTGGGGGACGGTGAGCGCGGACTCCCAGGCCGCCGCGAGGGC
Source organism: Kitasatospora sp. NPDC088346 (assembly GCF_044740765.1). Lineage (NCBI taxonomy): Bacteria > Bacillati > Actinomycetota > Actinomycetes > Kitasatosporales > Streptomycetaceae > Kitasatospora > Kitasatospora sp. NPDC088346. The sequence goes on from NZ_JBIURH010000005.1 coordinate 254,084, forward strand.
GGAGGGGATCTGCGAGGCGCTACGGGCCTGGTGCACGGACTTCACCACGTCGCGGAAGCTCGCCTGCTGGTCGACCAGTTCGTGCAGGTAGCCCCTGCGGCGCCCGCCGAGGCCGGGACCTGGGATCTGGCTGCTGACGGCCAGCACCGGGACCGCCGCGGCGGCCGCCTCCTGGAGCGCCGCGAGCGAGGTCAGCGCGCCGGGGCCGGTGGAGAGCAGCAGCGGGGCCACCGTCCCGGCCGTGCGGGCGTAGCCGTCGGCGGCGAAACCGGCGTTGTTCTCGACGCGCAGGCCGACGTAGCGCAGCCCGGAGCGGCCCAGGGCGTCGAAGAGTCCCAGGGCGTGCTGGCCGGGGATCCCGAAGACGCACTCGGCGCCGAGGGCGGTCAGCGACTCGACGACGAGGTCACCCCCGGTTCGGGCCCGGGTCATCGGCCGCTCTCCGCCCGGTCCGCGGCGATCTGCCGGGTCATCAGGGTGACCAGCTCGTAGGCGGTGTGGGCGGCCGCCACCGAGGTGATCTCCGCGTGGTCGTAGGCCGGGGCGACCTCCACCACGTCGGCGGAGACCAGCCGGCAGCCGGCCAGGCCGCGCAGGATCTCCAGCAGCTCGCGGGAGGTCAGGCCGCCCGCCTCGGGGGTGCCGGTGCCGGGTGCGTGGGCGGGGTCGAGCACGTCGATGTCGACGGACACGTAGAGCGGGCGGTCACCGATCCGCTCGCGCAGCTGCTGGACCACCTCGTCCACGCCGCGGCGCATGACGTCGGCGGAGGTGACGATGCCGAAGCCCATCTTCCGGTCGTCCGTGAGGTCCTGAGGGCCGTAGAGCGGCCCGCGGATGCCGACGTGCGAGAGCGCCGCGGTGTCCAGGAGGCCCTCCTCGACGGCGCGCCGGAACGGGGTGCCGTGGGTGTGGGCCGCACCGAAGTAGGTGTCCCAGGTGTCGAGGTGCGCGTCGAAGTGCAGCAGCGCCACCGGGCCGTGCCGGCGGGCCACCGCGCGCAGCAGCGGCAGGGCGACGGTGTGGTCCCCGCCGAGGGTCATCAGGCGGGCGCCGGTGGCGAGCAGACCGTCGGCGGCGGCGTCGATGCTCTCGATCGCCTCGCCGATGTCGAAGGGGTTGGCGGTGACGTCACCGGCGTCGGCGACCTGGGCGAGGGCGAACGGCGAGGCGTCCTGGGCCGGGTTGTAGGGGCGCAGCAGGCGGCTGGCCTCCCGGACGGCGTTGCCGCCGAACCGCGCCCCGGGCCGGTAGGAGACTCCGCTGTCGAACGGGACGCCGACCACCGCGACGTCCGCGCGGGCCACCTCGTCCAGGCGCGGCAGCCGGGCGAAGGTGGCCGGTCCGGCGTACCGGGGGACGCGTGCGGAGTCGACGGGGCCGCGCGGTTCGGGGTGGGGCATGGCGGGTGGCCTTCCTTCCGGACTGACGCCCGGCCCCGGCCGGCGGGTCGCGCCGGGCGTACGGGGTGACGGGCTGACGGGTGGTCGCGGGCTGACGGGCGGTGGCGGGGTGCAGCGTGCGTGGGTGCGCCACGACCCTCGTCTGTGCTGCCCGCCGGACGGCCGCGCCACGCCACCCCGTACGCCCGGGTCCGGAGGGCGGAACGGGTCGCGGAGTGCGCCCCGGCTTCGATTGCGTGCACACCACCTCCGTCCTGCTGTCGGTAATGGCGCAGGTGCCGGAGTTCGGCCGCCGGCTGACCGCCGCGTTCGGGGCGCCGGCCGGGCGGATGGAGACGTTCACCGAGGTCTCGCTCCCGCACGGTGACGCTCCCCGGCGCCCCGACGGCGTCGTCCCGGTCGAACGCGCCGGACGGCTGTGGACGGCGCTGGTGGAGAGCAAGACCAACGGCAACCCGCTGCGGGCCGAACAGGTCCAGGACTACATGGACATCGCCGCCCGGCGCGGGTACGAAGCGGTCATCACGCTCTCCAACGACGTGGCACTGGAGGGCAGTCCCCTCGTCCCGGTCAAGGTCGACGGGCGGCGCAAGCACAAGGTGGTGCTCTGGCACCTCTCGTGGGCGGAGGTCGCCTACCAGGCGAAGATGCTGATCCGCCACGAGGGCGTCGGCAATCCGGCGCACGCCTGGCTCCTCCAGGAGCTGCTGCACTACCTCCAGCACGACAACTCCGGCTGCCACGGCTTCCAGAACATGGGACCGGCCTGGGTCCCGGTGCGCAACGGCATCGACGACGAGACCCTCTGCCGGGGCGACGAGCGCGCCACCCTGGTGATCGAGAGCTGGGAGCGCCTGATCCGGCAGGTCTGCCTCCAGCTCGGCGGCGAACTGGGTGTCAAGGTGCTGCCGGTGCAGCGGACCCGCCGCGGTGACGACCCCTCGGCCCGGCGGGCCGCGCTCGCCGACCGGCTGTGCGAGGACGGGCGGCTCCAGGCCGAGATCCGGGTCGACGACGCGGTCGGCACCATCGAGATCGTCGCCGACCTCCGGGTGGGCCGGCTGCGGACCTCCGTCGAGATCCCGGCTCCCGAGCAGGGGTACCCGCTCAGCTGGGTCAAGCGGCTGGTCCGCCAGCTCGCGGACGCGCCCGCGGACCTTCACGTGCAGACCCTCACCGACGGGAGCGCCCCCGGGCCGCGCGGCACCCTGGAGCGGCTGCGCCCGGAGCCGGGCGACCTGCTGCCCAGGAACGCCGCCCGGATCACCGGCTTCCGGCTGTCGCTCGCCAAGAGCATGGGCAGCACCCGTGGCAACGCCGAGTCCGGCTTCATCCGCAGTGTGGACGCCGCCGTCGAGCGCTTCCACCGCTCGGTGGTGGAAGCGCTCGACGTGCGGACCGTCCGCAGGCCCGCTCCGGCCGGGGCGGGCGCGGCGGGCACGACGACCTGAGGCGGGCGGCGGGCGCCCGGGGTCAGGCGGGCGGGCGCTCGTCCAGGACCTGCTGGAGCTTGCCGGTGCGGGGGTTGGTGACCAGCTCGGACCTGGGTACCCATTCGACGACGAGGTGGTGGATGGCACCGGCCGCCACCTCGGAGGGGTAGAGCGGGCGGGCCCGGTAGACGGCCTCGACCAGCCGGTCGGCCAGGTCGGCGGGGGGTTCCTCGGTGTGGCCCAGGCGCAGGATCAGGCCGTCCCGGCCGTCCCAGCGGCGTTGCACCATCTGCATGCCGGCGATGTACCGGTCGGGGTCGGCGTCGATGAGCACGGCGCGGATGTCCTCGGTGGGCATCGCGACCGTCCCGACCCGGGCGCCCTCGATGGACCGGCCGAGCAGCCGGAACCGCCGGCACTCGGGGTCGAGCCACTCGGCGCGGTCGCCGGCCGGGTAGCGGATGATCGGCATCAGGGTGCGGAAGAGGTTGGTCACCAGGACCCGGCCGGGCACGCCCGGGGTGGTGATCGGCTCGCCGGTGACGTCGTCGACGATCTCGACCAGGGTGCGGTTGGCGAACGCCTCGTGCACGCGGACGTCGTCGCCCGCGACGGGTGCGGCCACCAGCCCGGCGTCCACCGACGCGTAGCCGATCGAGGAGACGGCGGCCTTGGGGAAGGCCCGGGACAGGATCGGGCGCAGGTCGGCGAAGAGCAGGTCGCCGCCGAAGAGGAGCAGCTCCACCGAGTCGGCGCTCTCGCCGCGCCGGACCAGGCACTCGGCGACCGAGCTGAGCTTCATCGGCTCGCCCGCCAGCACGTGGACGCCGAAGCTGTTGATCAGGTCGGCGACGTAGTCGTCCGGGGCGGTGCCGCCGACCGGCAGCCGGACGTTGTCGACCGGGGCGTGGTGCAGGGCGTTCTCGATGTAGAGGAACCCGCCGTAGAGCTCACCGGCGCAGAACAGGTTGGCCACCCGGTGGCCGGGCTTCAGGCCGGCCTGGACCAGGCCGGCGCCGAACGCGGTCACCGAGTCGGCGTGTTCCGTCCGCGACCAGGGCGAGAGCTTGGGCGCGCCGGTGGTGCCGCCGGTCTTGTAGACGCCCGCGTCGGTCAGCGGGCCGGTGAGCACCTGGTTGTCCGGCCATCTGTTGGCGGCCCAGAACTCGGCCTGGTCGATGATCGGGAGCTGGCTGAGGTGCGAGACCGTCCGGGGCACGTCGCGGTAGGCCTGCGCGTAGAAGGGCGAGTGCGTCCGGGCGTGGTCGACCAGCTCCTGAAGCGATTTCGCGGGCACTGTCTCTCCTGAGCTCTAGGGGGAATCAGGTCGCCCGATCCAGGTGCGGGCGAGGGTCTGGACCGTCGCCCCGTCCCGGTCGGCCAGTTTGTGGTCCAGGTAGGCGGCGGCCCAGGGGTTGGCGGGCACCCGGAAGGGTGGCCGTTCGGCGAGCAGGGTCCGCACCACGACCTCGGCCACCTCCCCCGCCGGCTGGCCGGCGGCCTCCCAGCCCTGGTTGCCGATCCGGTCCAGGTAGTCGGCGAAGGTGGCCGCGTACGGGCCGGAGGCGGCCTGGATGGTGGTGCGGTCGATGTCGGGGAAGACCCCGAACGAGGTGTCGGGCACGTAGCCCGGCACGACGACGGACACCCGGACGCCGTGCGCCGCCGCCACCGGGGCCAGGCTCTCCATGAAGCCCTCGACGGCGAACTTGGCTGCGCAGTAGGCCTCGTTGAACGGTTGGCCGACGACCCCGTGCACGCTGCCGATGGTCACCAGCCGCCCGCCGGCGGCGCGCAGCAGCGGCATCGCGGCCCGGCTGACCTCGACCACGCCGAAGAAGTTCACCTCCAGGTTGGCCCGCAGCGCGGCCGCCGTCGACATCTCCAGGGTGGGGTCGGAGTTGGAGACGCCGGCGTTGTTGACGACGGCGTCGAGCTGCCCGTAGGTGCGCTCGACGCCGTCGACGCAGGCGGCGACCGAGGCGGCGTCGGTGACGTCGAGGCGGCGGACGTCCAGGTCGACGCCGGCACGCCCGGCCGCCTCGCGCAGCGCCTCGGCCCGGTCGGGATCGCGGACGGTGGCGACGGTGGTGAACCCGGCCGCCGCCGCGCGGACGGCGGTGGCCAGCCCGATGCCGGAGGAGGTCCCGGTGACCAGCAGCGTCCCGCGGTGTCGCGGCGTCATGATGCGCTCCTGGCGGGCTCGGTGTCCGCGGCCGGCGGGCGGGCGCGCTCCGCCGCGTCGAGCAGCGGCTGGATCCGCGCCGCCGGCAGGAAGGAGAACGCCGCCAGCAGGGTGCCGCCCGCCATGACCGCCCGGGCCGCGTCGAGGATGCCCAGCGGGCCGGTCAGCAGTGTGACGGCGAGGCCGCCGACGAACGCGGCCAGCGGGATCACGCCCCAGGTCACGGTGCGGAAGGCGGCGTGCATCACGCCCTGGTTGCGGGCGGACATCCGGGACTGCCGGATGGGTGCGCTGCACACGTTGATGCACGACATGAAGAAGCCGTAGCAGCCCATCGTCACGGCGATCACCGCTCCGCCGGGCAGGGCGGGCGCGGCGAGCACGCCGAACCCGACCAGGCAGTGCAGCAGCAGCGCCCAGGCCATCGTCCGCCCGGTGCCCAGCCGTTGGCTGATCCTGGGTGCGACGACGGCGCCGACCAGTGCACCGGCCGCGGCGACCGACATGGCGGCGCCGAAGACGGCGGCGGACAGGCCGAGCCCCCGGTAGGCGAGGATCGGCAGCACGGTGACGAAGACCGGGCCGCCGCAGTTGAGGGTGACCGCGGCGACCACCACCCGGCGCAGCACCGGGTCGGCCCAGTTCAGCCGGAAGCCGGCCGTCAGCCGCTCCCACACCGTCCCTTCGGTGACCGTCCTGTCGCCCCAGGGCTTCATGGCGCGGAAGCAGGCGGCCGAGACGAGGTAGCTGGCGGCGTCGACCAACAGGGCGGCGACGCCGAGCGCTCCGTAGAGGGCGGCCGCGATCGACGGGCCGGCGACCTCGGAGACCGAGCCGCTGCCTTCCAGCCGCGCGTAGGCGCGGACCAGGTGCTCCTCCTCGACCACGGCCGGGACGGCGACCAGGTAGCCGACGTTGAAGAAGATCGTCGCGCCGCTGATCACCGCCACGCAGCCGAACAGCAGGGGGGTGGAGAGCAGGTCCTGCCAGTACGCGAGGGGGATGGCCGCGACCGCCGCCAGCCGGATCAGGTCGCAGTTCAGCATCGTGCGGCGCTTGTCCCACCGGTCGACCAGGACGCCGGCGATCGGCCCGAGCAGCGGGATGCCCAGGTACTGCGCCATCGCGACCACGCCGACCTGGAGGGCACTGGCGTGCAGCACGAAGATCATCAGGGTCGGGACCACGAACACGGTGACCCGGTCGCCCACCGTGCTGACGGTCTGGCCGGCCCAGAACAGGTTGAAACCGCCGCCCAGGGAGGCCGGTCGACGCAGCTTCACGACTCCTCCCGCACCACGAAGTCGGCGGTCTTCCCGGTCCGGTCGTTGCTGATCAGGGCGTCCACCACGCGGACCCGGAAGGACCGGGGGTCGTGCTGGAACGCGGTACTGAGCGTGAACGTCGCGGACAGCAGCTCGGCGCGCAGCCGGTCGACGTCGACCGCGCCGTCCTGGTCGGTCAGCAGCAGGACGTCCACCCCGAGGGCGCGGCCGCCCTGCTCGGTGATCAGGACCTGCGCCCGGGCGACGCCCGGCTCCCGCTCCACCTGCGCGATGAGCTCACCCACGTGCAGGCCCAGTCCGCGCACCTGGACGACGCTGTCCCGGCGGCCGAGCACCCGCATCGCCCGGCCCGGCAGGCCGCACGGGCAGTCGACGAGCCGGCCGGCGTCGCCGGTGCGGTAGCGCAGCACCGGGTTGAGCATGTCGGGGTTGAGCGTGGTGAAGTCCAGCAGGTCGTCCGCGCCGACGTGGACCAGTTGCTCGGGCAACGGGTGGAAGGTGTCGGCCGGGCAGTCGGGGGTGTTGGTGCCCACCACCCAGGTCTCGGTGCTGCCGAACATGCCCCAGCGGCGGGCGGCGGGCGCGACGGCGGCCATGTCCTCGTCCAGCTGGGGCTGCCAGGCCTCGCCGAGCCAGAGCACCTTGCGCAGCGCCGGGAGCTTCACCCCGGCGGCCCGGGCCCGCGCGAACCACAGCCGCAGGACACTCGGTGTGCCGCCGATCGCGGTCACCTTGCGGGCGACGAAGAACGCCAGCCAGTCCTCGTACTCGTCCGGCGTGACCGAGCCCAGCGCGACGACCTGGCAGCGGGCCAGGTCGGCGAGCGCGGCCACCAGGAAGTGCGCGCCCCACATCCGGCCCGCGCCCCAGGCGTTGACGAAGACGTCCGAGCGGTCCAGCGGCTGCCAGTGCGCGTGGACACCGGCCATGTAGAAGCCGGTGGGCGCGTACCCGACCTTGGGCGCGCCGGTGCTGCCGCCGCTCTGGAAGAGCCAGGTGGCGCCGTGCTCGGCCCGGGGCTCCAGGTGGGCGAGGGCGGTGTTGAGGTCGTCCTTGGCCAGCGGCGGCAGCGCGGCGAGGTCGTCGAGGGTGCGCAGCCCGCCGCGGCCTGCGTAGCGCGGCGCCAGCCCGGGGACGCTCTCCAGCAGTTCGAGGGCGCGGCGGGCGACGTCGAGGCGGGGTTCGGCCGCCTGCGGGGACAGTGAGAAGCGGTCGGTCATCTCGACTCCGTCCCTGCGGCAGCGGCGGCGGTCGTGCGGGCCCGCTCGGCCGCGCCGTTGGCGAGCCACTTGGCGTGGGCGTCCCGGTAGGCGGCGAACCGCGCGCGGGTGATGTCCCGCTGGAGCGTGCGGTCCGGGTCGTCGTAGTCGGGGGCGATCACCCCGTCCGGTTCGAGTTCGGAGAACCAGTACCGTTCCCCGTCGAAGAGGAAGTCCACGCAGAAGAACGGGATCGGGAGCCGCTGGGCGAAGTAGGCCGTCGCGGCGGCGAGTTCGGCCGGCACGGGCGGGAACTCCATGATGCCGCCGCGGCTGGCGTTGGCCACCGGTGAGCCCGGCAGCGGGGAGCGCTTCATCACGGCGTAGGGCTCGCCGTCGACGACGTACACCCGGTAGTCGATCGTGCCGTCCCCCAGGTAGGGCTGGACGACCAGCGTGGTGTCGCCGCCCTGCGCCAGGCTGGCCAGGCCCCGGATGTCCTCGCGGCTGCGGGCCAGGTTGATCCCGCCGCCGCCGCACCAGCCGGCCGGCTTCACGATGGCCGGGTAGGTCATGTTCGCCAGCGCCACCTCGTACAGGTGCTTGCCGACGTCCCGGCCGGTGCCGATGCGGACGGTCGGGATCGGCGGCACCGGTGAGTCGCCGAGGTGCAGCAGGGTGGCCAGCTTGTCGTTGCCGACCAGCGAAACCTGCGGCGGGAAGGGCAGGTAGAACCCGGCCTGTTCGAGGACCGCGTACAGCTCGTACTGGTTGAAGATGTCCATCGACTGGTACGGCAGCGAGTACAACGCGGTGACGAAGAGCGTGTCCTGCGGGGTGACGAATTCGCCGTCCACGTAGACCCGGGGCCGGCCGCGGACGGTGCCGTCCACCGTGACGGCGTCGGGGGCGTGCCGGGTCCAGCTCATTCCGGACTCCTCGGCGACCTCGGCGTAGAGGTCCCAGAAGAAGTCCTCCCACATCGCGGTGGCCCGGGTCGACTCCCGGTCGGGGAAGATCCAGCACATCCGGCGCAGCGGGCCGGCGGGACTCGTCGGATCGGCGGGTTCCGCCGTCGTGGATATGCTCATCGTGATCCTCACAGAGAAGCGGTCGAAGGCCGGTCGGCGGGCCCGGCGCCCGGTCCACGGAGCTCCGCGACGGCCGTCCCGGGGCCGGTCGCGCGACGGTCGGCGGCGTTACGGGCCGTCCGGGCGGGCCGCGGCCGGGCCGTCCGGCAGCAGGCCGGCGCTGCCGGGTGCGGTGCCGTGGGCGCGCCGGTCCCCCCGGTGACCCCGGAGCCGACGCGCGGACGTCCGACGGGCGAGGTGGCGGGCGTCCGTCGACCCGGTTCGGGACCGGCGCGTCACATCGGTGTCGGGGCTCATCCGGGTTCGGGTCTCCACCATGGCTCGGGTGCGTCGCCGGACGGCTGTCCGGCAGTGTCGCACCGGCTCGCTCCGGACGAGGAGAACTCTCGCAACGCCGGTGAGCCATGTCAATGGTCCGGAATCCGTAGTGACCGATCGTCAAATGACCTTGTACGGAGGTGGATCGGCGCACCTGGGACCGGTTCGGCGTGTCGGAGTTGGGCCGGTATTCGACGAACCGTCCGCACTCCGTCCGCGGGGTGTCCGTCCTCGGGGTGTCCGTTCCGGCGGAGCCGGGGCCGGCCCGGCGGTGCGGGCCGGCCCCGATGGCGCGGGTCAGTCCCGGAGAGCGAGCAGCAGGGCCGGGACGATCAGCAGGAGCGCCCAGGGTTCGGCGAGGGCGATCAGGCCGAGGCCGGTGTAGGCGGCGGTCTCGGCGACCCGGCGCCGGGCGCGCCGGCGGTTCCGGCCCGCCTTGCCGGCCTTCTTGACCGGGGACTTCCCGGCGGACTTCTTCTTCGTTCCGCCTGCGGGGGTCGCAGCGGCGGGCGTCGCGGCGGCGGGCGCGGTCGGGTCGGTCTGCTGCGGGTCGCCGGGCAGCTCGGACGAGGTGTCCTTGGTCAGGTCGAGCACGGTGTCCTCCTGGAAGGGAATGCGGAAGGGTGGTCGGGGGCGGGGTCAGGCGAGGTCAGGCGAGGTCGGTGTCCGGGATCCAGGAGCCGTGGATCATGGCGGGCACCCGGCGGGGCAGGTGGACGGTGGCCACCGGCGGCAGGCTCAGGTCGGAGGCGTCCAGCACGACCAGCCGCGAGGCGTCGGCGTTCAGGTCGCTGACGACGCTGAGCAGGTAGCCGTCGTCCTCGCTCGTGCCGCCGGCGGCCGGGACGAAGACCGCCTCACTGGGGAGCTGTCCGGTGCCGAACGGCAGCAGCTGACGGGTACCGGCGGCGCGGTCGTACTTGACGAGCGTGTGGTTGCCGACGCCGAGGTCGTCCGGGAAGGACAGGGCGTACTGGTAGCGGTGCGCCCGGCCGAGGTAGGCGTCGTTGATGGTCGGGAACTCCACCACGAGGTCGTCGGTGTCCTCCTCGCGGACGGTGCCGGCCGCCATGTCGACCGTCCAGCGGCGGCTGCGGGAGCCGGAGTTGGGCTCGGCGCCGCGGTCGGGCGCGCCGACCCACCAGTTCCAGGAGCGCTGCCAGCCGGCGCGGCCCACGCTCGGGCCCTCGATCACGATCCGCCCGCGGGCGTCCTCGTAGGCGTTGGCGAGGTGCATCGCGTAGCCCTGGCCGATCTCGAACCAGCGGACCCGCTGCGCGCCGCCGGCGCCGCGCGGCATCACGCCGATGCGCGAGGCCTGGGCGTCGCTCCAGGCGTAGGGGATGCCGGAGTGCTCGGTCGGGTCGAAGGTGACCGAGCCCTCCAGGAAGACCACGTGGTGGGCGGTGATGGCGAAGTCGTGCTTGAGCGCGGGGCCGGCCCCCGGAACCTCCTGGCTGTCCAGGACCCGGCCGTCGGGGGAGGCCACGTGGTGGATCAGGTACGGCGGGAGCGGGGAGGAGCCGAAGAAGTGCAGCTCGCCGGTGACCGGGTCCTCCTTGGGGTGCGCGGTCATCGCCGAGGTGAGCTTGCCGTTCCAGTCGAAGGGGCCGACCGTCTCCAGGTCGGGGGTCAGCTCGAACGGGAGGTTGGCCTCGCAGAGGGCGAGCAGCCGTCCGCCGTGTTCGATGACGTGGGTGCCGGCGGTGGAGGCGCTCAGGTCGGGGCCGTGCTCCGTCATGTACGGCGCGCCGTCCAGGGCGGGGGTGTGCACCCAGCGGTTGCGGTACCACTCGGCGCGGCCCTCGCGCAGCCGGATGCCGTGCACCATGCCGCTGCCCTTGAACCAGTGCGTCGGGGTGACGCCGGGCTTGGGGTTGTGGCTGTTGCGGATCAGCCGTCCGGTCAGCTCCGGGGGCAGGGCGCCCTCGACGGTGAGCCCGGTGGCGCTGATCTCGTCCACGACCGGGGCGTAGTGGCCGGTCAGGTAGGGCTTGCTGGTCACGGTGGTGCCTCTCTCGTTGGTGATGCCGACAGCAGAAGTATGTGTGGTTGACCACTCACTCGATGGCCCGAAAGGAGGGCGGCCCGCACGTCGGCAGGCCGCCACCCGAGGCCGGTCAGAAGTGCCGGATGCCCGATGTGAGCGTGCGCGTCCAGGGCGCGTCCACGGCGTCCGCGTCCATCGCCACCAGCAGGTGGCAGAGCATCCCGACCGCGAAGAACTCCTGGACCTGGCGCTCGTCCCCGCCGGAGGCGCCGCGGACGTACTCGACCATCCGGGCGTACCCGGCGCGCACCGCCTCCCGGACGGCCGGCTCGGAGACCGCGGCCGCCTGGGCGTGCATCTGCACCAGCAGCAGGTCGTTGTCGCTGATCAGCCGCGCGTACGCGTCGCCCATCGCGGACAGGACGGCCTCCGGGGCACTCCCCCGGGCACCGGCGGCACCGGCCTCCAGGCTGGCCCGGACCCGGACGAAGCAGTGCTCCACGACCGCGACGAACAGCGCCTCCTTGTTGGGGAAGAGCCGGTAGACGTAGGCCTGGGAGATGCCGGCCGCCTTGGCCACCTCACTGGTGGTGGTGCCGAAGTACCCGCGCGAGGCGAAGGCACCGATCGCGGTGCGCAGCACCGTCTCCCGGCGCTCCTCCGCGGTGGAGAGCTGGCGTTGTCGTTCCGATTGCATGTGAGTACTCAATCACTCACACTTTTGGTTGTCAACCGCCCTCGCCGGGGAGGCCACACCCGGGGCCCCTCCCCGGGAGCGGGCAGGGACGCGCGGGAGCGGGCGCGAACGCGCGGGAACGCCGGAGGCGGCGGTGGGGCCGCAGCCGGGGCCGGATCGGGAGCCGATCCGACCTGACTGCCACCCCACCGCCGCCTCACCCGCCGGGAGCGGGCCGACCGCGGGTCCGGGCTCAGACCGCCGGGGCCGGGTAGGTCGGGTACTCCACGCCGGATACGTGCTGCACGACCCGGACGACCTGGCAGGAGTAGCCGAACTCGTTGTCGTACCACAGGTAGAGGATGGCGTTGTCGCCCTCGACCTTGGTGGCACCGGCGTCGACGATCGAGGCGTGGCGCGAGCCGATGAAGTCGCTGGACACCGCGTCGGGCGCGCTGATGAAGTCGATCTGGCGCTTGAGCGGCGAGGTCAGCGACACGTCACGGAGGTGGTCGAGGACCTCCTCGCGGGTGGTCTCGCGGGCGAGCTGGAGGTTCAGGATCGCGATCGAGACGTCCGGCACGGGGACGCGGATCGAGCTGCCGCTGATCGTCGCCTTGAGGTCGGGCAGCGCCTTCGCGACGGCCGAGGCGGCACCGGTCTCGGTGATCACCATGTTGAGCGCCGCCGAACGGCCACGACGGTCGGAGTCGTGGTAGTTGTCCAGCAGGTTCTGGTCGTTGGTGTACGAGTGGACGGTCTCCACGTGGCCGCGCAGGACGCCGTACTCGTCCGCCATCGCCTTCAGCGGCGGCACGATCGCGTTGGTGGTGCAGGACGCGCAGGACAGGATCTGCTCGTCCGGCTTGATCGTGTCGTGGTTGACGCCGTGCACGATGTTGGGCACGTCGCCCTTGCCGGGCGCGGTGAGCACCACCTTGGCGATACCGGGGCGCAGGTGCTTGGAGAGCCCCTCGCGGTCGCGCCACCGGCCGGTGTTGTCGATCAGGATCGCGTCGTTGATCCCGTACTCGGTGTAGTCGACCTTGGTGGGGTCGTCCGAGTAGATGACCTTGATCTCGGTGCCGTTGGCGATGATCTTGTCATTCGCCTCGTCGACCGTGATGGTGCCCTGGAACTGGCCGTGGATCGAGTCCCGGCGCAGCAGCGAGGCGCGCTTGACGAGGTCCTCACCGGCGCTCTTGCGGACCACGATCGCCCGCAGCCGCAGCCCGTTGCCGGAGCCGGCCTTCTCGATGAGCAGGCGGGCGAGGAGGCGGCCGATCCGGCCGAAGCCGTACAGCACGACGTCGCGCGACTCGCGGCGCTCCACCTTGTTGGCACCGGTGGCGCCGGCGACGGCCTCCGCGGTGAACTCCGCCACCGACAGGCCGCGGTCGTCGCTCTTGTACGTCGCGGCGAGCATGCCGATGTCGATCTGGGAAGGACCGAGGTCCAGCGCGGTGAGGGCTTCGAGGAACGGCACCGTCTCGGTGACCGAGAGCTCCTCGCCGGCGATCTGGCGGGCGAACCGGTGAGTCTTGAGGATGCTGACCACCGACTTGTTCACCAGGGAACGGCTGTGGACCAGGACGGTGACGTCCCGCTCCCGGTGCAGCCTCCCGATGATCGGGATCATCGACTCCGCGATCTCCTCGCGGTTCTTCCAGTTCGTGAACACGTCTTCGTTGACAGTCACAGTTCATCTTTCGAGCTAGGCGATGCGCACACCCATGCTAGCCACGGGCCCGTGCGAGCCTGCAGGCGGACCCTCCTGAGCAGGAGATTCCCGCCCCCGGCACCCGGTCGCCATCGAGGTGATGGAGAGTCACCTGACGCCCACTCTGTGCAATTTCACTATTCGACGGCGCATCTAACAATAGATCACGAAGTATAACGCTTCGATGAAGTCGCATACCCACCGAATGCCCGAATGGAGTAGACCATTGAGGAGGTCGGAGACCAACTGCGCATTTCTCCCGCCGGGTTGGAATCCGGCTCTCCGCGCGGAGCAGATGATTGAACGTGAGACATCTTCGCGCGCAGAACACCGCTATTCAGGGTGATCCACACTTCTGGCAGGATTCCCGGCACTCAGCCCTCCGCAGGAACGAGGTGTGATTTGCCCGGTCGCAGGAGAGTTCCGGAAAGGCGGTTCACCACCTTCCGCCGCCTCGCGGCCGCCGCCTGCGCCGCCCTCGCGGGCCTCCTCGTCCTGGCCCCCGCCGCCCCGGCCCACGCCCGCGGCGAGACCGTCCGGCTCACCGTCACCGGCGTCCGGGCCGGACGCCCGATCGCCGCCGCCACCTGGGAGAGCGACGCGCGCCCCGTCGGCGAACGGCTCGTCGGCACCCTCGGCGCGGTCTCGGCCGACGGCGCCGCCCTCGGGCCGTGGCGCCTGGTCCCCGTCCCGGGCCGGGCCGGCGCCTTCACCACCGCCGAGGTGCTGCCGCCCGGCCGCTGGACGCTCACCGCCGAGTCGTCCGCGCCCGGGATCGGTCGGGCCGAGGGCGTGGTGGACGTGCCGGGGGACGACCCGGCGACGGCCCCGCCCGTCTCCCCCGACCCCGCGCCCGACCCCGCACTGGACCCCGACCCCGCACCCCGACCGTCCTGGACCTGGACGCGGGCGCTGGCCGCCGTCGGGGTGACGATCGGGTCCGTGGCCGCCGTCGCCGTGGCCGTGCTGTTCCTGCGCCGCTGCGCGTAGGGCCCGCGCCGCCGGCCCTTTCGGGCGAACCCGGCTCCGCCGCCGCCGCGCCGGGCGCCCTCCGAGCGAGTCCCGCCGGCGTGCGGGAGCGACGCTTCGCGGTCGCCATGACCGCGGTGCTAGAAAGGACGCATGGTCGAACAGCCCGACCGACCCCGGACCGTATCGAAGCAGTCGCTGATCGCGAAGACTCGGCTCGGCAAGAGCCCTCGGAGCGTTGCCGGCCAGGTGTTCGTGCTGCAGGTGGCGGTCGTGGTGCTGCTCGTCCTGGGGGCGATCCTGGCCCTCGTCCTGGAGTCCCGGCGCGCCAGCGAGTCGGAGGCCGTCAACCGGTCGGTGGCCGTGGCCCAGACCTTCGCCAACTCCCCCGGCATCATCCCGGCACTGGAGTCGCCCGCACCGACGGCCATCCTCCAGCCGCTGACCGAGCAGGCCCGCCAGGCCGCCGGGGTGGACTTCATCGTGGTCATGGACACCCACGGGATCCGGTACACGCACCCGCTGCCGGACCGGATCGGCAAGCAGTTCGTCGGGACGATCGGCCCCTCGCTCGCCGGTCGCGTGTACACCGAGAGCGTGCACGGCCCGCTCGGCCACGAGGTCCAGGCGGTCGTCCCGGTGACGGCCTCCGACGGAACGGTGGTGGGCCTGGTGTCGGCCGGGCTCAAGGTGAAGAACGTCGTCACGGCCGGGGACCGGCAGCTGCCCGTCATCCTGGGCACCAGCGCCGCCGCGCTCGCGGTCGCCACCGCCGGGACGGCTCTGGTCACCCGGCGGCTGAAGCGCCAGACCGGCGGTCTCGGCCCGGCCGAGATGACCCGCATGTACGAGCACCACGACGCCGTCCTGCACGCGGTCCGCGAGGGCGTGGTCATCGTCGCCCAGGACGGCCGGCTGGTGCTGGCGAACGACGAGGCGAAGGAACTGCTGGGGCTGCCGGCCGACGCCGAGGGCCGGCACCTGTCCGAGCTGCGCGACCTCGATCCCGGCACCGCGGAGCTGCTGCTGTCGGGCCGGGTCGCCACCGACGAGGTGCACCAGTCCGGCGGGCGGCTGCTGGCGGTGAACCAGCGCCCGGCGGAGCGCCACGGGAACGGCATGGGCACGGTCGCGACGATCCGCGACTCCACCGAGCTCCTCGCGCTGTCCGGGAAGGCCGAGGTGGCCGGCAAGCGCCTCGCCCTGCTCTACGAGGCCGGCGTCGGCATCGGGACGACGCTGGAGGTGGTGCGCACGGCCGAGGAGCTGGCCCGGGTCGCCGTCCCCGGCTTCGCCGACTTCGTCACCGTCGACCTCGCCGACCCCGTCCTGGTGGGCGAGGAACCCACCGGGACGGGCCGGGACCTGCGCCGGGCCGCCGTCAACGGGATCCGCGAGGACCACCCCTTCTACCCGTGCGGCAGGCTGATCGCCTTCGTGCCGTCCACCCCGCAGGCGATGGGCTTCGACAGCGGCCACTCGCAGGTGGTGCCCGACCTGTCGGTGGCGCACGGCTGGCAGGCCCAGGACCCGCAGTGGGCCCGCCGGATCGTCGACTACGGGGTGCACTCGCTGATCGCCACCCCCCTGAAGGCCCGCGGCATCATCCTCGGCGTCGCGAACTTCTGGCGGTCGGAGAAGCCCGATCCGTTCGACGACGAGGACCGCTCGCTGGCCGAGGAGCTGGTCGCGCGGGCCGCGGTCAGCATGGACAACGCCCGCCGCTACACCCGCGAGCACGCCATGGCCGTGACCCTCCAGCGCAGCCTGCTGCCGCGCGCCCTGCCGGAACAGAGCGCCCTGGAGGTCGCGCACCGCTACCTGCCCGCCCAGTCCGGGGTCAGCGGCGACTGGTTCGACGTGATCCCGCTGCCCGGCAGCCGGGTCGCCCTGGTGGTGGGCGACGTGGTCGGCCACGGGCTGCACGCCGCGGCCACCATGGGCCGGCTGCGCACCGCCGTGCACAACTTCTCCGCCCTCGACCTGCCGCCGGACGAGCTGCTCGGCCACCTCGACGAGCTGGTGAACCGCATCGACCAGGAGGAGACCGAGAGCGGCACCGGGATCGGCATCACCGGCGCCACCTGCCTGTACGCGATCTACGACCCGGTCTCCCGGCTCTGCACCATCGCACGGGCCGGCCACCCGACGCCGGCGCTGGTGCGGCCGGACGGGAGCGTGGTCTTCCCCGACCTCCCGATCGGCCCACCGCTGGGGGCGGGCGCCGCCGGGATGCCGTTCGAGACGGCGCAGGTGCACCTGGCCGAGGGCACCCAGATCGTGCTGTACACGGACGGGCTGGTCGAGGAGCGCACCCGGGACTTCGACGTCGGCATGGAACTGCTGCGCGAGGCGCTGGCCGGCCACCGCCGGGAGCCCGAGGAGCACTGCCAGGCCCTGCTGGACGCCCTGCTCCCCGCCCGCCCGCAGGACGACGTGGCGCTGCTGATCGCCAGGACCAGGGTGCTCGGTGCGGACCAGGTCGCCGAACGGGACGTGCCGTTCGACCCGGCCACCGTCGCCGAGACCCGCGCGTGGGCCACCGGGACGCTGGAGCTGTGGGGCCTGGACGACCTGGTCTTCGGCACCGAATTGGTCCTCAGCGAGCTGGTCACCAACGCGATCCGCTACGGCTCGCCGCCGGTCCGGGTACGGCTGCTGCGCGACCGCGCCCTGATCTGCGAGGTGTCCGACGGCAGCAACACCTCCCCGCACCTGAAGTACGCGGCCACCACGGACGAGGGCGGCCGCGGACTCTTCCTGGTGGCCCAGCTCACCGACCACTGGGGCACCCGGTACACCTCGCAGGGGAAGATCATCTGGGCGGAGCAGCCGTTGCCCGCCCCGGCCGCCGACCTCGACGGGCAGCCGGGGCCCTCGACGGCCCGCCCGGTGGCCCCCCTGTCGCGTTCGGCGTCCGCCGCTGCGGAGCCGGCGGCGGCCCCGCCGCCGTCCGGCGAGCGCTGAACCACCGGCTCGCCGCAGCCCGGGCCGGCCGGCGGCGCGCCGCGGGCCGCCGGTCAGTCCCCGAGCTGTGCCGCGGCCCGTACGAGCCGTTCCTCGATGCCCTCCAGGACGGCCAGGGCGGCGGCCTGCTCCTCGTCCGTGGTGTCGCCGACGGTGGCCGCCTCCAGCCGGCGCCAGAGCTGTTCGACCTCCCTGCGCAACGCGTGGCTGGCGGTGGTGGCCTCGATCAGGGAGGCGCGCCGGTCGTCGGTGCAGGGGGAACGGCGGACGAAGCCGGCCTGTTCGAGGCGCCGGACGGTGCGGGTCATGGTGGCGGCGTCGGAGTCGAGCAGGCGGACCAGGTCGATCTGCCGCTGCGGTCCGAGTGACCAGAGCTGCATCATGACCAGCTCCTGGCCGGGGTGCAGGCCGACCCGGCGCAGCAGGTGCCCGGCGATCATGCGGTGGGTCCGGGCGACCCGGAAGATCGCGTGGCTGATCGGCCCCCCACCCGCGGCGGCGGGCAGCGGGACGGCCTCACCCGCCCGGGCCGGTGAGCACCCCTCGCTGCCGTCTGTGGGCTGCGCCATGGTCCGGATGCTCCTGTCCTCGTCATCGATTGTTCGAGCAGGATACCCCCGGAGCCCGAGGGATGCCGCGCCGCCGGCCGCTCGACCGGCCCGAATCCCCCACCCCCAAGGTCATGTGACGGGCGTCACAGGTGTTTGCGGCATACCTTCGGCCGGATTTACTGTTCGGACAGGTAAATTGCTGGAGGCAGGCAGGACCCGCCGCAGCACCCCCGTTCGAAGGGCTGGACCCCATGACCACCGCATTCGACCCGATCGACCTCGGCGGCACCCGCCTGGCCAACCGCATCGCGATGGCGCCGATGACCCGCAGCCGTGCGTACGGACCCGGCGCGAGCCCGACGGAGCTGACGGCGACCTACTACGCCCAGCGGGCCGGCGCGGGGCTGATCGTCACCGAGGGAATCCAGCCGTCGGTGGTCGGCCAGGGCTACCCCGACACCCCCGGGCTGCACTCCGCGGAGCAGATCGCCGCCTGGCGGCAGGTGACCGACGCGGTGCACCGCGAGGGCGGGGTGATCTTCGCGCAGCTGATGCACACCGGCCGGATCGGGCATCCCAGCCTGCTGCCCGACGGGCTCGTACCGGTCGGGCCGTCCGCGGTGGGGGCCGAGGGCCGGGTGTACACCCACGAGGGGCCGAAGGAGTTCGTCACGCCGAAGGAGCTGGACGAGGCGGAGATCCGGCAGACCGTCGAGGACTTCGCCGCCGCCGCCCGGGGCGCCGTGGCGGCCGGGTTCGACGGCGTGGAGGTCCACGGCGCCAACGGCTACCTGATCCACCAGTTCCTCGCACCCAACACCAACCGGCGCACCGACGGCTGGGGCGGCGACACCGAGGGCCGGATCCGCTTCGCCGTGGAGGTCACCACCGCCGTGGCCGAGGCGATCGGCGGCCACCGCGTCGGCCTGCGGATCTCGCCCGGGAACCCGTTCAACGACATCGCCGAGGACACCCCGGGCGAGGTGTACGAGGCGCTGCTGGAGCGGATCGCCGGGCTGGACCTGGCCTACCTGCACCTGATGGAGGGCCCGGACCGCGGGCTGACCGCACGGCTGCGCAAGGTCTGGCCGGGCACCTTCGTCCTCAACCCCTTCACCTACCCGCAGGCCACCGGCCCCGACGCGCTGGCGCTGGTGGAGGAGGGCACCGCGGACGTGGTCGCCTTCGGCGCGCTGTTCCTGGCCAACCCGGACCTGCCGGCCCGGCTGGCCGCCGGCGGCCCGTTCAACAGCCCGGACCCGGCCACCTTCTACGGCGGCGACCACCGCGGCTACACCGACTACCCGACCCTCGCCGGCTGATCCCGGGGCCGTCCCGACGGCCTGCCGCCGGGACGGCCCGCCCCCGCGACCCCACTCTTGTGAGACGGGGTCAGTTCACCCCCACCCCACCTTCCTCTTGGAGCTCTCGATGTCCCACGCGATCACCTACGCACGCTACGGCGGCCCGGACGTCCTCACCCTGACCGAGGTCGACGCCCCCGGGCCCGGTCAGGGCCAGGTCCGGATCAGGGTGCGGGCCGCCGCCGTCAACCCGATCGACCTGAAGCTGCGCTCCGGGCGGATGGCCGGCGCCCGGCCGGCGGAGTTCCCGGCGCATCCGGGCCTGGACGTGGCCGGCGTCGTCGACGGGGCCGGCCCGGGTGCCGGCGCCGCGGTCGGCGACGAGGTCCTCGGCTCGGCCGTGGGCGGCGGCTACGGCGAGTACGCGCTGCTGGACCAGCCGTTCGCCAAGCCGGCCGAGATCTCCTTCGAGACCGCGGCCGCCCTGGTCACCGTGGGCGAGACCGCCTACCGGGGCCTGCGACAGCTCGACGTCCAGCCGGGCGAGACCCTGCTGGTCCACGGCGCGGGCGGCAGCGTCGGCACGGTCGCCGTCCAGCTCGCCGTCGCCCGCGGCATCACCGTGGTCGCCACCGCCGGTGAGCCCGACCTCCAGCGGCTCACCGCGCTCGGCGCCCGGGCCGTCCGCTACGGCGACGGCTGGGTGGAGCGGGTGGAGGCGGCCGCCCCGCAGGGCGTGGGCCGGGTCTTCGACACCTCCGGCGCGGGCGTACTGGCGGAGTCGGTCGCGCTGACCGGCGACCCGGCCCGGGTGATCACCATCGCCGACATGGACGCCGCCCGGCACGGCGTGCGGTTCAGCGCCGGAGGGCCGACCAACCGCTTCCCGCAGGCCATCCCCGAGCTGGCCCGGCTGGCCGCCGCCGGCCGCCTCGACCTCCCGATCGGCGCCACCTACCCCCTGGCCGAGGCCGCCCGCGCCCACGCCGACATCGAGGCCCGCCGCACCCGCGGCAAGGTCGTCCTGCTGCCCTGACCGCCCCGGACACCGCACCACCCCGCACCACCCCGCACCACCCCGCACCGAAGGACGGAACCCCCATGTCAGCGCACACCCTGCCCGAACCGACCTTCGCCCGCACCGTCGTGGGCGCCGGCCCCGGCCTCGCCCTGGCGCACGGCGCGGGCAGCAGCGCGGCCGGCACCTACGGCCCGATCCTGGACGGCCTCGCCGCCCGACACACCGTCGTCGCCGTCGACTACCCCGGCAGCGGTGACACCCCCCGCGCCGCCGCGCCGCTGTCCCTGGACGACCTGGCCGACCAGCTGGTGGCCGCCGCCGTCGCCGAGGGCCTGGACACCTTCGCGCTGTCCGGGTACTCCCTCGGCGGCCCGGTGGCGATCCGTGCCGCCGCCCGCCACCCCGAGCGCGTCAGCGCCCTCGTGCTGACGGCGACCTTCGCCCGCCGGGACAACCGTCTCGCCCTCGCCCTGCCGCTCTGGCGCAGGCTGGCCGAGTCGGGCGAGCGCCAACTGCTGGCCGAGTTCCTCACCATGATGGCCCTGGGCGCCGACGCCCTGGAGGCGATGCCGGAGGACCAGCTCCGGCAGGCCGTCGGCTTCACCGACGCCGGCGTCGCCGACGGCACCCCGGAGCAGGCCGAGCTGGCCCCCCGGATCGACGTCCGCGACGACCTGGCCCGTGTCCGGGCACCCACCCTGGTCGTCTCCACCACCCAGGACTGGTTCACCTCCACCCGCCTGCACCGCGAGCTCGCCGACGGCATCCCCGGTGCCCGGCTCGCGGAGATCGCCACCGGCCACCTGCCCATGGTCGAGCGCCCGGAGGAGTGGCAGGCGCTCATCACCGGCTTCCTGGCCGAACACGGCGCCTGACACCGGCCGCGCCCGGTGGCGGGCCGCCGCTCCCCACCGGGCCCGGGCCCGTCGGTGCACGGGAATTCCCGTGCACCGACGGGCCTTTCGCCTTCCCACCGACCGCTCGGCGGTCTGCGGCCATGTGCGGTGCGGAGAAGACAATTCCCCCAGGACTGTCCTGACGTCACGTCAGTTGACTAGGCTTCGCGAAGTTTCGAAGACATGATCGATGGTCGCCACTATGCTCGGCCCGCAGCATCATGTCAGGTACGCGCTAAATGGAGGCTTCGCAGCGGCTGATCCACCCTCTCGTCCCCACCCGCCCCCTCCGACCGACTCCAAGGCGCGCCATGACCTCTGACCAGCAAGGCCTGCTCGATCCTCCGCTCATGGCCGGAGGATCGGCCCGGTGAGAATCACCCGCAAGCTCGCCGTCCTCGCCACCGTGCCGCTGCTCGCCGTGCTGGCCTTCGCGGCGCTCGCCCTGCGCATCACCGCGGGCCAGGTGTTCGGTGCCGCGCAGCTGCGCTCGATGGTCGCCATCAGCGCCCAGGCCGGTGACCTGACCCACCAGCTCCAGCGGGAACGCACCTGCGCCGCAGTCCTGTTGACCGGCGAGGCGAGCCCCGACCGGACCAACGCCTACCTCCACCAGATCCAGGCCACCGACGCGAGCATCGCGGAGTACCGCCGGCTGCGGGCCCGCCTGCACCAGGGCCGGGGCAACGCGCTCGGCCTGCTCCGGCAGGTGGACGACGACCTGGCGGGCCTGCCCGCGCTGCGCAAGCAGGTCGAGTCGGGCCCGGGCGCCGCGCTGTCCGCCACCACCTTCCACTACCGGATCGTCATCGCCGACCTGCTGGCCTATCGGGGCGACGTCGCCGAGGCCGGGCGCGCCGGCGCCGATCTGGCGGACCGGATCAACAGCGGGGTGGCCCTGGCCCGGGCCCAGGAGGCCGTCGGCCAGCAGGAGGTCGCGGTCCTCACCTCGCAGGCCTCCGGCGTCCTCACCCCGGCCGCGCAGCAGGCGATCACCGCCACCCGCACCGGGTACACCGAGGCCGTCCTGGAGTTCCAGCGGACCGCCACGCCCGAGTGGCAGAGCTGGCTGGACCGCTCGATGACCGGCACCGAGATCATCGCCGCGGGCCGCCTGGAGGACGCCGTCGCCCGCGCCCGGCCCGGCCGCCCGCTGCCGCTGGACGCGAGCTGGACGGCCGTGATGGACGAGCGGTCCGACCGGCTCCAGCAGGTCGAGCAGAAGGTCGACGCCGCGGCCCTCGCCCGGGTCACCGACTTCCGTACCACGCAACGCGGCTGGGCCCTGAGCGAGGGCCTGGCGGTGGTGCTGGCGGTGGTCTCGGTGATCGTCCTGGCGTTCCGGCTCGGCCGTCCGATGATCCGGGAGCTGCGCCGGCTGCGCGACGCCGCGCACGCCGTCGCCCACGAACGCCTGCCGGCGGCCGTCGCCGCACTCTCGACCGGCGGCGCCCTCGGGGGCGCGACCCCGGAGGAGTTCGCCGCCGCGGCGGGCGACCCGGTCAGGGTCCGCGGCCGCGACGAGATCGCCGAGGTCGGCGCCGCCTTCAACACCGTCAGCCGGGAGGCGGTGCGGATCGCCGCCGAGCAGGCGGCCATGCGCGACCGGATGGGGACCGTCTACGTCGGACTGGCCCGCCGGGCCGAGCGGCTGACCGGCGCGCTGGTCCGGGCGCTCGACACCGCCCAGCGGGACGAACCGGACCCGGAGCGGCTGGCCCGTCTCTTCGAACTCGACCACCTGGCCAGCAGGATGCGCCGCAACAACCACAGCCTGCTCGTCCTCGGCGGCGAGGCGACCGCCCGGGTGCGGTCGACGAACTCCCCGGTGGAGGACGTCCTGCGGGCCGCGGTGGCCCAGATCGAGCGCTACACGCGGGTCGACGTCGGGACCACCGACCAGGGCGTCCTGATCCAGGGCCGGGCGGTGGACCACCTGGTCCACCTCTTCGCCGAACTGCTGGACAACGCCACCGCCTACTCCAAGCCCGGGACCAGGGTGACCGCCGAGGCCAGGCTGCTGACGGACCGGCTGGTGGTGCAGGTCTGCGACCAGGGCATCGGCCTGCCCGAGGACCGCTGGGAGGAGGCCAACGAGAAGCTGGCCGCGCCCTCGCCGGTCGAGGTGGCCGCCGTCCGCGCGATGGGGCTGACCGTGGTCGGCCACCTGGCCTCCTGGTACGGCATCCGGGTCGAGCTGCGCCCGCGGCCCGGCGGCGGCACCATCGCCGAGGTCACCCTCCCGGACGACGTGTTCGAGCTCGCCGGGGCGGCCGGTCCGGCCCCGCTGCCGACCCCGACCGTGCTCCCGCCGGCGGCGCCGGCGCCGGTCCCGGCCGCCCCGGCGCCCACGCCCGCACCGGAACCCGCGACCGACGGCACCACCGGCGCCGGCCTGCCCCGTCGCCGGCGCGCGGCGACCCCCGAGGCCGAGCCCGCCCCCGTGCACGCGGTGGCGCCGAGCACCTCGGACTCCCCGGCGCCGGCCGCCCACCCCCCGCACGGACCGGCGCACCGCGACCCCCGGCAGGTCTCGGCCGCCATGGCGGCCTACGCCCGCGGCATCGGCGCCAGCCGTGCCGGTCGCGGCGCCCCCAAGCCCCTCCTCTCCGAACCGAACCAGAAGGAAGACGCATGACCTCCCCCTCGACGCAGGATCTCGACTGGCTGCTGAACGACTTCGCGGCCCGCGTCCCGGAGATCACCCACGCGGTGGCGGTCTCCGCCGACGGACTGCTGATCGCCGCCACCCGCGACGTCGACGCCGAGCACGCCGACCAGCTCGCCGCGATCGCGTCGGGCCTGGTCAGCCTGCTGGCCGGGGCCGGGCGCCTGTTGAAGGCGGATCCGGTGATCAGCAACCTGACCGAGCTGCAGGGCGGTTTCCTGTTCTCGATGGCGGTCAGCAGCGGCGCCTCGCTGCTGGTGCTCGCCTCGAAGTCCTGCGACATCGGCCAGGTCTCCTTCGAACTCGCCGAACTGATCAACCAGGTCGGGCCGCAGCTCACCCCCGCCGCCCGCGCCAAGCTGCTCGACGCGCCCTCCTGAACCCTCCTCACCGCCGTCGGTCCAGGCCCGTCCCCCAACTCCCGGGAGCACTCGTGTCACCGATCCGCAGATCCCGTCCGGCCGGCGCCGCCCTCGCCGCCGCCCTGCTGCTCGCCACCGGCTGCTCCGGCGGACACGGCGGCGCCCGCGCCGCGGGGGGCGGCGCCGGCACGGTGAAGATCGGGCTGCTGGCCTCGCTCTCCGGCACGTACAAGGCGGTCGGCACCGATCTGCTGGACGGCTTCCAGCTCTACCTGGACACCCACGACGGCCGGCTCGGCGGTCACCCGGTCGACCTGGTGACCGCCGACGAGGGCGACGGTGCGCCGACCGCCCTCCCCGCCGCCACCAAGCTGGTCAAGCAGGACAAGGTGCTCGCCGTCACCGGGGTGGTCGGAGCCGGCTCGGTCGCCGCGATCTCGCCGCTGCTCGGCGAGGCGGGGATCCCGCTGGTCAGCTCGAACGGCCGCCCCGCGGTCAAGGACGTCAGCCGGCAGTGGAGCACCAGTTTCATGTCCGACGAGCCGGGGGCGGCGATCGCCCAGTACGTGCGCGACACCGTCGACGGCCCGGTCTACGCCATCGGCCCCGACTACCAGGGCGGCTGGGACGAGCTGCGCGGCTTCACCGACGCGTTCGGCAAGGCGGGCGGGCAGCTCGCCGATCCCGGCGGCAAGACCGTGTTCACGCCGTTCCCGGGCACCACCGACTTCACCCCGTACTTCAACAAGATCAAGAACTCCAAGGCCAAGGCGGTGTACTGCTTCTACGCCGGCAGCGCCGCGGTCGACTTCGTCAAGCAGTACGCCCAGTCCGACCTGGCCGGCACCCCGCTGTACGCCGCCGGGTTCCTCACCGAGGGCGGCGTGCTGAACGCCCAGGGCGACGCGGCCAAGGGCATCCGCTCGGTGCTCAACTACGCGCCCGACCTCGACAACGCGGCCAACCGCGCGTTCGTCTCGGCCTGGCAGTCCAAGCACCAGTCCCCGCCCACCACCTACGCGATGGCCTCCTACGACGCCGCGGCCGTGCTCGACAAGGCGATCGGCGCGGCGGGCGAACGGCTCGACCCCCAGACGCTGAACACCGCGATCTCCGGGCTCGGCCAGATCGACAGCCCCCGCGGCACCTGGCAGTTCGGCAGCAACACCCACTCGCCGGTCCAGAAGTGGTACCTGCGCGAGGTCAGGAGCGACGGCCGGGCCCTGTCCAACCAGACCGTCCAGGACCTCGCCACCATCGGGAACTGACCGGCACCGGAGAGGGGGGCCGATGGGCCTGATCGACGCGCACCTGGTCCCGGCCGTGGACGGCGTCGCCTACGGGCTGCTGCTGTACGTCGCCGCAGCCGGGCTGACCCTGGCGTTCGGCACCGGCGACGTCCTCAACCTCGCCCACGGCACCCTCTACGCCGTCGGCGCGTACACCGCCGCCGCCCTCTCCGACGGCACCTGGGCCGGGCTGCTGCTCGCCCTGGCCGCCGGCACCGCGGCGGCCGGCGCCGGCGGCGGGCTGCTGGCCGCGCTCACCGCACCGCTGCGCCGACGCGGCCACCTCGCCCAGGCGCTGCTCACCGCCGGGGTGGCGCTGGTCGGCGGCGACCTGCTCGGCACGGCCGCCGGGCCGGACGACCTGCCGGTCGCGCTGCCGGCGGCCCTGGACGGCAGCGCCGACCTCGGCGGGCACCGCTACCCGGTCTACCGGCTGGTGTTCATCCTGGTGGCGGCGGCCCTGGCCGCGGCCGGGCAGCTGTTCCTGCGGCGCACCAGGGCCGGGCTGCTGCTGCGCGCCACCGTGGACGACGCCGCGATGGTCGCGGGCCTGGGCACCGACCCGCGGCTGGTGCACGCCGCCGTCCTGACCGGCGCCGGGGCGCTCGCCGGCCTCGCCGGCGTCCTCGGGGCGCCTATCATCGGCCCGGGTCCGCGCACGGCGGAGACCGTCCTGCTGCTCTCGCTGGTCGTCGTGGTGCTGGGCCGCCCGGGCTCGGTGCTGGGCGCACTGGCGGCGGCGGTGGCCGTGGGCGAGGTGCAGACCCTCGGCGTCGACCTGGCGTCCGGCCTCGCCCCCTACCTGCTGTTCGCGGCCATGGCCGGGGCGCTGGTGCTGCGCCGCGGCACCGGCGCCGGAGCCGGAGCACCCGGATGACCGGCGCCATGGTGCCGTACGGCGGTGCCGGTGTGCTGCGCCCGGTCGGGTGGGCCCTGCTGCTGACCGCGCTCGCACTGTTCGGCGTGCCCGCGCTGGTCGACGGGTCGATGCTCGTCCTGCTCGCCCCCGTCCCCGCACTCGGCCTGGTCGCCGTCGGCGTCACGGTGCTCACCGGCCGGGCCGGCCTGCCCAGCCTCGGCCAGGCCGCGCCGTACGCGGTCGGCGCCTACACCAGTGCCCTGCTCGGCCGCGCGGGCCTGGACACCGGGCCGCTCCAGGCCGCCGCCGCGGCGCTGGCGGCCGCGCTGTTCGCCCTGCTGACCGGACCGGTCGTGGCCCGCACCCGGGGCGTCACGGCACTGATGACCACCCTGGCCCTGGGCGAGCTCACCGCCACCGCGGCGGCCCGGTGGAGCACCCTCACCGGCGGCAGCGACGGCCTGGCCGGCATCCCGCCGGTGCGTCTGCCGTGGGACGCCGCACCGCTGACCGGCGACACCGACGTCTTCCGGTACGCGGTCGCGGTCGCCGCCTGCGCGGTGACCGCGACGGTCCTGGCCCTGCGCTCGCCGGTCGGACTGCTGCTCGCCGGGTGCCGGGACCACGAGGCCCGGATGCTGGCCGACGGCCACCGGGTCGGCCGGGTGCTGGTCGGCGCCCAGGTCTGGGCCGGCGCGCTCGCCGGCCTGGGCGGGCACCTGCTGGTCGCCGTGCAGCGCTACGTCTCCCCCGCCGACGTCGGCTTCACCACCTCCTCGCTCGCCCTGCTGGCCGCGGTGCTCGGCGGCGCGGCCTCACCGCTCGGCGCGCTGGCCGGCGCCGCGCTCGTCCTGACCACCCGGGACCAGCTCGCCGCCCCCTGGCCGGGCCACGGCCCCCTGCTGCTCGGGGGGCTGTTCGTCGCCGCCGTCTACCTGCTGCCCCGCGGGCTGGCCGGCGTCCGCCCGCCCCGGCTCCCCCATCCGCGCCGTCCGGCCGCCGCCGGCCGCCCGCCCCGTCCGAACCCCCCGGAGGCCGGCCCGTGACCACCCTGCTCAGCCTCGACCGGGTGACCCGCCGCTACGGCGCCCTGGTCGCCGTCGACCGGCTCGACCTGACCGTCCGGCCCGGCGCCCGCCATGCCGTGATCGGCCCGAACGGCGCCGGCAAGTCCACCCTGCTCGGTCTGGTGGCCGGTACGGTCGCCCCGTCGGCCGGCCGGATCCTCCTGGACCGGCAGGACATCACCGGCGCCGACCCCGCCCGGCGGTCCCGCCTCGGCATCGCCCGCACCTTCCAGCGGCCCGCGGTCCTCAGCAGCCTGAGCGCCCTGGACAACGTGGCGCTGGCCGCCTGGCGGCACACCGAACTGCGCGGCCTGTGGCGCCCGCGCCGCTACCGCGACCTCGGGCACCGCTGCCACGACCAGCTCGACCGGGTCGGCATCGCCCACCTGGCCGCCCGGCCCGCCGGCGAACTCTCGCACGGCCAGCAGCGGTTGGTGGAGATCGCGGCCGCGCTCGCCGCCCGGCCCCGGCTCCTGCTGCTGGACGAGCCTGCGGCCGGCCTGGCCGAGGAGGACACCGACCGGCTGGTGACGGTCCTGCGCCAGGTGCCCGCCGAGGTCGCCGTGCTCCTGGTCGAGCACAACCTCGACTTCGTCAACGCGCTGGCCACCCGGGTCACCGTCCTGCACGAGGGCCGGCCGATCGCCGACGGCACGCCGGAGCAGATCGCCGCCGACCCCGCCACGCGGGAGGCCTACCTCGGCCACCGGCCCGGGTGAGGGCCGTGCTGGAGACGCACCGGCTACGGGCCGGTCACCACGGCGGCACCGTGCTGCACGGCGTGGACCTGACCGTCGAGCCCTCCACCGTGCACGCCCTCCTCGGGCCCAACGGCGCCGGCAAGACCACCCTGCTGAACACCCTGGCCGGCCTCGTCCCGGTGCGGGCGGGCCGGATCACCCTCGCCGGGACGGACCTCACCCGGCTGCCCGCACACCGCCGCGCCCGGGCCGGCATCGGCCTCGTCCCGCAGGGCCGCCGGGTGTTCGCCTCCCTGACGGTGGCCGAGCACCTCGCGGTCTGCCACCGCCGTCGGCCGACCGCCTGGGCACCCGCCCGGATCCTCGACCTGCTGCCCCGGCTCGGCGAGCGGCTGCACCAGCGCGCCGACCGTCTCTCCGGCGGCGAGCAGCAGATGCTCGCCCTCGCCCGCACCCTGCTCGGCGGCCCCCGCGTCCTGCTGCTCGACGAACCCGCCGAAGGCCTGGCCCCGACGCTCGCGGCCGAGGTGCTCGCCCTGGCGGGCCGGCTGGCCGCCGACGGCCTGGCCGTCCTGCTCGCCGCGCCGCGCCCGGCCCAGGCGCTGCCCGTCGCCGACCGGGTCACCGTCCTCGACGCCGGACGGATCACGCTCGCCCTGGACGGCGCCGCCGCGCGCCGGGACCCGGCCGCCGTCCTCACCGCCCTCGGCCCGGCGGCCCACCGAGCAGCACAGCACCCGGCCCAGCGAGCAGCACAGCACCCGACCCACCGAGCAGCACAGCACCCGACCCACCGAGCAGCGCAGCACCCGACCCACCGAGCACCACGGGAGACGCCCCGATGACGACCGCCGTCCGCTACGCCTTCGACAACCGGGCCGAGGAGGCCGTGGACCAGCTCCGGGTGCTGGAGGAGGCCCTCGACCCGATCACCACCGGCCACCTGGACCGGCTCGGGGTCCCGGCCGGCGCCCACTGCTGGGAGGTCGGCGCGGGCGCCGGGTCGATCGCCCGGCTGCTCGCCGAACGGGTCGGCCCCACCGGCTCGGTGACCGCCACCGACCTCGACCCGACCCGACTGGCCGGGGCCGGCGGCTCCGTCCTCGTCCGCCGCCACGACGTCCGCTCCGAGCAGCCGCCCGGCGGGCCGTTCGACCTGATCCACGCCCGCCTGCTCCTGCTCCACCTGCCCGAGCGCCAGGAGGTGCTGGCCACCCTGGCGGGGGCGCTGCGGCCCGGCGGCGTGCTGCTGGTCGAGGAGTTCGACCGCAGCCCGCTCACCGTGCTCGGCACGGCCGCACCGGACGAGGCGGCCCTGTTCTCCCGGGTGGTCGACGCCCTCCTGACCGTCCTCGGGGACCGGGGCGCGGACCTGGACTGGGGGCGCCGGGTCCACGGGGCGATGACCGGACTCGGCCTGACCGGGGTCCGCACCTCCGTGCACGCCGAGAGCTGGTCCCACGACGGCGGCGCCCGGCTGCACGAGATCAACTCGCGCCAGCTCCAGGGCCCCCTGCTGGCCGCCGGTGTCACCCCCGACGAGCTGACCCGGTTCCGCGCGCTGGTCCGCCGGCCGGGCTTCGACGCGCTGTCCTACACCCTGGTCTCGACCTCGGGCCGCCGGCCCGGATGAGTCACCGACCCGAGGGTCGCCGGCCCGGACGAGCCACCCGTCCGAACACGCCGGCGGGCGCCCGGGATTGCGCTACGAGGCGGTAATGTCACCCCGTCCGGGCCCGGTAATAACGATTCGCTACCGGGCCTTTCTCGTTTCCCGGACCGGCCATAGTCTGCGTCCGTGTCGATCTTTCGAAGGCTTCGAAACTCCGGTCCGCGCCTGGTCCCAGAACTCGACGACCGAAATCTCGGCAGGGTCCGCAAGCAACTGGACAGCCCCCCGATGCCGGGTCTGACCGATATTCAGGTCGACCAGGTGGAGCGGGTCATTCAGGAGGCCGGAAACGACTGGGACCGACGGGCGCACCGATTCTCGGTGCTCTCGGAATCCGCCGCGGATTCCGGTCTCGCCCGGTGCTGGCTCCGGCGGCGGCAGCGCAGCGGCGAGGCACTGACCTTCTCGGCCCGGGTCGAGCTGGTGCGCGGCCGGCGGGCCGGCGCGATGGAGGACGCCCGCGCGGCGGCCGACGACTGTTACCGTGCCGCGGAACTGCAGCCGAACGATCCGACACCGTGGGTCGTACTGCTGGGAATTCTGCGGCTCCTGAGATGCAATCAGCAGGACGTGTTCAAGGCCTGGCACGAGGTGACCACCCGCGACGCCTGGCACCGCGAGGCGCATTTCCAGATGCTGCGCTACCTGTCCCCGGAAGAGTGCGGTTCCCACAGTCAGTTGCTCGACTTCGTCGATTCCGTCCGCGCACGGATTCCGGCCGCCACCCCGGCCGTCCCCGCCGTGGGACTGGAACTCGCGGCGGCCGTCGACCACCACCACCGGACGGTCTCCCGGGGCGGCGTCGACGCCCTGCTGGCCCGGCGCCAGTGGACGAACGCGCGCGCCGAGTCCGCCCTGCAGCGGGCGCTCCTCGACTGGACCTCCCCCGGCCGTCTCGGCCACGCCACGGCCCTGGCCGACCTCAACATGCTGGCGTACGCGCTGGTGCAGGCCAACCGCCTCCCGGAGGCCGCGGCGGTGTTCGAGGCGATCGACGGCACCGTCACGCCCTGGCCGTGGGGGCTGAACGGCGACCCGGTCCAGCAGTTCACCTCCTGGCAGGCGCAGGTCCTGCGCTGAGCCGCCGCGCGCACGGACGTCCCGCGCCGAACCGGCCCGCGCCGAACCGACCGGCACCGGGCCGGCCCCCACGGGCGGGCCCGGACGGGCCCGTCAGGCGACGTGCCAGGTGAGCACGGCGGTGTGCACCTGCCCGGCGGTCTGGAACTGCAGGAAGACCCGCCAGTCGCCGGACTCGCCGATCATCGCGTCGAAGCTCAGCGTCGGGCCGCCGTGGTCCCCGTCGACGACGTTCTTGGGGTGGAGGTGGGCCAGCGCCTGGTTCCCCGCGCGGAAGGCGCTCAGGTGCGCGTAGCTCTCCAGGTACGGCTGGAGGTCGGTGACCGGCCGGCCGTCCCGGCTGACCGTGACGGTGAGCGGGTGGATCATCCCGGCCGCCGACCCCTCCTGGAGCGAGACCGTGTAGCCGTCGACCTCGGTGCTGCCGGCCGCCGCGGGCAGCGGCACCGCGAGGACCGCACCGGGCACCGTGACCACCCGGCTGAAGACCAGCTCGGTGCCCCGGTGGGGGCCGGTGTTCGGGGTGAACGAGGCGTACAGCCGCCAGTCGCCCGGTTCGAGGGCGGCCAGGTCGGCGGTCCAGGTGCCGTCGGCGGCCATCGTCGGGTGCAGGTGCTGGTACCCGGTGAGGTCCGAGCGGATCGCGTAGAAGTGCAGCTTCTTGGTCTGCACCACCGCGAAGTCGGTGATCGGCAGACCGTCCGGCCCCACCAGGGTGAACGGGTAGCCCGTCGCCCCGCCGGCCGGGAGCGTGCCGACGGGCGATTCCATCCGGTAGCCGTCGAGCTCGGGGGCGAGCCCCTCGCCGGCCGCCATGCCGGACATCGCCGCCGTCGCCGGCATCTCCGAGGCGCCGTGGTCCATGCCCGCCATGGAATGCACGGCATCGTGCGCCGGGTGGCCGGGCTCCGGGGACGGTCCGGACATCCCGAGCGCGAGGACGAGCGCTCCGGTCGCACCGGCCACCACGGCCGCCCAGCGGAACGTCGAACGGGGAGAAGCGAACATCGGCAGGTCTTTCCGGTACGGCGCGCCCCGGGGAGCGCGTGGATCGGCGGGCGCGGAGCGGGGCCGGTCTCCGCGCGGAACCGGCCCCGCAGTACAGGAGACCCCGCACCGGTACGGCGATAACGGAAAATCCGGAGCCCGCGCGACCGGCCGCTCGTGAGATGCGGGGCCGGGGGCCGGATGGAAGGCTCGTGGCCAGGCCCGGGGCCGCGGAGGGCTGGTCCGCCTCCGGTCGGGGCCGTCACCGGGTCCAGGTCACCGGTTCCAGGTCCGGGTCCAGGGGGAAGTCCGAGAAAGGCGAGGTCTCCGCATGTCGTTCGTCACCGTCGGCCGGGAGAACAGCAGCTCCATCGACATCTACTACGAGGACCACGGCAGCGGGCAGCCGGTGGTCCTGATCCACGGCTACCCGCTGAACGGCCACTCCTGGGAGAAGCAGGAGCGGGTGCTGCTGGAGGCCGGGTACCGGGTCATCACCTACGACCG
This sequence comes from Kitasatospora sp. NPDC088346, assembly GCF_044740765.1. NCBI lineage: Bacteria > Bacillati > Actinomycetota > Actinomycetes > Kitasatosporales > Streptomycetaceae > Kitasatospora > Kitasatospora sp. NPDC088346. The sequence continues at coordinate 286,285 of NZ_JBIURH010000005.1, forward strand.
GCGGGGCTTCGGGCAGTCCAGCCAGCCCACCACCGGGTACGACTACGACACCTTCGCGGCGGACCTGAAGACGCTCCTGGAGCACCTGGACCTGAACGACGTCGTCCTCGTCGGCTTCTCGATGGGCACCGGCGAGGTCACCCGCTACCTGGGCACCCACGGCTCGGCGCGGGTCAGCAAGGCCGTGCTGATGGGTGCCATCCCGCCGTTCCTGCTGAAGACCGACGACAATCCCGAGGGCGTGGACGCGTCGGTGTTCGACGGCATCAAGGCGGCGGTGCTCAAGGACCGGCCGGCGTACTTCAAGGCCTTCCTGGACGACTTCTACAACGTCGACACCTACGGCGGCACCCGGATCAGCACCGAGGCCTGGCAGAACAGCTTCAACGTGGCCGTCGCGGCCTCGGCCTGGGCGGCGCACGCCTGCGTCGACACCTGGCTGACCGACTTCCGGGCCGACCTGCCGAGGATCGACGTGCCGGTGCTGCTCGTGCACGGCAACGCGGACCGCATCCTGCCCTACGGCAACACCGCCGAACGGCTGCCGGGCCTGATCAAGGACCTGACCTTCGTCACGGTGGAGGGCGGCCCGCACAACATCGCCTGGACGCACCCCGAGGAGGTCAACCGGGCGCTGATGGACTTCCTGGGGAAGTGACCGGGTCCGGCGGCCGGAGGACGCGATGGGGAGGGACGCCGCCACCCACGGCCTGCTGGTGCTCGCGGCCGGCGGCGCGAACGCCTTCGGCTTCCTCGCCCTGGGCGGGGTCTTCACCAGCGTGGTCACCGCCAACTCCGCCGTGCTCGGCCTGAGCCTGGGCGGCGCCCACCCGGACGCCGCCCGGCTGGTCGCCCTGGCGCTGCTCGGGTACGGCGCCGGGGCCGCCGCGGGCAGCCTGGCGACCGGCGGCCGGGGCCGGCGGCCCGCCCTGGGCCTGCGGGGCGGGCTGCTGCTGGAGACGCTCGCGGTGTGGCTGGTGGCGGCGGCCTGGCTGGGCTGGGGCGGGGCCCCGGACCCGGCCCAGCGCGCGACGCTGCTGTTCCTGACCGCCGTCGCGATGGGCTGCCAGAACGGCAGCGTCCGCGCCACCGGCAGCGAGGCCACCACGGCCTACCTCACCGGTACGGTCACCACGGCCATCGCCGCCCTGGTGACCCGGGGACGGGCGGCGCGGCAGAGCGCGGGCTCCGTACTGCTCTTCGTCGCGGGGGCGGCGGCGGTGGGCGCGGCCTTCCGCTGGCTGCACCCGGCCGCCCCGCTGCTGCCCGCGCTGCTGGTCACGGCGGCGCTCCGGACCTCCTGGCCGGTGGCGCGCCGGAGCCCGGAGGTCAGTCCCGGTGGGTCTCGGCGACCGCCCTGACCCGCCGGCGGACCAGGAACCAGCCGCCGACCAGCGCGGCCGCGATCAGCGGCAGGCAGGCGACGGTGGTGCGGCCCACGCCGCCGTCCAGCCACATCAGCACCACGACGGCGGCCAGGAAGCAGAGCGTGACGATCTGGGTGTACGGGGCCCAGGGCAGCCGGTAGCCCGGCCGGGTGACCCGGCCGTCCGCCGCGCGCCGCCAGAACAGCAGCGAGCAGATCATGATCATGGCCCAGGTGCCGAGGATCCCGATCGACGCGAAGTTGACGACCAGCTCGAACGCCTCGCCGGGCATGACGTAGTTCAGCACCACCCCGAGGACGCCGAAGCCGGCCGTGAGCAGGATGCCGCCGTAGGGCACGCCGCCCTTGTTCATCACACCGGTGAAGCGCGGCGCCGAGCCGGACAGCGACATCGAACGCAGGATGCGGCCGGTGGAGTACAGCCCGGAGTTCAGGCTGGAGAGTGCGGCGGTGAGGACCACCAGGTTCATCACGCCGGCCGCGCCGGGGACGCCCAGCTTCTCGAAGACCGTCACGAACGGGCTGCGGCCCGCGGAGTACGCGGTGTGGGGGAGCAGCAGCGCGAGCAGGACGACCGAGCCGACGTAGAACAGGCCGACCCGCCACATGATCGAGTTGATCGCCTTCGGCATGATCTTCTCGGGGTTCTCGGTCTCGCCCGCCGCGACTCCGCACAGCTCGACGGAGGCGTACGCGAAGACCACGCCCTGGACCAGCAGCAGCATCGGCATCATGCCCCCGGGGAAGATGCCGCCGTTGTCGGTGATGGTGGCCAGGCCGGGGGTGTGGCCGCCGATGTCGTGCCGGGTGACGATCAGGAAGATGCCGACCAGCATGAAGCTGACGAGCGCGGCGACCTTGATGATCGCGAACCAGAACTCCATCTCGCCGAAGTACTTCACCGAGATCAGGTTGGCCGTGAGCACCACCGCGAGGGCGATGAGGGCCAGGATCCACTGCGGGACGCTGCTGAACATCGCCCAGAAGTGGGCGTACGTCGCGGCGGCCGTGATGTCCGCGATGGCGGTGGTGGACCAGTTGAGGAAGTACAGCCAGCCCGCCGTGTAGGCGCCCTTCTCGCCCATGAACTCGCGGGCGTAGGAGACGAACGCGCCGGAGGACGGCCGGTACAGGACCAGCTCGCCGAGCGCGCGCACCACGAAGAAGGCGAAGGCTCCGCAGACCGCGTACGCGATGAACAGGGAGGGGCCCGCGTCCGCCATGCGGCCGCCGGCGCCGAGGAAGAGCCCGGTGCCGATCGCACCGCCGATGGCGATCATGTTGACGTGGCGGGACTTCAGGTCCTTGCGGTACCCGGCGTCGCCCGCGTCGACGGGCCGGGACGGCGCCGTCGGCGCCCCGGCGGACGGGCGGGCCGCAGTCGATGTGCGGTCACTCATGGAGTTGTTTTCGCCTTCGTGAGGGGACGGGACTTCCTGCTCCGCCCGGCGCGACGTGATGAGGGTGGTCACGGTGGCGCGGGCCGACGGCACATCCTGGCCGCAAGGGGGGCCCGGCAGCAGTAGCCAATGTCACGTTCGGGGATGATTTGCGCAAGATCTGAGCTTTCTCCGCCGTTCGGGGGGTCCCGGGGCCGGTCCGGCCGCTCCGGCGCCGGTCGGGAACACCCGGGGCGGCCCGGAGGTTGTCCGCTGGAGTACGCCCCTGCCCCCGGACAGACCGAAGGACCTCCCGTGAGCCTCTACGACATCCCGCTGCGCACCCTCGCCGGCGAGCCGACCTCGCTCGCCGACCACAAGGGCAAGGCCCTGCTGCTGGTGAACGTCGCCTCCAAGTGCGGCCTGACCCCGCAGTACGCCGGCCTGGAGCGGCTGCAGCAGCGCTACGCCGACCGCGGTTTCACGGTGCTCGGCTTCCCCTGCAACCAGTTCGCCGGTCAGGAGCCCGGTACCGAGGAGGAGATCCAGACCTTCTGCTCCACCACCTACGGCGTCTCCTTCCCGCTGTTCGAGAAGGTCGAGGTGAACGGTGGCGACCGGCACCCGCTGTACGCCCGCCTGACCGAGGTGGCCGACGCCGAGGGCGTCGCCGGCGACGTCCAGTGGAACTTCGAGAAGTTCCTGCTCGCCGCGGACGGCACGGTGGCCGGCCGGTTCCGCCCGCGCACCGAGCCGGAGGCCGACGAGCTGGTGGCCGCCATCGAGGCGCAGCTGCCTGCCTGACCCTCCGCGGGTTCGACCTCCGGGGCCGCCGCGGCCGACGCGGCGGCCCCGCGTGCGTGCGGCGCGGCGCCGGACACCCCGGCCGCGGTGGCCAGGTCCCGAGTCGGTGACAGGTGTGCAACTACCGGACGACCTGCGGGCGTCACGGGGAAGTACTGGCTGCACACTGTCAGTGGGGGCGGGCAGGATCGGCGTGGTCCTGTCGACGCAGGGAGGGGAACGCGCGATGACGACGACACAGACCGAGACCGTGCACGGGCTGTTCGAGGAGCAGGTCCGCCGGGCACCACGGGCCCCGGCCGCGGTGTGCGGCACGGAGCGGCTCTCGTACGGTGAACTCGACGCGCGGGCCAACCGGTTGGCGCACCGGCTGGTCGAGCTCGGGGTGGGGCCCGAGCGGCCGGCGGCGGTGGCGCTGGGGCGGGGGCCCGAGCTGCTGACGGCGGTGCTCGCGGTGCTGAAGGCCGGCGGGGCGTACGTGCCGCTGGAGCCGACCGGGCCGGACCGGATGATCCGCCACGTGCTGACCGACGCCGACCCGGTGGTGGTGGTCACCGAGGAGGTGTACCGGGTGCGCCTGACGGACGCGACCGACCGTCCGGTGCTCTGTCTCGACACCGCGGCCGCGGAGCTGGCCGGTCTGCCGTCGACCGCGCCGGACGTCCGGGCCCGCGGCGTCGACGTGGCGTGCGTCTTCTACACCTCCGGTTCGACCGGCGATCCGAAGGGCGCCCGGATCGAGCACCGCAACCTGCTGCACGCCTACCGGGGCTGGCAGGAGGTGTACCGGCTGAGCGAGTCCGACCGGATCCTGCAGACCGCCACGCTGGAGTTCGACGTCTTCACCGCGGACTGGCTGCGGGCGCTGGGCACCGGCGCCACGCTGGTGATGGCCCGGCGCAACTACACCCTGGACCGCACGGCCGAACTCCGGGAGCTGCACGAGCTGGTGATCGGCGAGCGGATCACCGTGATGGAGACCAACGTCCACCTGCTGCGCCGGCTCTTCGAGTACCTCCAGCCGCTCGGGCTGGAGCTGGGGTCGGTGCGGCTGCTCTCGGTGGGTGCCGAGAAGTGGTACCTGGACGAGCAGTTGCGGATCCAGCGCTACCTCGGCCCCGGGGTCCGGCACATCAACGTGTACGGGGTCGCCGAGGCCGCCGTGGACAGCACCTACTTCGACCCGGCGACGCTGGCGGACCCTCCGGAGCACGCCGAGCGGGTCTCCCTGATCGGCGTGCCGTTCCCGGGGAACCGGGTGCACCTGCTGGACGCCGAGGGCGAGCCGGTGCCGCCGGGCGAGGTCGGCGAGATCTGCCTGTCCGGGCCGGGGGTCGGCCGCGGATACCTGAACCGGCCGAAGCTGACCGCGGACCGCTTCTACGCCGACCGCCGGCACCCCGAAGTCCGGCTGTACCGCACGGGCGACCTGGGGCGGCTGCGGCCGGACGGGATCCTGGAGTTCGTCGGCCGCGACCTCGGCCCGGAGACGGTCGCCGCGGCCGAGGTCGAGGCGGTGCTGCGCGGCCACCCGGACGTCCGGGAGTGCACCGTCACGGCCGTCCCGCGGGAGCCGCGACCCGGGCCGGTCCTGGTGGCGTACGCGGTGCCGGTGGCCGGCCGCACGCTGGACCCGTGGGCGCTGCGGTCGTACCTGGCGGCCCGGCTGCCGGCCGGGTCCGTGCCGGAGGCGGTGGTGCCGCTGTTCGAGCTGCCCCTCACCCGGGCGGGCAAGCTCGACCGGGCAGCCCTGCCGGTGCCCGCGGCGGGCGTCGGGAGCGCCGGCTCCCCGGGGTCCGCCGGATCCGTCAAGGCCGGCCGGGCCGGCGGTGCCAAGGGCGCCGGGGTCTGGGCGGACTCCGCCCCGGGTCCGGCGTCCTGGATCGCGGTCACGGCGGTGTTCGCGCTGCTGTCCCGGTTGTTCACCGAGCCGATCTGGCCGGGGTCGACCGACGTCGGCCTGGTGCCGGAGCCGTGGGCACTGGTGTTCCAACTGCTCTACCTGGGCGAGTCGATCGGCTTCGGGCTGGGCGTGGCCGTGCTGTTCCTGGGCGGGCGGATGCTGTCCCGGCTCGGCCGGCCGGAGGGGCTGACGCTGCTGACCCGGCTGGCCCTGGTGTGGCTGCTGGCCTCCTGGTGGCCGCAGGACAACGCCTACCGGACCACGCCCCGGCACGACTGGGCCGCCCAGGGGATGCTGGCCGTAGTGTTCAACCTGGCGCTGATCGTGTCGGCGGCCGTGCTGGTGCGCTTCCTGGCCTGGCGGGCGCCCGCCCACCCGAAGGCGCTCTGATCCGGCGCCAGGCGCCCACGGCGCCAGGCGCCCACGGCGCCAGGGGCCCACGGCGCCAGGGGCCCACGGTGTCAGGGGCCTCCGGTGTCAGGAGGCCCGCCGTCAGGGGCCCCGGCGTCAGGACCGTGGCTCCAGGGCCTCGAACGGGTCGCCGAGCGCCAGGTTCGCGGACCGCACCACCGCCTCGGCCGCGTCCAGTGCGTCCGGCGCGGCCGGGCCGGCGGCGGCCAGCGCGATCCCCACCGTGGGCTCCGGCTCCGACCCCGTGGTGGGGATGGTCGGCAGCAGGGTGGCGCCGAACGGCGCGCAGCGCCGGGCGAGGCGCTCCAGGTGGGCCAGCAGCGGCTGCGGGCCCAGGCGGGCGCCGAGCGGCAGCCGGTCGAGGGTCCGCACCAGGTGTCCGGGGCCGCGCACGGCGTCCAGCCGGGTCTTGAGCATGAAGGCGACGGCGGGGCCGGTGAGCCGGAGGTTGGTCTCGGTGGGCGCCGGCCGGCCGGTGCGGTCGGTGACGAAGTCGACGTCGTACCAGCCGCGGTGGCCGGCGCGGGCCAGTTCGCGGCCGACGGCCAGTCCGAACGCGGCGACGGTGTCGGCCAGCCCCCGGGGTACCAGACCGGGGCCGACGGTGGCGCCGCGGTAGCCGGTGCCCTCGACGTCCATCAGGCCCACCCCGACCGGGTGGACCGACCCGTCGTCGGCGACCACCCCGTCGAAGGTCGGATGGCGCAGCCGGCCGCCGCCGTCCACGTACTCCTCGACCAGCAGCGGTTCGCCGGGCGGCAGGACCTGGTGCTCGGTCAGCCGGCGCAGCAGTGACCTCGCCCCGCCGGCCAGGGTGACCTGTTCGGGGGTCAGGAGGGCGGTGCCGAAGCCGCCGACGCCGTGCCTGGCCTTGAGGACGGTGGTGCGGCCGCCGGCGGCGCGGGCCGCGACCAGCCGGGCGAGCCGGCGACCGGGTTCGACGGCCTGCTGGGCCGGGACGCGGACGCCCGGGTGACCGGGGGCGATCCGGGCGAACAGGGCGTGCGACTCGTCCTTGGCCTCGTACCGGCGGACGGCGGCGAGCGCCGGGTCGTCGGGGGCGCCGGCGGGGCCGTCGGGGCCACTGCGCCCCCAGCGGCGGACCGGCAGGCCGAGGCCGTCGATCCGCTGCCGCAGGGCGGGCCGGGCGGCCAGCGCCGGGGCCATCAGCCCGTCCCCGGCGAGGCCGCTGTGCAGTTCCACGGCCGACCAGCCCAGTTCGCGTTCCAGCAGTCGCAGCCACCCCTCCTCCACCTCGTGCGGCAGCACCAGGACGGCGGGGTGCGGGCTGTAGAAGGCCGCCAGGCAGGAGTAGTGGTGGCCCTGGCGCCTGCTGCCGGCGGACTGCGGGAGGAACTGCGCGTTGAAGTCGGCGACGTCGCCGATGTGGACGGCCCGGCCGCCGGCCGCCCAGGCCTCGGTCCACGTTGCTGCTCGCATCCGTCGAGGGTACGGCCGGCGTGCCCCCGCCGGGCCGGTGCCGGGGAAATCCGGCGCCGCGGCCCGACGGTCCGTCAGGCCTCGCCCGGGTGCCAGGCCGGCCACTCCCAGGGCCGGTCCTCCCAGCGGACGAGCTGCGGGTCGTGCGGGTCGAGGTCGGGGAAGAAGTGCCTGATCTCGGGTTCGAACTCCTCGGGGGCCAGCGGCTTCCAGCCCGCGCCCTTGAAGTGGACCAGCCGGTAGCGGCTGTCCGTCCGGAACTCGGCGATCTCGACCAGCGGTTCCACGTCCAGTTGCCTGCTCGCGTCCATTCTGCGCTCCCTGTCTGCGGCGGTGTCCATGGCGGTGTTCGCGACGGTGTCCATGAGGTTCTCCATCCCGTCAGGATCGTCGCGGTCCACGCGGGGCGCATCCGTGCCTCGGCCGGGTGGACGCACCCGGTCGGCCGTTCCGCAACCGCCGGTCCGTCGTTGGGCACGGCGGGCCCGGCCGGGGCACGGCCGGGCCGGACGGCGTGGAGGAGCACGATGGACGAGCAGTGGCAGCCACCCTGGCAGTACGCGTGGGAGGAGCGGCCCGCCGAGCCGGCGGCCGCGCCCCCGCCCACGCCCCCGCCCACGCCGTGGGAGCCGGAGCTCACCCCGCCGCGCCGGCATCCGCCCCGGGCGGCGCGGATCGCGGTCCTGCTCGGCGGCGCGATGGTGCTGGGCGGGCTGCTGGCCACCTGCGGGCCGCTCGCCGCGGAGGACACCGGCGAGCTGGTCGGCGGGAGCGCCACCGACGGGCCCGCCCCGGCCCCGCTGGCGCCGCCACCACCCTCCGTACCCGTGGCGGACCCGGTGCTGGTCGAACGGGTCGGCGCCCCGGCCGGGCCGTCGGCGGCGCGCACGCCCGGCCCGTCCCCGTCGGCCTCCGCCTCCGCCTCGGCCTCGGCCCGCTCCTCCCCCGCCGCGCGGCCGACCCCGTCGGCCCACCGGTCACCGAGCGGCGGCGCCGGCACCCGGCCGAAGCCGAGTCCCTCGCTCCCGCTGCTCTCCGGTCTGGGGGTCTGCACGCAGGCCGAGCGGCTCGGCCAGTGGCAGCCGGGTTCGGAGCAGGCGCGGGCCTGCCACGACCTGTACGGCGGCTGAGGCCGCTCCGGCCGGCACCGCCGTCGCGTACCGTGCATGGGGAGCCGCGCCGCGGGTATGCGGCCCGTACGCGGGAGGAGACCGTCATGGGCAGAGGGGTACCGGCCGGGCGCCGGCCGGGCCGGGGTGTGCGCGGGCTGAACGGTGCGGCCGTCTCCCGCTCCGCCTGGGGGCTGTACCGGGAGACCCGCAGGCCGGGCGCCCCCGGGCTCGGCTCCCGGGTGGTGGCGCTGCCGGGCCTGGTCGGGGACGTGCTGCGGCACCGGTACCCCGGCGTGGGGCCGGGCAAGCTGGTGGGCCTGGGGCTGTTCGCGGCGCTGTACCTGCTCAGCCCGGTCGACGTGCTGCCGGACGTCTTCCCGGTGGTGGGCTGGACGGACGACACCGCCGTGCTGCTCTGGTTCCTGACCGGGCTGACCCGGGAGTCGGGCCGCTACGTCGAGTGGCGCCGCGGCGACCGGCCGGACGCCGTGTAGGGCTGGTCGGACGAGCCCCGGCGCGGTGGGCCCTCAGAGCGCCTTGGTGAGCCGCTCGAACCGCAGGTCGGCGCGGCGCGGCACGCCGAACCGCTCGTCGCCGTAGGGGAAGGGCGAGTAGTCACCGGTGCGGTGGTAGCCCCGCCGCTCGTACCAGGCGATCAGGTCGGCGCGCTGCTCGATCACCGTCATCTCCAGCTCGGCGGCGCCCCACTCCTCGCGGGCCAGCCGCTCGGCGCGGGACAGCACCTCGCGGCCCAGCCCGCCGCCCTGCCGCTCGGGCCGGACGGAGAACAGCCCGAAGTACGCGGTGTCCGCGCGGCGCTCCAGCTGGCAGCAGGCCAGCAGCTCGCCGTCGCGTTCGGCGAGCAGGATCACGGAGCCCTCGCGGGCGATCACGTCGGCGACCAGCTCGGCGTCGGTCCGCCGGCCGTCCAGCAGGTCGGCCTCGCTGGTCCAGCCCGCCCGGCTCGCCTCGCCGCGGTAGGCGGACTCGACGAGAGTCACCAGGGCGGGGACATCGGCCGGTCCGGCGGTTCGGAAGTTCAGCTCGCTCGTCACGTTCGATGCTCCAGTTCTCCGGTCGGTGGCAAGCCTCCACGGGTACTGCGCCGCCATCGTGCCACAGCCGCGGCGACCGTCCCAGGGGGCGTTCCAAGCGGCGGACAACGGCCCCGGAACGGGCCGCCCGCGGTGCGCGGGCCACAATGGGCGGATGAGATCGATCATGGCCGTGGCCGGGCTCGCCCTGCTGGGCGTCACCATCGCGAGCATCCTGCGCACCCTGGTGGTGCCGCGGGGCCTCTACTCGTCCCTGGTGAACCGGCTGTGGACGGTGCTGCGCACCCTGCTGCGGCTGCTCGCCGCGCCGTTCGGCGGCTACCGGACGCTCGACCGGCTGCAGACCTGGCTCGCCCCGCTGATCCTGGTCTGCACGCTCGGCTGCTGGCTGCTGGCCACCCTGGCCGCGTACACGCTGCTGCTCTTCGGCACCTCGGACCTCGCCTGGGGCGTCTGTTTCCGGGAGGCCGGATCCAGCCTCTTCACCCTGGGCTTCGCCAGCGGCGACCGGCTCCGGCTGTCGGCGCTGGACTTCCTGGCCGCCGCGACCGGTCCGCTGATCATCGCGCTGCTGATCGGCTACCTGCCGACCCTGTACGGCGCCTACAACCGGCGGGAGGTGGAGGTCACCCTGCTGCAGTCCCGGGCGGGGGCCCCGGCCTGGGGCCCGGAGCTGCTGGCCCGGCAGGCGCTGGTCGGCACCGAGACCGCGTTGCCCGACCTCTACCGCGACTGGGAGCGGCTGGCGGCGGACATCGGCGAGGGCCACTCCAACTACCCGGTGCTGCTGTCGTTCCGCTCCCCGCATCCGCACCGCAACTGGGTGGTCGCCCTGATCGCGGTGCTGGACGCCGCCGCGATGCAGCTCGCCCTCGACCCGCGCAGCGCCCCGCCGGAGGCCCGGCTGGTGCTGCGCGCGGGCTTCACGGCGATGCGGGACATCGCCGACGCGCTGCGGATCGGCTACGACCCCGATCCCGATCCGGACGGCCCGATCCGGCTGGGTTTCGCCGAGTTCGACGCCGCCGTCGAGATGGTGACCGCCACCGGCTTCCCGGCGGAACGCGACGCCGCCGAGGCCTGGCCGCACTTCCGGGGCTGGCGGGTCAACTACGAGGCCATCGGCTACGAGCTGGCCCGGCGCAGCGACGCGGTGCCCTCGCTGTGGACCGGCCCGCGGGACTTCCCGGCCGTCCCGATCCCGCCCAGCCGGCCGGCCGACCGCCGCCCGAAACGGGCCTGACCCCGCGGGGCCGGGCGCCTCGGCCCGCCGCCTCAGAGGGCCAGGCCGCTGCCGCTGTCCAGGGCGCGCTCGGCGCCCGCGAGGATCTCCACCACCCGCGCCCCGAAGGCCGCGTCGCAGGGGTGCGCCGGCCCGCCGGCGGCGGCCGTGTGCAGGGCGTCGATCGCCCGGCCGTAGGCCTCGGCCGGGCCCTCGTTGCGGGCGGGCATCCTGGTCAGGCCGGCCGTCCCGCGCAGTTCGAGCCCGACGCCGTCGACGGCCGCCTCGGGCGGGGTGCTCAGGCTCAGGGTGAGGGTCGAGCTGGCGCCCGCGGCGTGCCGGAGCACCAGGTGGACGGTGTCGCCGGGGCCGCCGGCCGCGGTGACGTGCTCGACGTCCCCGAGGACGGGCAGCAGCATGGACAGCGCGTGCGGGCCGACGTCCCACAGCGCGCCCTTCTCCCTGCGCCACGGCGAGGCCGCGTACGGGCTGTCGGGCGAGGTGAAGACGGCGCCCAGCCACTCGCAGCGGGCCGTGAACCAGCCGTCCCGCGCCGTCTGGTCGGCCAGCCACCGGGACTGCTCCGCGTTGAAGCGCAGGGTGAAGAAGACCACCGACGCCACGCCCCGCGCGGCGGCCGTATCGGCGAGCGTGCGGGCCGCGGCGGGCTCCAGCGCGACGGGCTTGTCGAGCAGCAGGTGGCGTCCGGCCCGCGCCGCGCGCAGCGCCAGCTCGCCCTGGACGGACGGCGGCAGCGCGACGGCCACCGCGTCCACCGCGGCGAGCAGCTCGTCCAGGTCCTCGTACACCGGCACACCGTGCGGCGCGGCCAGCTCGGCCGCCGCCGCGGGCCGCCGGCCCCAGACGCCGGCGAACTCCGTCCCCGGGTGGGCGGCCAGCGCGGGCGCGTGCACCCGGTGGGCCCACGGCCCGGTGCCGAGCAGTCCGATCCTCATGGCGGCGGCTCTCTCAGCTCTCGACGCGGATCAGGGTGAAACCGTCGTAGCCCTTGACGCCGACCGTCTGGACGGAGGTGGCGGTGACCCGCGGCTCGGCGGCGATCAGCTCGTGCAGCTTGCGGACGCCGAGCACGGCGGCGTCGGTGGAGGCGGCGTCGGCGACCTTGCCGCCGCGCACCACGTTGTCGACCACGATCAGCGCGCCGGGGCGGGTCAGCCGCAGGGCCCACTCGAAGTAGACCGGGTTGCTCGGCTTGTCGGCGTCCACGAAGACGAAGTCGAACGGCTCGGTGTCCTCCTCGGCCAGCCGGGCCAGGGTGTCGACGGCGCGGCCGACCCTGACCTCGGCCCGCCCGGCGAGCCCGGCGCGCTCCAGGTTGGCCTCGGCGACCTCGGCGTGGGCCGGGTCGATCTCCAGGGTGACCAGCGTGCCGTCGGCGGGCAGGGCCCGGCCGAGCCAGATGGTGCTGTAGCCGCCGAGGGTGCCGATCTCCAGGATCCGTCGGGCTCCCCGGGTGGCGGCCAGCAGCTGGAGCAGCTTGCCCTGGTTGGGGGCGACGTTGATCTGCGGGAGCCCGGCGTCGTCGGCGGCGGCCAGCGCGCCCTCCAGCACCTCGTCCGGGCCGATCAGCACCTCGGAGAAGTAGTCGTCGACTGCCGTCCACTGCTGCTGGCTCATGGCCCCGCCTCCAGGCGTCCGCTCGGATGGATCGTCCGCAACCCTATCCGACCCCGGTGACAGTCGATCAGGTGCGGTCGGCGACCGGCTCGACGGGCGTGCCGCTCTTCCCGCCGACCACCTCGGGGTGGCCCTCCCTGGCCTTGGCCGCCCGGCGCTTCATCAGCCAGGCCGAGCCGCCGCCGACCAGCACGGCCGCCACCAGGCCGATCCAGGAGAAGCTCTTCAGCCACTTCTCGGCCACCTTGCCGACCTGGTAGACCAGCAGCGTGGTACCGCCGGCCCAGGCGACGCCGCCGAGCACGTTCGCGGTCAGGAACTTCCAGTACGGCATCCGCAGGGCGCCGGCCAGCGGGCCGGCGAAGATCCGCAGCAGGGCGACGAACCGGCCGAAGAAGACCGCCCACATGCCCCACTTCTGGAACGAGCGCTCGGCGCTCTCCAGGTGTTCGGCGCCGAAGTGCTTGGGGAACTTGCGGCCCAGCTTCTCGAACAGCGGCTTGCCGCCCTTGCGCCCGATCGAGTAGCCGATCGAGTCGCCGATGATCGCGCCGAGGATCGCGCAGATCGCCACCCACCACGGGCTGACGTGACCCTGCGCCGCCAGCAGCGCGGCCGAGACCAGGGCGATCTCGCCCGGCAGCGGGATGCCGAGGCTCTCCAGTCCGATGATCAGGCCGACGATGGCGTACACCGCGGCGGGCGAGACACCGTCGATCCACTGGTCGATGTGCAAGACGGACTACCTCCGTGAGCGTGGTGCGACGACTGCCGTGGTGCGAGAACGACCCCACGCGCGCGGATACGGCGAGGCTCCCCCCGGCGGACCAGCCTAACCGGTCCGGCTGCCCCGACCTCGAACGTCCCGGGGCCGCAGCAGGTTCCCGGCCCCGCAGGTCAGGGCCGGGGCGGGCCGGTGGACCACCCCGAGTACGGGCCCCGGATGCGCGAGCACGCCGCGCGCACCGGCCTCGGCCCCGAGGGCCTGGAGATCCGGCCGTCGGCCGCGTGCGTCCGCAGAATCCGCGGATTCGCAGTCCGACCGTGGTTCGGCAGCCTGAAGCGCACCCCCCTGTCCGGGTGGTTCCCGACGCTCCCGAGGAGTCCCGTGATCGAGCATCACGTCCGCGTCCACCCCAGTGCCGACCGCCTGCCGCGCGAGGACCAGCTCGCCTGGAAGCTCGCCTCGGTCGCCGTCGCATCGCTGCTGCGCAGGCCGGTGGCGGTGGCCCGCGCGCAGGCGCACGCCCACCGCGGCGCCCCGGGCGCGCGGGTCTTCGGCAGCCTGACCCGGGTCTCCCCCGCGTGGGCGGCGTGGGCCAACGGCACGGCGGTGCGCGAGCTGGACTTCCACGACACCTACCTCGCCGCGGACTACGCGCACCCCGGCGACGACATCCCGCCCCTGCTGGCCGACGCCCAGCACACCGGCCGCACCGGCGCCGACCTGCTGCGCGGCATCGTCCCGCCGGCCGCGTCGAAACGGCGCATCTCGGACCGCTGTCGGGGGTCCGCGTCGACCACCCGGACCCTGTGCCGGTCGTCGAGCCTGCGCACCAGCGCGGCTGCGGTGGCACTCCAGCGGCACCCGGGCCTGCACCTGCCCGGTGTTCGGGTCGAAGACGTCGCCGAAGCAGCCGGACGTGCCGCCGTGCTTGCCGGCGACGAAGTGGGTCGGTTCACGGATCATCGGTTCCTTCTCTCATCGGATGGGGAGAGGAGGAATGGAGGCCGTCGGTAACGGGCGGGCGCACGGTGGTGCGGCCCCGCGTCGCGTGGGCGGCGGCAACCGGCTGCCCGCAGGTGTGACGCCCGCTGCGGCGCCCACCGCCTACGGCTGCCCGGTACGGCCGGCGAACTCCAGGACGGTGACCGAAGGGCGGTGGGTGGACAGCGGCGGGACGGCGAGCGCGAGCGGCAGCAGTGCGCCGACCAGCCCACGCCCCCCGATCGGCCGTACGTCCCGAACCGCAGCCACCGCCTCACTGGCGGTCCGCAGCTTGGTCCGCTCGGCGGCATCCATCGCCCACGGCATCGGGGGCGCCTGATAGCCCCGGCTGCGCACCCTGCCGGACACGGTGAGCCGACCGAACCAGCGCGGCACGGCGTCCAGCACCAGCGATCCACCCGGGAAGCGCTCCGCACAGCCCGCGATCAGAGCCCGCACCTGGGGCGGCCGGAGGTACATCAACAGCCCCTGCGCGGTGACCAGTACGTCACGGTCCCGGGGGACCTCGTCGGCCCATCCGAACTCGTTGGCGTCGGCCGCGAGATAGCGCTGCCGCGGCCCGGGGGGCAGCAGCCGCTCGCGCAGCGCCACCGCCTCGGGCAGGTCCACGGTGAGCCAGCGGGCACGCCCGTTGTCGACCCGCCAGAACTGGGTCTCCAGGCCCTCCCCCAGGCAGACCACCGTGCCGCGCGGCTCCCGGAGCAGGAAGTCCGCCACCTCCCGGTCGAAGCAGCGCACCCGCAGGGCCTGCAACTGCGCCTGGGTGGCGCTGGTGCCGAACCGCTCCGCGAACGGGAAGTCGATCCGGTCGACCAGCTCGACCGCCTTGGGATCGAGCAGCACCGCGTCCGGCCGGCGGGCCTCGACGGCCCGCTGGTAGAGCGTCCACAGCGCGGTCTCCGGGACCGCTTCCAACTCGGCCCCGACCCGTGTCGACTGATCGCCCGTCATCGTCGTGCTCCTCCACCCGTCCGGTACTCCGGCATTGTGGCATCCTGTCGCCCGCTCGGCAGCGCGGGCGATCACCCCACGCTGAACGCGCCGTCCGGGGGCGGCGGCGAGTCCTCGGCGGTGGCGTCGGTGACCGGGCGGGCGCGGCCCGCCAGGGCCGCGAGTTCGTCCTCGTCGGTGAGCCGGGCGGGGAACGGGTCGGCGGCCAGCCGGCGGCTGAGCTCCCGGACCGGCAGCGGCGCCGTGGAGCCGATCAGCAGGATGTTGCCGTACCGGCGGCCGCGCAGCACCGGGGGCTCGGCGACCAGGCAGGTGTACGGGAAGGCCTGGCGCAGGGTGGCCGCCTGGGCCCTGGCGAAGGCCAGCGGCGGGCCGTCGGCCAGGTTGGCGGCGTAGCAGCCGCCGGGGCGCAGCGCGGCGGCGGCCAGCCGGAGGAACTCGACGGTGGTGAGGTGGGCGGGGGTGCGCGAGCCGTGGAAGACGTCGGCGACCAGCAGGTCCGCCGAGGCGGCGGGGGTGTCGGCGAGGGCGGCGCGGGCGTCACCGACGGTGACCTCGATGCCGTCCGGCCAGGGCAGCCGGTCGGCGACGAATCCGACCAGCCGGCCGTCCACCTCGACCACCCGCTGGCGGGAGCCGGGCCGGGTGGCGGCCAGGTAGCGGGGCAGGGTGAGGGCGCCGCCGCCGAGGTGCAGGGCGGTCAGCGGCTGCCCGGCGGGAGCGAGGGCGTCGGCCAGGTGGGCGAGTCGCTGGACGTACTCGAATTCGAGGTGGGTCGGGTCCGCGAGGTCGACGTAGGACTGCGGGGTGCCGTCGAGGGTGAGCAGCCAGCCGCCGTCCCGGTCGAGGTCGGGCATCAGCTTGGCGGTGCCGAGGTCGACCGGCCGTTCGACCGGGCGCGGCTCCTCGCCGGGTGCGCTCACGCGCCGTCCGCCGGGAGGTAGGCGGTCAGCCAGCGGTCGAGCTCGGTGAAGACGCGGGTCCTGACCTGCTCGCCGGAGAGCACCAGGTCGTGCATGCCGCCGTCGATCCGGACCACGGTGACGTTGTGCCCGAGCCGGGGGCCGAGCGCGGCGATGTCGTCGGCGCGCAGGACGGCGTCGGTGCGGTGCAGGGCCGGGTCCCAGCGGGTGGTGCTGGTGCTCGCGGTGGAGGCCATCAGCAGGATCGGGCACGTGATGCCCAGGCCGCGCCGGACCGCCCGGTGGCCGCGCTGGATCGCCGCGAGCCAGCCGGCGTAGAGCGGGAAGCCCTCGGCGGGCTTGAGGGTGAGGTCGAAGTCCCAGTCGCCGCGGTGGTCGCGGTGCAGGCTGTGCACGTAGTGCGGGTTGAGCGCGGAGGGGAGCTTGCGGGTGCCGGCGAGCCGTCCCATCGCCTCCACCGCGGGGGCGCCGAGCGTCCGGACGGCGGGCGCGGCGGGCATCGACAGGAACGGGCTGTTGAGGAAGAGCGCGTCGACCAGGCCGCGGGCGGAGCGGCGGTCGGCCCACAGCGCGGTGATCAGGCCGCCGGTGGAGTGGCCGTTGACGAGCAGCCGGGTGTGGCCGTCGACCTCGCGGATGATCCGGACGGCCTCGTCCAGCTCCTCGTCGTAGGCCGTCAGGTCGCGGACGAAGTTGGGCGACTGGTGGGTCCGCAGCGAGCGCCCGTACTTGCGCAGGTCGAGGGCGTAGAAGGAGTAGCCCGCCGCCGTGAAGTGGTCGGCCAGGTGGGTCTGGAAGAAGTAGTCGACGTAGCCGTGGACGTAGAGCACGGCCCGCTCGGCGCCGGGCACCAGCCGCCGGACGAGGGTGGCGCTGACGTCGCCCTCCTCGTCGGGGCGCAGCGGGAGGACGGCGGCCTCGTAGGGCTCGCCGAGGATGTCCGTGCGAAACTCCATGCTCTGGTCCGCGCCCCTCTGGATCCGTGCGGCGCCGCCGGTCCGTGCCGGGTCGCCGTGCCTGTGGTCCGACCCTACCGCCCGGTTCGGTTCCGGGCTCCGCCGGTGCCGGTCAACCGGCCCGGTGGCGCAGCAGGGCGGGGCGCAGCAGGGTGAGCGGTCCGGTCCAGTCGAAGGCGGTGCGGCCGCCGACCTCCGTGCCGCCGACCGGTGGCTGACCGCCGATCAGGACGCCGGCGGAGCGCAGCACGGCGAGGCTGGTCGGGTAGGCGGGGTGGGCGGCCTGGGCGGCGTTCAGGCAGGGCTGGACGGCGACGGGGGTGCCCAGGCCGAGGGCTTCGCAGAGGATGCCGAGGGCGAGGGTGTCGCTGATGCCGGCGGCCCACTTGTTGAGGGTGTTGAAGGTGGCGGGCGCGACGACGATCGCGTCCGGCGGGGGCAGCGGTCTGGGCTCGCCGGGCCGGCGCAGGGCGGAGCGGACCGGGTGGCCGGTCAGCCCCTCGATCGCGGGCCGGTCGAAGAAGCCGAGCGCGGTGGGGGTGGCCACCACGCCGACGCGCCAGCCCTCGGCACGGGCGGCGGTGACCAGCTCGCCGACGCCGCCGGCCACCCCGGCGGCGCAGACCACCACGTACAGGAAGGGTGCGCCGGCCGGGCCGGGCCCGGGGTCAGCCGCGCCCGGCATGCCACTCCTCGGCCAGCCGGCCGAAGATCACTTCGTCCAGGAAGGCGCCGTAGACCCAGGCCGAGCGCCGCAGGTGGCCCTCCTGGGTGAAGCCGGCCCGCAGGGCGGCGCCCTGCATGGCGGGGTTGTCGGCGAGGGTCTCGATGCCCAGCCGTTGCAGGCCGCGCACGGCGAAGCCGTACTCGCAGAGCGTGCGGACGACGTCCGTGCCCAGGCCCCGGCCGCGGAAGGACGGGCGCAGGGCGAGGCCGATGTGGCCGGTGCGGTTGTGCAGGTCGATGCCCCACAGGACGGCCTCGCCGGCGAGGTCGCCGGTGGCGAGTTCGACGACGGAGAAGACGGCGGCGCCGTCGTCGTCGTGCTTGCCGGGGGCGAACGGCGAGTGCGGGGCGGAGATCGGCCGCCAGGGCCGGGAGTCGCCGCGGGAGCGTCCGAGGACGTCCTCGTACAGCTCGGTGTGCAGGATGGGGACGTCCGCCTCGGTGCGGGCCCGCAGTGCGATCTTCTCGCCGGTCATCATGGTTCAGTGCTACCGGAGTTGGCGGAGGCGTCGCAACAGTTTTCCGGGTGGGCGGGGCCGGCCGGGTCAGGGGGCCGGCCGGCCCAACGGGCGGCCGCGCAGGACGGCGATCACGCCGAGGCCGGCGGCACAGATCGGGACGGCGATCAGGGCGCCGATGATCCCGGCGATGCCGGCGCCGGCGACCACGGCGAACATGATGGTCGCGGGGTGCAGCTCGACGGTGCGGCTCTGGATCAGCGGTTGCAGGACGTTGCCCTCGACCATCTGGACGGCGAGGACGACGCCCAGCGTCCACAGCGCGATGCTGAGCCCGCCCTGGGCCAGCGCCACCAGGACGGCGACGGTGCCGGACAGGAAGGCGCCGATGAACGGGACGAAGGCGCCGAGGAAGACCAGGGCGCCCAGGCCGGCGGCGCCGGGCACACCGAGGATCAGCAGGCCGATGGTGATGAAGACGGCGTCGATCAGCGCGATCAGCGTGGTGCCGCGCATGTAGCCGGCCATCGCGGTGAAGGCCTGCTGCCCGCAGGCGACGACGGTCTCGGCGTGGTCGGCGGAGAACACCGAGCGGACCAGGTCGGCACTGCGGTGACCGTCCCGGAGGAAGAAGAACACCAGGGCGAGGGCGAGCACGCCGCCGGTGACGAGTTGGACGGCGAGGCCCAGGCCGGAGAGCAGGCCGCCGGCCAGGGCGCCGACCAGCGAGCTGCCGGCCGAGCCGCCGGCGGTCGCGGAGTCGGAGAGCGCCTCCTGGAGGCGGTCCCCGACCGGCCCCAGCCAGGTGGCGAGCTGGTCGCCGGCCTGCTGCAACGAGTCGGCGATCTGCGGCGCGCTGTGCACCAGCGAGTTGGTCAGCACGGCCAGCACGCCGCAGACCCCCGTCACGAGGACGACGCAGGTCAGGCCGGCGGCGAGGCCGCGGCGTACGCCGCGGCGCACCAGCCACGGCATGACGGGCTGCAGCAGGGCGGTGCCGAGCAGCGCGACGATCATCGGGATGGTGGCGGCGCGCAGCGCGACGAAGGCGTAGACGACCAGTGCGGCGACGGTGATGAAGAGGATCACCGCGACGGACCAGGCGGCGGCCGCGCGGACGGAGGGCGGCAGCGGCGCGGAGGGCCGCGCGGGCGCGGCTGCGGGGGTGGGCCCTGTGCCGGGCGGGGTGGGTTCGGTCCCCGGCGGGGTGGGCTCCGCCGACATTCCCACCTCCGCCTGGCCGGCCGGTCCTGACCCGCCCATCTCAGCAGATGATCTGCTGAACTCTCCGCAGGGCGGACCTCCGGCGCGTCCGCCGACGCGGCCTCCCCCGTCCGCGGTCTCCCCCGTCCGCGGCCTGACGAGGCGTCGACGCCGGAGGGTTTCCTGGTGCCCGTCGCAGCGCCCGACGCCGTCGACGTCCCCGGACGGCCGTCACGTCGCCGACGGTGTCGCCCCCGGCCCCTACCCTCGGGGACATGACCATTCTGCGCATGGACAACGTGGGCATCGTCGTCGACGACCTCGACGCCGCCATCGCCTTCTTCACCGAACTCGGCATGGAGCTGGAAGGCAGGATGCCGATCGAGGGACGCTGGGCCGGGAACGTCGTCGGGCTCGACGGCATGCGCAGCGAGATCGCGATGATGCGGATCCCGGACGCCCCGGGCCGGATCGAACTGGCGACGTACCACGACCCGAAGGCGATCACCCCCGAGCCGGCGCCCACCCCGGCGAACACGCTGGGCCAGCATCGCGTCATGTTCGCCGTCGAGGACATCGAGGACACCCTCGCCCGCCTCCGCCCGCACGGCGCCGAACTCGTCGGCGAGGTGACGCGCTACGAGGACAGTTACCTCCTCTGCTACCTCCGCGGGCCGAGCGGCATCATCCTCGCGCTGGCCGAGCAGCTGAGCTGAGGATCGTCCTCGACGGCGTTTTCTAGAGGCCGACGCTCACCCGGCCGCCCGGGTCGCCGGTGAAGGCCAGGATCCGGGCGGCCTCGTGCTCGACGGCGGCGTGCTCCCCGCGGGGGAGGCTGCCGAAGGGCCGGACCCGCAGGACGCCGTCTTCGATCCGCCAGGCTCCGGCGACCAGGCCGTCGACCAGGAGCGAGCCGAGCACGATGCCGTTCTGGGTCATGATCCGGGGCCGGTACTCCTCGGGGAGCACCCGGGTGCGGTCGGCGTGCGAGAGCAGCAGGTTGTCGAACGGCGCGAGGAGGCGGACCGGGGCCGGGGTGGACGGGTCGGGGCGGGGTGCCTGCGGCAGGTCGTACAGGGTGCGGCCGTGGGCGTCGCGGAAGAGCAGGAGCTGCGGGGCGAGCCGCTTGAGGACGGGGCCGAGGCCGGTGAGTCCGCACCACTTCTGGGCGTCGGCCGCGGTGGCCGGGCCGAAGGCCGCGAGGTAGCGCAGCACCAGGTCGTCGGGCGCGGGGTCGGTGGCGAGCGGCCGGCCGAGCCAGTGTTCGGCGGTGGTGTGCGCGGCGGGCCCGCTGCGGCCCCACACGCCCCGCGGGGGCACCTGGACGAGCGGCAGGCGGGCGCGGGCGACCTGGGCGAGCGCGGCCGGGTCGCCGGCCGGGAAGCGTTCGGCCAGCAGCGGGCCGAGGCGCTGGAAGGTGAGCGGTTCGGCCTCGACCAGGCGCCGGGCCGGCGCGGCGACCGCGTCGAGGTCCACCCCGGGCAGCCGCTTGGCCCAGTTGCCGGCGAGGCCCCGGTCCAGCACCGGCTGGAGCAGCGGGCGCAGGGTCAGGCAGTCCTCGGCGGTGACCAGGTGGATGGTGCCGCGCTGGAGGGCGGTGCGGACCACCCGGCGGTCCTCGATCAGGGTGGACAGCTGCTCGGGGCGGAAGCCGTCGATCCGGGAGAGCAGCCCGAGGTAGGGCGGTTCGGGGGCGGCCTGGGCCTGGAGTCCGACCAGGTGCCGGACCGTCCCGAGCGGGTCGCGGGTGGTGCGCTCCAGCAGGTGCTGGCGGGCCAGCAGGGCCCGTCCGAGGGCGCGGGGGCCCAGCTCGGGGAGGGGCGGCGGCGCGCTCACCGGATGGCGGCGGCCCGGTCGAGGACCGAGCGCAGCAGCGCGATCCGGTTGGAGGTGACCGAGTCGACCCCGGCCCGCAGCATCCGCACCATGGTGCGGCGCAGGTCGACCGTCCAGGTGGAGACGGTGAGGCCGGCGTCGTGCGCCGCCGCGGTGAAGCCGGCGTCGACCAGGCCGAAGGGCGGGTTGACCGAGTGCGGCCGCAGGTCGTCCAGCAGGGCGCGGACGGGCAGGCGGGGCTGCTTCCAGGTGAGGGCCAGCTCGGCGGCGGGGGCGAGCTCGCGGACGGCGAGCATCGCGGTGGCCGGCCCGCAGTAGGCCACCCGGTCCTCGGCGCCCAGGGCGGCGACGGCCTCGACGGTGGCCGCGACCGGGCCGGGGGTGTCGAGGTCGATGAGCAGCCGGGCGGCGGGGGCCTCGGCGACGGCCTTGACGGCCTCGGCGAGGGTCGGCACCCGCAGGCCGGGGCTGCCGAGGTCGGCGAGCTGGTCCAGGGTGACCCGGTCGATCGGGCGCGGGTCGCCCCAGAGCCGTTCCAGGGTCGGGTCGTGCAGCAGGACCGGCACCCCGTCGCGGGTGAGCCGGACGTCCACCTCGACCGCGTCGGCTCCGGCGGCGACGGCGTGGGCCACGGAGCGGACGGTGTTCTCACGGTGGCGGTAGGGGTCGCCGCGGTGGGCGACGGCGAGCACGCGGCTCATGGACGGGACCTCTCTCGATCGCAGGTCGGCCCGGGATGCGGGGGCGTCGGCCCGGGGCGCGGGTGCGGGCACGAAGGCGGGCACGGGCTCAGCCGCGCTCGATCACGACGTTGGTCGACTTGATCACGGCGGTCGCCGGGGCACCGGGCACCAGGCCGAGCTCCTCGGCGGAGTCCCGGCTGATCAGGGAGACCACCCGGAACGGGCCGGCCTGGATCTCCACCTGGGCCGCGACGTCGCCCAGCACGACGTCCGTGACGATGCCGGGGAAGCGGTTGCGGGCGGAGGACGGCCGGCCCTCGGCCGCGGCGTTCTCCGGCCTGGCCAGTTCGCGGGCGAACGCGGCGAGCTGGGCGCCGGCGATGATCCGGTGCCCGTGCTCGTCCCGCTCCGCGGCGACGCGGCCGGCGTCCACCCAGCGGCGCATGGTGTCCGCGCTGACGCCGAGCATCGATGCGGCCTCGCCGATGCGGTACGTGTGGACCGGCCGGTGGGGCTGGGCCATGGGTGTGCTCCTGGCGGTGGTCGGACGGTGTCGCCGCCATCCTGCCCTACCGGGGGCGGCCCGGGCGACGTGCCGTCACCTCACGGTCGGTCAGCGACCCCTTCGGGCGTCCGCCGGGCCGCCGGGGCCCGGTGCTCACTCACCGCCGAACAGGTCCCGCCGGGCCGCGTCGCCCGCCGTGAGCACCGCGCCGGCCAGCACCGCGCCACCGCCGGCCGTACCGGCCCGCACCTCGGTGCGGAACGGCGAGAGCGCGGCGAGCCGCCGTTCCACCAGCTCCGCGAGGCCGGCGCCGCCGGCCCGGCCGAGTTCGCCGCCGAGCACGACGCAGCCCGGGTCGAGCACCACGCAGATGGCGGCAGCGCCGATCGCGATCCGTTCGGCGAGCTCGGCGAGGAAGGCGTCGGCGCCGGTCGCCACCGCCCGGCGCAGCAGCGATTCGGCCTGCTGGACGGGTCCGGCGCCGGGCGGGACGGCGAGCCCGTGGCGTTCGGCGAGCTCGCACACGGCCGCGCTGCCGACCAGCGAGTGGAAGCCGCCCTCGCAGCCGGTGGCGCTGGGCAGCACCGCCGTGCCGGGCACCGGCAGGAAGCCGATCTCCCCGGTGCCGCCGGAGGCGCCCCGGCGCAGCTTCCCGTCCAGGACGACGGCGGCGCCGACGCCGTGGCCGAGCCAGAGCAGTGCGAAGGTGTCCCGGTCGACGGCGGCACCGAGCCGGTGCTCGGCGATGCCCGCCAGGTTGACCTCGTTCTCCAGGATCACCTCGGCGCGCTCCAGTGCCTCGACGCCCGAGCTGGAGCGCAGCGCCGCGAGCAGGTCGGTGTGCCAGCGCGGGAGTTGACCCGAGTTGTTGAGGTCGCCGGTGGCCGGGTCGACCAGGCCGGGGGCGCCGACGGCCACCGTGTGCAGCCGGTCGGCGCCGGCCTCGGCGGCCGCGTCGAGCAGGGCCCGTACGGTGCGGCCGGCCAGGTCCTGGTCGTCCGGACCGGCGGGGATCTCGGCGGTGGCGCGGGTGCGGCCGGTCAGGTCGGCGACGACCAGGGTGACGCCGGTGGAGCGGATGTCGATGGCCGCCAGGTGGGCGCGGTCGGCGGCCAGCGCGTACAGCCGGGCGTTGGGCCCGCGCCGCAGTTGGGCGCTCTCCCCCGCCGAGGCGACGAGTCCGGCACGCTGGAGGCGTTCCAGCAGGTCGGCGACGGTGGGCCGGGAGAGTCCGGTGAGGCTGCGCAGCTCGGACGCGGTCAGCGGCCCCCGCTCCAGCAGGAGGTCGAGGGCCAGCCGGTCGTTGATGGCGCGGGCGGTGCTGGGCGTGGCCGTACGCGCGGTGGTCATGAGGCTGCATCCTTCCAGAGGTTTCTATCAGGATCCCTTCCTGATAATTTATCGGACGTCCGCAGCACCACCGACACGGGGAGGGCCCGGCGCATGGGACAGAAGTCGAGGGACGTGGAACGGGCCCGGGTGAGCGTGGCCCTGGTCTTCGCCGTGCACGGCGCGGTGACCGGCACCTTCGTCACCCGCATCCCGTGGATCCAGGACCACCTGGCGCTCAGCCCGGGCCGGCTCGGCCTCGCCCTGGTCATGCCCGCCGTCGGCGCCTCGCTCGCGATGCCGCTGGCCGGACGGATGGTGCACCGCTACGGCGGCCGGGCCGCGGTGCGCGGACTGCTGACCCTCTGGTGCCTGTGCCTCGCCGTCCCCGCCCTCTCCCCCAACCTGCCGAGCCTGTGCCTGGCCCTGTTCCTGTACGGGGCGACCGCCGGAATGGCCGACGTCGCGATGAACGCCCAGGGCGTCGAGGTCGAGGAGCGGCTCGGCCGGTCCGTGATGTCCGGACTGCACGGCATGTGGAGCGTGGGCGGGCTGGTCGCCTCCGGCTTCGGCGTCCTGGCGGCCCACCGCCAGACCGACGCGCGGCTCCAGTTCGCGGTGACCGCGGCGGTCCTCGCGCTGCTGGCGCAGGTGGTCTGCGCCGGCCTGCTGGACGTCCGGCCGGCCGCCGACGAGCAGGCACCGCCCAGGTTCGCGCTGCCGCCCAGGGCGGCCCTGACGATCGGCCTGGTCGGCTTCTGCGCCGTCTTCGCCGAGGGCGCCGCGATGGACTGGAGCGGCGTCTACCTGCGGGACGTCACCGGTTCCTCCGCCGGAACCGCCGCGGCCTGCTACTCGGCCTTCGCCGCCACCATGGCCGCCGCCCGACTGGCCGGCGACGCGGTGGTCCGCCGGCTCGGGCCGGTCCGCACCGTCCGCCTCGGCGGCGCCACCGCCGCCCTCGGCGGCCTGCTGGTGGTCGCCGCCGGCACCCCGTACCTGGCCATCCCCGGCTTCGCCCTGATCGGCATCGGCATCGCGGTCGTCGTCCCGCTCGCCTTCGCGGCGGCCGGCCGGGCCGGCACCAACCCCAGCCAGTCCATCGCGGGCGTCGCCACCATCACGTACACCTCCGGCCTGGTCGCCCCGGCCGTCGTCGGCGGCATCGCCCAGGCCGGCTCGCTGACCGTCTCCTTCGCCGTGGTCACCGTCCTGGTCGCGGCGCTGGTGCCGAGCGCGCACGCCCTGCGGCAGCGCCCGGCGGCCGACCGCGAGCGCGCCCAGGGGCTGGAACCGGCGGCCTGAGGCCGCCCGAACCGGCCTTGACCGGCCCTCGGCGCCCCTACGCTGGGCGCACGGGCCGTCGGAGCCCGTGGGGGGACGGGCGGGGATGCGGGACAGTGACACCTGGAACACCGTCGACGCGGCGACGGTCCACGGGCCGGTGGTCCAGGCGCGCGACATCGGGCACCTGTCGATCCACCACGCGCCGCCGTCCGAGCCGCCGCCCGCCGTGCCGGCCGAGGCCTGGGTGCGGCAGGCCCTCGGGTCGACGGTCTGGCAGCACGTCCCGGCCGGCCGCGACGCCGCACCGCTGCGCGAACTCGTCGGCTCCGCGGTCGCCCGGCTGGCCGTCCTTCGCGACGACGCCGAGCGGCAGCTGACCGCCGACCCCTGGCGGGACCCGACCGCCGCCGGGCGGTTCCTGGAGCGGATCGAATGGCTGCTCGGGGAACCGGAACCCACCCCCGCGCTCGACCTCTACCCCGCCGAGGCCGCGCTCTTCGTGCTGGCGCCCTTCCTGCACCGGGTGCACGGCCTGCGGGCGGCGGCCCTGCGCGCCTGCGCACCTGGATCTCCCGGCTCGCCGAGCGCAGCACCCTGCTGGCGGACCTGGTCACCGGGGCAGCCGTCGAGGCGGACCGGCGGCCGGACCACGAGCCGCCCCGGCGGATCGCCGACACCGGCTGCTTCCCCGCCGACCCGGACATCCTGCCGTCCGGGACCTTCGACCACCGCAGGCCCCGCGCCGACGGGCCGCCCCCGACCCGTACCAGCGTGGGCGAACCGCCCGACCACATCTTCCTGTGGCGACTGCTCGCCCACCGGCCCAACCCGACCCTGACGGCGCTCACCGAGATCTGCCCCGAGCTCGACCGGGTCGGCCCGGTGCTCCCCGCACTGCCGTCCGACCGGGTCCTGCTGACCCAGCACGACGAGAGCGACGGGAAGTACTGGCGGTGGCGCACCACGTCCACCGTCGGGGCGGTACGGCACCTCGCGGACGCCGTCCGGCTCCACCGGCTCCCGCCGGACACCGCCGCCGCCCGCGCGGCACTGCTCGGCCTGCCCACGGTCGCCCCGCAGGAGCTGACCGGGGACGCGGGGGCCGAGCTGGCACGCACCCCGGTCGTGGAGGCGTACCGCGGCGACCGGGTCGGCGAGGACCGGCCGGTCACCGTGGCCGACCTGATCCGGGCCGCCGAGCAGGGCGCCGACCGCCTGACCGCGCTCGGCTTCACCCTCGCCCGGCCGCTACCGCCCGACGCCGACACCGCCGACCTACGGATCCTGCTCACCCCCGGCCACGACGAGCCCTGGCTCAGCACCGACCGCCCGGTCCCCTACCAACACCTGCTGCACGTGGTCGCCACGACCGGGACCCCGCTCGGCGAGGTCCTGGGCCGCCTGCGCGCCTACGGCTTCGACATCCCGCTCCGGCTGCCCGCGCGGCCGACCGCGCTGGACCGGGCGCTGCTCAAGCCGTACGGCCCGTGCGAGTGGTGGGGCGTGCTGGCCGGCCGGCCGATGCCCTTCGCGCACCTGGTGGTCGCCGCGCGATCCCTCCACACGAACCCCCGCGACCTCGCGGCGCGGCTGCTCTCGTACGGCGTCGAGACCTCCTGCCGGGACCTCCCGGACGGGCTGTCCTTCGACACGGCCCTGCTCCTGCTCGCCGAGGACGGCTCGGAGGACGCCTTCCTGACCGCCGACAGCTCGCCCACCCTCCAGCAACTGCTGGACCGCTCCCGGGCCCTGCGGGTGCCGCTGCACCAGGTGGGCGCCTGGCTGGACGAGCTCGGCATCCCGGTGCCCGACCTCGCCATCACCCTCCGGGCCGCGTTGGCCCGGGTCCCGCTCGCGGCCGGCTGACGGGCCGCCCCGTTCCGGGGCGATTCCGCGGTCCGGGGGTGCGCGTGCGATGCTCCCCCGATGACGACCGCAGCCGCGCAGCGCAACCCCGTCGGCGCCCACGTCCCCGTCGCCGGGCGGGGGCTGGTCGGGACGGGGCTGGCGTACGCGGAGAAGGTCGGGGCGGAGGCGGTGCAGGTGTTCGTCGCCAATCCGCGCGGGTGGGCGACGCCGGCCGGGAACCCGGTGCAGGACGACGCGTTCCGGGCGGCCTGCGCGGAGCGCGGCATCCCGGCGTACGTGCACGCGCCCTACCTGATCAACTTCGGCTCGGGCTCGGCCGCGACCCGGGAGCAGTCGGTCGGGTCGCTGCGTCACTCGCTGCTGCGCGGGCACGCGATCGGCGCGCTGGGCGTGGTGGTCCACACCGGCTCGGCGCTCTGCGCGGACGGCCGCTCCGGCGCGCTGGCGCAGCTGCGCGCGGACGTGCTGCCGCTGCTGGACGAGTTGGACGCACTCGGCCCGGACGCGCCCTGGCTGCTGCTGGAGCCGACCGCCGGGCAGGGCAGTTCGCTCTGCTCGCGGATGGGCGACCTGGCCGAGTACGTCGGGGTGCTGGAACACCACCCGAGGGTCGGGGTCTGCCTCGACACCTGCCACGCCTTCGCGGCCGGGCACGACCTGGCCGAACCGGGCGGGGTCGCCGCGATGCTGGACGAGCTGGAGGCGGCCGTCGGCCCGGGGCGGCTGCGGCTGATCCACGCCAACGACTCCAAGGACGTCGCGGGCGCCCGCAAGGACCGGCACGAGAACATCGGCGCCGGGCACATCGGCGCCGAGCCGTTCCGGGAGCTGCTGGCCCACCCCGCGACGGCCGGGGTGCCGCTGGTCATCGAGACGCCGGACGGCCGGCACGACCCCGACCGGGTGGAGGGGGTCCGGCACGCCGCGGACATCGCCCGACTGAAGGGTCTGCGCGCGAAGGACCCGCGGGCACCCGTGGTCCGGGCCGCCGGCCGAACGCTCGGGGCCGCTGGTTAGGCTCGTCCCCGTGCCGAAGCTCCCGCCGATCACCCGCGCCGCCGGGCTGCGCCTCGCGCTGCTGCTGGCCGTGCTGGCCGCCCTCGCCTGTTCGCTCCTGCTCTGGGACCCGGCGGCCGTGCTGTCCCGGGCCGGCGGGCCGTGGCGGCTGCCGGTCGCCACGGTGGTGTACGCCGTCGGGACCCTGGCGTTCGTCCCCAAGCCGGCGCTGAACGCGGCGGCCGGGCTGCTGCTCGGGATGGTCCAGGGGCTCGCGCTGGCGGTGGTGGCCACCACGCTGGGCGCCGTCCTGGCCTTCTGGCTCGGCCGGGCGCTGGGCCGGGAGGCGGTCCGCCCGCTGATCCGGACGCGGTGGCTGACGGCGCTCGACCAGCGGCTGACCGAGCAGGGGTTCCGCAGCGTCCTGCTGATGCGGATCGTCCCGGGGCTGCCGTTCCAGGCGGCGAACTACGGGTGCGCGGTCTCCGGCGTGCGGTTCTGGCCGTACACCTGGGCGACGCTGCTGGGGGTGGCCCCGGGCACCGCCGCGTACGTGGTGGCGGGGGCGAGTGCGGGTTCGCCGACCTCGCCGGCCTTCCTGATCTCGGCCGCGGTGATCGTGCTGATGTGCGCGATCAGCGTGCTGACCCTGTGGCGGTCCTGGTCCTCGGCCCGCGCGGGGAGGGCTGCGGAGGCTACCGGGTGACCGACGGGTGCCACTCCCCGAGCACCCGCAGGATCGCGGTGTTGGCCACCGTCACGGCACCCAGGGCGACCGCCCACGCCGGGTGCCCGGCGAACGCGAGTGCGGCCACGGCCCCGCCGAGGACCAGCAGCTGGGTCAGGTACCAGGCGGGCGGGGACTTCACGGTCGCCCGCGGCGAGGCGTAGCGGCCCCACAGCACCGCCGCCGCGAGCGGCAGGAGCACCGCCAGCAGGACCCGTACGGCGAGCGGCGCGGCCACCCCGTAGCCGCCGATGCCGAGCGCCACCAGCGCGCAGACCTCCAGCAGGAAGCGGAGCCCGAGATTGGCTCCGGTCACCACCTTGCGCATCGTCTGCCCCCGTCCCCGGCCGCGGCGGCCGAAACGCGGCACATCCTAGGGTGCGACGGCTGCCGGCCTAGGGTGCGACGGCTGCCGGCGGGTCGGAACACCTTGACGACTCGATTGATTAGCTGCCATATTACTTCTCGTGAACACGGACCCGGCGGAGGAATCGCCGTCACTCGACCAAGCGCGGCGCCAGATCCGGCACTACGGGCTGGACGCCGACCCGCAGGCGGTCCTGGTCGCCGTCCGGCTGATGGCGGCCGGCGCCCGGCTGGGCCAGGCGAGCGAGGCGCACTTCGCGCGGTACGGCCTGTCCACCGGACGCTACCGGCTGCTGGCCGACCTGGAGGACAGCGGCGGGGAGAAGTCCCCCTCGCGCCTGGCCGCCGGGCTCGGGGTGTCCCGCGCCACCGTGACCGGCCTGGTCGACGCGCTCGCCCGGGACGGACTGGTGGTGCGGCGCCCGTCGGCCGAGGACGGGCGCTCCGCCGAGGTGGTGCTGACCGCCCGGGGCGCACAGAAGCTGCGCGACCTCGCCCCCGACCACTTCGGCCGGCTCCAGACGATGGTCGGCGAGCTGACCACCGAGGAGCGGACCACCTTCCTCGACCTGCTCGCCCGCGTCACCCGGGGCATCGGCGCCCTGACCGCGCCGTAGGCCCCCGCCGGCGCCGCTCCCCCTGCGCGGGCGCGGCGACCGAGTTCCGCACGCCCATATAGTTAGGCACCTAATTACATGCCTCCGGCCGCACGCCGGGGCGGGAATCGAGGACACCATGGGGAAGCGAAACGGCAGCCCGACCGACCGGGCCCGCACCACCCCCAAACGCTTCGTGCTCGGGCGCGAGGTACTGGTCGCGTACGTCGCGCCCGCGCTCAGCGCCGGGGCGGGCGGCCTGGCCACCGGCCAGACCGGACTGACCCTGGCCGCCGGCACCTCCATCGCGGGCGGCTCGGCCCTGGCCGCCGCACTGACCGGCGCCTGGCTCCAGCGCGGCCGCACCCGCCGGCGATGGCCGTCCCGGGTGCCCAGGGCCCTGCTGGCCGGGGGCGCCGCCCTCGGTGCCGCCGCGGTCGCCGCCCTGGCCGCCCACCTCGCGGTCACCGGCCTCGACGGCCGGACCGGCACCCACCTGACCCCGGTGCTCGACCGCCTGCGCACGGACCTGCCGGTGTCGGCCGCGCTCGCCGCCACCATCGTCAGCTGGCGCTGGCGCGGCCTCCTGCACGAGCCGCAGCCCGGCCGGCACGGCGCACCCCGGCCGCACACCTCCTGACCGCCGCGCCGTCGCCACGCACGTCCCGGCCACGCATGTCCGGAACACGCACGTTCCGACCACGCACGTCCCGACGCCCGACCCGTCCGAAAGGAACCACCGATGATCGTCGTCATGGGAGCCACCGGAGCCACCGGCAGCGCACTCCTGCACCGCCTCACCGAACTGGGCGTCCCGGCCCGCGCGCTGAGCCGCGACCCCGCCCGGCTGCGGGCCCGGCTCGACCCCGCCGCACCCGTCGAGGTGCGGGCGGCCGACGCCGCCGACCCGGCCTCCCTGCGGGCCGCCTTCGAGGGCGCCGAGCAGCTGTTCCTGGCCATGGCCAACGGCCCGGACCAGGTCGAGCTGGAGATCCGGGCGGTCGAGGCCGCCGCCGCGAGCGGCATCGGACACGTCGTCAAACTCTCCGCCCCCGCCGTGGAACCGCACTCCCCGGTCGCCGTCTCCCGCGGGCACCACGCCGTCGAGGAGCACCTGCGGGCGAGCGGCCTCACGCACACCCTGCTGCGGCCGTACGCGTTCCTGCAGAAGCTGCTGCTGCTCGCACCGGAGATCGCCGCCCTGGGGGCCCTGCACGGCACCCTGGGCGACGTCGCCCGCAACTACGTCGACTGCCGGGACATCGGCGACGTCGCCGCCGCGGTCCTGACCCGCCCCGAGCTCGCCGGGCGGACGTACCCGCTGACCGGCGACCGGGCCTACCGCCACCCCGAGCTGGTCGAGCTGCTGAGCGGCCTGCTGGGACGCCGGATCGGCTACGTCGACCTGCCCGTCGAGGCCTTCCGGCGCAACCTGGTCGAGCGGGCGCGGATGCCCGGCTGGCTCGCCGACCACGTGGTGGAGATCCAGCAGTTGGCGGCCGACCGGCCGGAACGGCCCGACGACACCGTCCCGCGGCTGCTCGGCCGGCCCGCGCGCAGTCTGGAGTCCTTCCTGCGCGAGCACCTGGAGGCCTTCGGCGGGCCGGCCGCAGGGCAGGCCGGCGGGCGGATCGGTGCGGGTGCGCACGGGGAGCCGGGCGCGGCGCCCGTCCGCGGATAACTACTGGCCGCCTCCGCACCGGTCGAGCATCATGGCGGCCATGCCAACGACCCCCCGCATCGACCCCCCGTTCGCCGCCGACGAGAGCACCATGCTCCACTCCTGGCTCGACTACCACCGTGCCACCCTCGCCGTGAAGTGCGAGGGCCTGACCGACGATCAGCTGCGCGAGCGCTCGGTCGAACCGTCCACGCTCTCGCTGCTGGGCCTGGTGCGGCACATGGCCGAGGTCGAGCGCCACTGGTTCCAGGGCATCCTGGCCGGCACCGACCTGGGCGGCAGCGGCCTGTACTGGAGCGAGGCCGAGCCGGACGGCGACTTCGACGGCGTGGACACGGCGGACGCGGCCGCGGACTTCGCCGCCTGGCGGGCCCAGATCGAGCTGGCCCGGCAGGCGGCGGCCGGCCTCCCCCTGGAGACGGTGGGCAAGTCGCTGCGCCGGGGCGAGGAAGTGACGCTCCGCTGGATCCTGGTCCACATGATCGAGGAGTACGCGCGGCACAACGGGCACGCCGACCTGATCCGCGAGCGGGTCGACGGCGCCACCGGCGAGTGAACCCGTTACACGATCGTTGACAGCCAGTCAACCACGGTCTGACGCACACCGATATGGTCTACGCGCGCAACCGTCAACGGGCCTGCGGCGTCGAATGGATCGTCCGGACAATCACGGAATTCCTGCTCGCCACACCTCGTCCGGCGGTCGCGAGCGGGCACCGAACCGGTGATCAATGCGATACTCGGACAGTTCCAACAAGTGGATGACGTGTCAAGAAGACGCGGAAACCCGGGGGACACGTACGGAACGGGACAGGGAGGCGCGGCATGGGAGCACTTCGCGACGAGCACCACAACGGGTGGCTGATGCCCTCCGGAAACTACTCGGCTGCGGTGTACGAGGATCCGTGGGACAGCGAGGAGACGCTTCAGAACGTGGCGCCCGCGCCCGCGAAGATCGTCTCCCTGCGGCCGACCGGCTTCGAGTCCGCCCGCACCGTCGGCGAGCACATCCGGGACTCGGTGCCGGTCGTCATGGACCTCACCGAGATGAGCGAGGCGGAGGCCAAGCGCATGGTCGACTTCGCCTCCGGACTGATCTTCGGCACCCGGGGCGGGATCGAGCGGATCGCCCGCCGGGTCTTCCTGCTCACCCCGGCCGACGTCGAGGTCACGGTGATCGACCGGCCGCTCGACGAGACCGGCTTCTACAACCAGAGCTGATCGATCCTCCTGAAACCGGGGACGGCACCACGCCGACCCCGGTTTTTTGCTGCCCGCACACCGGCGTCACCGGCTGCGACCTCACCCCCTACCGACTCTCAGATGAGCGACTCACGGATCCCATGAGACATGCATGTCTCAGATGCTCTACACTCGACTCATGGCCACCGACCGTGACTCCGTCCTCGAAGCCGCCGTCGGCGTGCTCTCCCGCCGCCCCACCGCCCACCTCGACGAGGTGGCCCGGGCCGCCGGCATCAGCCGCGCCACCCTGCACCGGATCTTCCCGGGCCGGGAGGCCCTGATCCGCGAGGTCGGCGCCCTCGGCCTGCGCAGGTTCGCCGACGCGCTCGACGCCGCCCGGGTCGAGGAGGGCGACGCCCAGGCCGCGCTGAGACGCCTGATCAACGCGCTGGTGCCGGACGCCGCGCTCTGCGCCTTCCTCGCCGGTGAGAACCAGCTCTACGACGACCCGGAGATCAACGAGCTCTGGGAACTCCAGGACGCCCGGGTCCGCGCCCTCTTCCTGCGCGGCCAGCAGGAGGGCGTCTTCCGGATCGAACTCTCGGCCGGCTGGCTGAGCGAAGCCTTCTTCGACCTCGTCGCGGGCGTGGGCTGGGCCGTCCAGGACGGACGGCTGGCCCCCCGCGACAGTGCCCACTCGCTCGCCGAGCTCTTCCTCGGCGGCGCTCTCAGGAGACCTGATAGATCATGACCGGCAAGCCCCACCTGCCTGCCGGCGCCCGGCGACGCTGGGCCGGTCTCGGCGTGCTCGTGCTCGCCGTCACCCTGGTCGCGGTCGACGCGACCGTCCTGTCCCTGGCGATCCCCTCCATCAGCGAGACCCTCGACCCCAGCGGCACCCAGCTGCTCTGGATCGGTGACAGCTACTCCTTCGTGCTGGCCGGCCTGCTCGTCAGCATGGGCTCGCTCAGCGACCGGATCGGCCGCAAGAAGCTCCTGCTGATCGGCTCCACCGGCTTCGGTGCGGCCTCGCTGCTCGCCGCGTACGCACCCAGCCCCGGCTGGCTCATCATCGCCCGCGCCCTGCTCGGCGTGGCCGGCGCGACCATCATGCCGTCCACCCTCTCACTGATCCGCACGCTCTTCCCGGACGCCCGTGAGCGGGCCACCGCCATCGGCATCTGGGGTGCCGGTGCGACCGCCGGCGCCGCCCTCGGCCCGCTGGTCGGCGGCATGCTGCTGGAGCACTTCTGGTGGGGCTCGGTCTTCCTGCTCAACCTGCCGGTGCTCGCCCTGCTGCTGGTGTTCGGTGCCTGGCTGCTGCCGGAGTCCAAGGACCCCAAGCCGGGCCGCTGGGACGTGTTCAGCGTGGTGCTGTCCATGGTCGGTGTGATCAGCGTGGTCTACGCCGTCAAGGAGGCGGCCGCGCACGGGCTCGACTCCTGGGTGGTCCCGGTGGCCTTCGCCGTCGGCGTCACCGCGCTGACCGCCTTCGTCCGGCGCCAGCTCCGGCTGGAGACCCCGCTGCTGGACGTCCGGCTGTTCTCCGACTCCCGGTTCACCGCGGCCGTGGTCGCCTCGCTGACCGCGCTGATCGGGCTCTCCGGTGTGATCTTCTTCATGTCGCAGTACCTTCAGCTGGTCCGCGGGTACAGCCCGCTGAAGGCCGGTGTCGCCGAGATGCCCGCCTTCGTCGGCGCCGTCGTCGGCGGTCTGCTGACCGCGCAGGTCGCCCGTCGCACCGGCAGCCGGGCCACCCTGACGGCCGGCCTGCTCGCCATGGGCGCCGGCATCGGCCTGCTCGGCTGGGTCCACGAGGACACCACGTACCTGCTCCTCGGCATCTCCTTCCTGGTGGTCGGCACCGCCGAGGGCGTGGTCTACACGCTCGCCTCCGACCTGGTGCTGGGCGCCGCCCCGGCCGACAGGTCCGGCGCCGCCTCGGCCGTCTCCGAGACGGCGTACGAGCTCGGCACCGCGCTCGGCATCGCCCTGGTGGGCTCCGTGCTCACCGCGATCTACACCGGGGCGCTGGCCGTCCCCGCGGGGACGGACCCGGCCACGGCCGCCCGGGCCGGCGAGTCCGTGGGCGGCGCGGTGGAGGCCGCGGGCTCGCTCCCCCAGCCACTCGGCGACCAACTGCTCGGCAGCGCCAAGGACGCCTTCGTCCAGGGCATGAACGTCGCCGCGTGGCTGGCCGCCGGACTGCTGCTGCTCTCCGCGGCGCTGTCCTGGTACCTGCTGCGCGCCCGCGGTGGCAAGCCCGCGCCGGGCGCGCCGAACGGCCCGGGCGCCGCCGGTGCGGTGGAGCCGGAGGCGGACCGGCTCAACGCCTGAGGCCGGGCGGACCACCGGCCGCGGGCGCACCGACCGCAGGCGCACCGCCGCGCCGGACAGGGCCGGACACGGCCGGGCGAGGGTGGCCGGGCGTCCCGGCTCACTGCCGGTTGAGCGAACGGCTGACCCCCGCCAGCAGAGCCGTGGTGAGCACCCAGCCGGCCGCGATCAGCCCGTAGCCGAACCACTGCTGCGGGCCGGTCCAGTACCACGCGGTGCGCTGCCCGAAGCCACCGATCGGGAGCAGCAGGTCGAGGGTGTAGATCAGCCGGTTGAACGGCGCCCCGCCCTCGGCGGACGCGGGCGCGGGGTCGGCGGTGCTGAAGACCCCGCAGCCCAGGGCGGTCAGGGCGAGCAGCCAGACGCCGGCCAGCCAGGGGCGGTAGCCGTACCCGACCGTCACGTCGAGCAGGCGGCCCCAGGCCCGGGCGGCCGGGTGCAGGGTCCTTCGGCGGCGGCGCTGCTTGGCGAGCAGCACCCGGCGGGCGGCGTCGTCCTCGCCGGACCGGCGGTACCAGGCGGCCAGTTGCTCGTACGGCTGCGGGGCGTAGCCGGGCAGGGCGGCGAGCCAGGCCAGCCGGCGGGCCGGTGAGGCGGGGCCGGCACTCTGCAGGGAGGTGTAGGTGAGACCGTCCAGGCGGGTGTCGCCGGGCCAGCTGTGCTCGCCGTCGTGGAGGACGGAGAGCTGGGCCTCCCGGAGGTCGACGGTGCCGAGCGGGGTCGTGGCCGGGGTGAGCCGCAGTTCGCCGACGTGCAACCGGCCCGCCTCCAGGGCGACGTCGGCCCCGGCGAGGACGGCACCGGCCAGCGAGAGCCGGCTGCGGACGGTGGCTCCGGGCAGCCGGACGGCACCGTCGGCGGTGAATCCGTCGGCGAGCTCCATGGTGCCGGCGCTGAGGTCGTCGCCGCTCAGGGCGTCGCCGCCCGGGTTGTCGATCCGGGCGCCCTCCATGAACAGCCCGCCGTTGAACTGGGCGCCCACCAAGCGCAGTCCGCCGCGGGAGGTGAAGCCGTTGCGGGCGAAGCAGCCGCCGTCCAGGACCATGCCGCCCGCCCACAGTGCCCAGACGCCGGAGGTGCGGGCGGTGTCGGGGCCGGTGCTGTCGAGGAGCTCGGAGGCGGTCAACCGGACGCCGCTGAGGCGCAGTTCGCCGGTGACACGGGCCCTGGTGAGGGTGAGGCGGCCGTCGATGACCGACCCCTCGAAGAACAGGTTGCCGTCGACGGCGAGGAGCCAGCCGTCGAGGCCGGGTATCCGGCAGCCGACCAGTCCGGTCGACCGCATGCTGGCGCCCCTGAGGCTCACCTGCTGCTCGAAGTAGCAGCCGCCCAGGGTCAGTTCGTGCTCCGTCCGGGCGCCTGCGAGGTCGAGCCGGCCGGTGATCCGGGCGCCGGTCAGCCGCAGCGCCGCCACCGCTCCGGGCGCGGCGGTGTGCGCGCCGAGCAGCAGGGCGGCGAGCACCTCGGCCCGCACGGTGCGCTGCGGCCCCCAGCCGGCCCCGCCGGCGGGGTCGTCGCGCTCCGCCCGTCCCTCGCTCAGGTCGACCCGGGCTCCGGTCGGGAACGCGTCCCACACCCGCCGTTCGCAGTCGGTCAGTTCGTCGTACCCCAGCACCGCGTCTCCCCCGTCCGAACCCCGGACGGATCCTAGCGAACCCGGCCGGGCCGGGGAGGGCGGGTGCGGCTCAGAGGTGCAGGTCGCCGCGGTGGCCGAGGTCGATCTCGGCCCAGACCACCTTGCCGTTCCTGGTCTGGCGGGTGCCCCAGCGGTGGGCGAGCTCGCTGACCAGGTGCATGCCCCGGCCACCCTCGTCCTCCTCGGCCGAGCTCCGCATCCGGGGCGACTGCCGGCCGGCGTCGGAGACCTCCAGGGTCAGGTAGCGGTCCCGGAACAGCCGCAGCCGGCGCGGGGCGTCGGCGTGCAGCATGGCGTTGGTCACCAGCTCGCTGACCATCAGTTCGGCGTAGTCGCTGACGGCGGACAGGCCCCAGGCCGCCAGGGTGGCCCGGGTGAAGCGGCGGGCCCGGCCGGGCAGCGGGCCGTCGCCGGCCAGCGGGAGGGTGGCGATCCGGTCGGAGGGCACCGGGAGCACCCGCGCCATGATCATGGCGATGTCGTCGTCGGTGCCGTCGGCGACCAGGGCGGCGAGGGCGGCGTCGCAGCTCTCCTCCAGGGTGCGGCCGCGCACCGCGAGGGTACGGGAGAGCAGGCCGATGCCCTCGTCCAGGTCGCGGCCGCGCTTCTCGACCAGGCCGTCGGTGTACAGGGCGATCAGCCCGCCCTGGGGCAGGGTGAACTCGACCGCGCTGAAGGCCACGCCGCCGACGCCGAGCGGGACGCCGGGTGGGACGTCCAGGATGCGGGCGGAGCCGTCGGGGGCGACGGCGACCGGCGGCAGGTGGCCTGCGGAGGCGATGGTGCAGGTGCGCTCGACCGGGTCGTAGACCGCGCAGACGCAGGTGGCGAACTGGCCCTCGCCGATGCCCATGGCGGTCTCGTCCAGCCGGGTGAGGACCTGTTCGGGCGCCAGGTCGAGGGTGGCCAGCGTGCGGGCCACCGTCCGGAGTTGGCCCATGGTGGCGGCGGCCCGGATGCCGTGTCCCATCACGTCGCCGACCACCAGCGCGACCCGGCCGCTGGACAGCGGCACCACGTCGAACCAGTCGCCGCCGACCTCGCTCACCACGCTGCTGGGCAGGTAGCGGTGGGCGATCTCCAGGCCGAGGGTGCGGTGGATCTCCTGCGGCAGCAGGCTGCGCTGCAGGGTCAGCGCGGTCTCCCGCTCGCGGCGGTAGAGCCGGGCGTTGTCGATGGCCAGGGCCGTCCGGGCGACCAGCTCCTCGGCGAGCGCGACGTCGGCGGCGGTGAACGCGTCGGGGTTGCGGGTCCGGACGAACTCGGCGCCGCCGAGCACCATGCCACGGGCGATCACCGGCACCAGCAGGTACGAGTGGATGCCGGCCGCCATGCCGGGCCCGACCCGGTCGGGCTCGGGCACCAGCCCGCTCAGGGTCTCCTCGTCCACGTACGCCTTGAGCAGCGGCCGGCCGCTGAAGAGGGTGCGGGCGTACATCCGCTTGGGGTCGTACCGGGAGACCAGGCCGACCGCGTCCGCGGCCTGGGTGAGGCCGGAGCCGAAGGCCTCGCCGACGGCGACGGCCCGGACCTGGACCGAGCTGTCCTGGCGCAGCGGGCCCGGCTCCTCGCCGCCGAGCACGGATTCCAGCAGGTCGACGGTGGCGAAGTCGGCGAACCGCGGCACGACCGCCTCGATCAGCTCCTCGGCGGTGCGCTGGAGGTCGAGGGTGGTGCCGATCCGGGCGGTGGCGGCGGCCAGCATGGTGAGCCGCTCCTGGGCGCGGGAGGCCCGGGCCTCGGCCTGGAAGCGCTCGGTGACGTCGATGATCGAGGAGCTGACGCCGAGCACCCGGCCGGTGGAGTCCTCCAGCCGGAAGTAGGACGCGGACCAGGCGCGGTCGCGCCGCGGGTCGCCGGGGGTCTGGCCGTGCGAGCGGGCGTCCAGCACGGGTCTGCCGGTCAGCAGGACCTGCCGCATCACCGCCTCGATCTCGCTGCCGTTGATGCCGGGCAGGACGGTGCTGATCCGCCGCCCGAGGTGGGCCTCGACGGGCAGGCCGTTGATCCGGGCGAGGGCGTTGTTCAGCCGGACGTAGCGCAGGTCGGTGTCGTAGACCGCGAGTCCGATCGGCGACTGGGTGAAGAAGCCGTCGAGCACCGCCAGGTCGGCCTCCACGTCGCGCAGCACGTTCAGGTCGGAGGCGGTGGCGAGGAGCAGCGGCCGGCCGTCGGGGCCGCTCAGCGGGTAGGTGTGGAACTCCAGCTCCACCAGGTGGCCGTCGCGGTGCCTGAGCGCGTAGCTGCCCGACCAGCCGCGGCCGGCCATGATCTTCTGGAACAGGCCGAGCACCCGGGGCCGCTCGGCGTCGCCGACCAGCAGCTGGGCGGCGTACGCGCCGATCGCCTGGTCGGCGGGGTAGCCGAGGAGGGCTTCGGCCTCCTGGCTCCAGTGCAGGATCCGGCCGTCGTCCTGGAGCAGCGCCGTGGCCAGCGTCACCAGGCGGTGTCCGGCCAGGCGCGCCGAGGCGGCGCCTGCCGCGCCCCGGCCGGCGCCGTCCGGCGCGCTCCGCTCGAATCCGTGCATGATCAGGTGGTCACCTGCCAGGTACCTTCCCGCTCGGAGCCCGGGCAACCCGGCTTTCCCACCAGACTGCACGGCGTCCGCCCGGACGGCTAGTCAGCTCACACGGGGAATTGGATCGATCGACAGCGCGCTCGGCCGAGCCGGGGGCCGGGTGCGGGGCGTTTCCGCGGCCGGCGGGCCCTTCCGGCGGCCGCGGGCCCTTCCGGCGGCCGGCGGGGGCTCCGGGGCGGCCGGGGGCGGGCTCAGCCGCCGGTGAGGACCGTGTCGAGCATCCGGGCCCACTGCCGGACGATCCCGGCCCGGCGCGGGCCGTCGTCGGTGAGCAGGTTGGCCAGGCCCAGGCCGCGGGCCAGGTCGAGGGTGGCCTGGACGGTCTCGCGGACCCCGGGCACGCTCTCGTCGGCGCCCAGGAACTCCACCGCCGCCAGGTGGGCCTCCCGGCCCACCTGGTTCTCCAGGGCGACGATCCGCTCCCGTAGCGGCTCCTCGGTGGCCGCGGCCACCCACAGGTGCAGGGCGGCGCGGAACAGCGGGCCGGTGTAGAGCCGGACGATCATCTCGGCGACCGCCTCGGTCCTGGCCGGCCCGGCCGGCGGCAGCTGCCCGCTGTGGGTGCGCACCGCCGCCAGCCGCTCGGCCGCGACGTGCTCGACGGCGGCCGTGAAGAGGTCCTCCCGGGTCGGGAAGTGGTGCTGGGCGGCGCCCCGGGTCACCCCGGCGCGTTCGGCGACCACGGTGACGGTGCTGCCGTTCCACCCGAGCTCGGCCAGGCACTCCACGGCCGCCTCCAGCAGCCGGCGCCGGGTGGCACGGCTGCGGGTCTGCTGGGGGGTGCGGGAGGCGGCATGGGTGGTGTTCATGGCTGCTTTCCGATGGGGGCCGGTGTCCGCCCGATCCTGTCAGACCTGCCGGGACAGGGCGCGCAGCTCCTTGCGGAGGATCTTCCCGGCGACGGACTTCGGCACCGCGTCGAGGAACCGCACCGAGCGCACCTTCTTGTACGGAGCGACCCGGGCCGCCACGAACTCCGCCACTTGCTCCTCGGTGAGCGCGCTGCCGGGCGCCCGCACCACGTACGCGCGGGGGCGCTCCTCGCCGTCCTCGCCGACGATGCCGATCACCGCCGCGTCGGCGATCTCCGGGTGGGTCAGCAGCAGCGCCTCCAGCTCGGCCGGGGCGACCTGGTAACCCTTGTACTTGATGAGCTCCTTGACCCGGTCGACCACGAAGAGGTAGCCGTCCTCGTCGACGTGGCCGATGTCGCCGGTGTGCAGCCAGCCGTCCGCGTCGATCATGGCGTCGGTCTCGGACTGGCGGCCGAAGTAACCCTTCATCACCTGGGGCCCGCGGAAGACCAGTTCGCCGTCCTCGTTCGGGCCGAGGTCCTTGCCGGAGCCGTCCAGGGCCACCACCCGCAGCTCGGTGCTGGCCACCAGCTTGCCGACGGTGTCGCGCGGGGCGTCGGTGTGGGCCAGCGGCAGCACGTTGGTGACCGGGGACAGCTCGGTCATGCCGTAGCCCTGGCGGATGTTGGGCAGACCGAGCCGGCGGGCGCAGGCGGCGGCCAGGTCGGCGTCGAGCGGGGCGGCCGAACACAGCACGAACCTCAGCGAGGACAGGTCGAAGCTGTCCACCAGCGGGTGCTTGGCCAGGGCCAGGGCGATCGGCGGTGCCACGAACACGCCCTCGATCCGCTGGTCCTGGATGGTGCGCAGGAACTGCTCCAGGTCGAAGCGCGGCAGCACCACGACGGTGGATCCGCAGCGCAGCGGGTGGTTGAGCAGCGCGGAGAGCCCGTAGATGTGGAAGAACGGCAGGACGGCGAGGATCCGCTCCCCCGGGCGGGTCGAGTGGACGGGGTCGACCTGGGCCATGTTGGAGGCGATCGACCGGTGGGTCAGCATCACGCCCTTGGGCAGGCCGGTGGTACCGCTGGAGTACGGGAGCGCCGCGATGTCCTCGGCCGGGTCGATCGACGGGGTGGGCTCGGGCGCCGTGGTGGCGGCCAGGTCGGTCAGCGAGCGGTGTCCGGGGGCCGTGTCGCAGACCAGGACCTCCGCGATCGGGGTGCCCTCGGCCGCGAGCACGGCGGCCGCCTCGGTGGCCACCGGGAGGAACGGCGAGACGGTGATGATCCAGCGGGCCCGGCTGTCCCGCAGCTGGCCGGCCAGCTCGTGGGCGGTGGTCATCGAACTGACCGTGGTGACGGTCGCGCCGGCCCGGGTGGCGCCGTAGAAGGCGACCGGGTAGGCGATGGTGTTGGGGCTGTACAGCGCGATCACGTCGCCCTTGCGGACACCCGCCTCGGCGAGCCCGGCCGCGGTGCGGCGGGTGGCAGCGTCCAGCTCGGCGTAGCTGATCGACTGCCCGGTGATCCCGTCGACCAGGGCCGGTATGTCCGCGAACGCCGCCGCTCCGCCCAGGACGGCCTCGTGGATGGGCAGGTCGATCGGCTCGATGTCCGGGTAGTCACTGCGAAATGCCATGCTGCTGGCCTCCTGACGGGTCGGGTGCAGCCTCAAGAGTGGCGGCTGCGGGCCGCCGCGGACAGGGTGCGTGCCGATCGCGACCCGTGCGACCACGCAACGCTGCCCCGTCCGCGTGGGCCGGCCCGCCGCGCCCGGTCAGTACGACCGGGGCAGGCCCAGGGTGTGCTGGGCGACGTAGTTGAGGATCATCTCCCGGCTGACCGGCGCGACCCGGCCGACCCGGGTGGCGGTCAGCAGCGCGCCCAGGCCGTACTCCTGGGTGAGCCCGTTGCCGCCCAGGGTCTGCACCGCCTGGTCGACGGCGCGGCAGGAGGCCTCGCCGGCCGCGTACTTGGCCATGTTGGCGGCCTCGCCGGCACCCAGGTCGTCACCGGCGTCGTAGAGGTGGGCGGCCTTCATCATCATCAGCCGGGCCAGTTCGACCTCGATCGTGCACTGCGCGAGCGGGTGCGCGATGCCCTGGTGGGCGCCGATCGGGGTGTCCCACACGGAACGGGACTTGGCGTACTCGACGGCGGTGTGCAGGGCCTGGCGGGCGACGCCGAGCGAGAAGGCGGCGGTCATGATGCGCTCGGGGTTCAGCCCG
The DNA here is from genome assembly GCF_044740765.1 of Kitasatospora sp. NPDC088346. Taxonomy (NCBI): domain Bacteria; kingdom Bacillati; phylum Actinomycetota; class Actinomycetes; order Kitasatosporales; family Streptomycetaceae; genus Kitasatospora; species Kitasatospora sp. NPDC088346. Next base: position 328,217 of record NZ_JBIURH010000005.1, read on the forward strand.
GCGAAGAGTTGGAGCAGGCCGGCGTCCTCGTCCCCGACCAGGGCGTCGGCGGGGAGCCGGACGTCGTCCAGGAAGACCTGGAACTGCTTCTCGGGGGTGACCAGTTCCATCGGGATGGCCGTGTACTCGAAGCCAGGGGTCTCGCGCGGGACGACGAACAGGGCGGGCTTGAGCCGTCCGGTGCGGGCGTCCTCGGTGCGGCCGACGAAGAGCACCGCGTCCGCCCGGTCGACCCCGGAGATGAACACCTTGCGGCCGCTCAGCACCCAGTCGTCGCCGTCCCGGCGGGCGACCGTGCTGATCCGGTGCGAGTTGGAACCCGCGTCGGGCTCGGTGATGCCGAAGGCCATCCGGCGGGTGCCGTCGGCGAGGCCGGGCAGCCAGCGCCGCTTCTGCTCGTCGGTGCCGAAGCGGGCGATCACGGTGCCGCAGATCGCCGGGGAGACGATCATCATCAGCAGGGGGACCCCGGCCGTGCCCATCTCCTCCAGCACGATGGCGAGTTCGGCGATGCCCGCGCCTCCGCCGCCGTACTCGGCGGGCAGGTTGACGCCGAGGTAGCCGAGCTTGCCGGCCTCCGCCCAGACCTCCTCGGCGGGTTCGCCGGCCCGGGCCTTGGCCTGGAAGTAGCTGGGACCGTAGCGGCGGGCGAGGTCGCCGACGGCCTGGCGCAGGGCGCGGCGCTCGGCGGTCTCGATCAGGGGGTACTCGGCGGAGCCGGTCGGGTCGGTGGTGGTGCGCGGTGCGGACATCGTGGTCCTTCCGGGCGGAGGAGGGGGTGGTGGTGGAGTGGGGGTGGTGACGGTGGGGCGGGGTGCGGCCCTGGTTCGGGCGGGTGCGGCCCCGGGCTCGGGCGGGTGCGGCTCGGGCGGGGTGCGGGGTCAGGCGGGGTGCGGGTCAGGCGGGCTCGGTGACGACGGCGAGCAGGGTGCCCGGCTCGACCTGGTCGCCGGGGGCGACGTGCAGGTCGGTCAGGACGCCGTCGGTGGGCGCGGTGATGCGGTGCTCCATCTTCATCGCCTCCAGCCACAGCAGCGGCCGGCCCGCCACGACCCGTTCGCCGACGGCCGCACCGACCCGGACCACGGTGCCGGGCATCGGGGCCAGCAGGGCACCGGGCTCGGTGTGCTCGACCGGCTCCGGGAAGCGGCCGAGGGCGGTGAGCACGGTGGCGCCGGACGGCGAGTCCAGGTGGACGGTGGCGCCGTACACCGCGACGGCGTAGCTGCGGCGCAGCGCTCCGACGGCGAGGACGACCCGGTCCGGGGCGGCTTCGACCAGCGTGGTGTCGGGGTGGCCCTCGGCCCGCAGGCCGTCCCGGGTGAGGCGGTAGCGGACCTCGTGCTCGGTGCCGTCGGCGGCGCGGTAGCGCTTGACCTGCGGCTGGGAGGGCAGGTTGCGCCAGCCGGACGGCAGGTGGGTGCGGCGGCCCGCGGCGTCCGCGAGGGCGGCGGCGAGGGCCGCCAGCGGGGCGTCCTTGTCGGTGGTGCCGGCCGGCCCTGCGGTGAGCTCGGCGGCGTGTTCGGTGAGGAATCCGGTGTGCAGCCGCTCGGCCAGGAAGGCCGGGTGGCGCACTGCCCGGACGAGCAACTCCCGGTTGGTGAGCGGTCCGTGGAGCCGGGCCCGGGTGAGGGCGTCGGCGAGCAGGCGGGCGGCGGCCGGGCGGGTGGGTGCCCAGGCGATGACCTTGGCGAGCATGGCGTCGTAGTGCACGGTGACGGTGGAACCGGCGTCGACGCCCGAGTCCAGGCGCAGACCGGAGGCCGTCCGCCCGGTGGTGAACTCGGCCGTCGTGCCGGGGAGTTCGATGTGGTGGAGGCGGCCGGTCTGCGGCTGCCAGTCCTGGTCCGGGTCCTCGGCGTAGAGCCGGGCCTCGATGGCGCAGCCGCTGGTGGGGGGCGCCTGCTCGGGCAGCTTCCCGCCCTCGGCGACGGTGAGCTGGAGGGCGACCAGGTCGAGGCCGGTGACGCACTCGGTGACGGGGTGCTCGACCTGGAGGCGGGTGTTCATCTCCAGGAAGAAGAAGCGGCCGTCGGGGGCGAGCAGGAACTCGGCCGTGCCGGCGCCGGTGTAGCCGATCGCGCGGGCCGCGGCGACGGCGGCGGCGTGCAGGTCGGCACGCAGGGTGTCGGACAGACCGGGTGCCGGGGCTTCCTCGACCACCTTCTGGTGGCGGCGCTGGAGCGAACAGTCGCGGTCGCCGACGGCCAGCACGGTGCCGTGGGTGTCGGCCATCAGCTGGACCTCGATGTGCCGGCCGGCCGGCAGGTAGGGCTCGCAGAACACCTCCTCCGACCCGAACGCCTTGGCCGCCTCGGTACGGGCGGCGAGCAGCGCGCCGGGCAGGTCGGCGAGGGTCCGCACGATCCGCATGCCGCGTCCGCCGCCGCCCGCGGCCGCCTTGACCAGCAGCGGCAGGTCGGCCTCGGTGGGCTCCGCCGGCGCGCTGAGCACGGGGACCCCGGCGGCGGACATCAGCCGCTTGGCCTCGGTCTTGGAGCCCATCGCGGCGATGGCCGCCGGCGGCGGGCCGATCCAGGTCAGACCGGCGTCGAGGACGGCCCGGGCGAACTCGGCGTTCTCGGAAAGGAATCCGTAGCCGGGGTGGACGGCGTCCGCGCCGGCGGCGCGCGCGGCGGCGACGATCAGGTCGGCGCGCAGGTAGGTGTCGGCGGGGGCCGCGCCGGGCAGCCGGACGGCGGTGTCGGCCTCGCGGACGTGCGGGGCGTCGGCGTCCGGGTCGGAGTACACCGCGACGGTGGCGATGCCGAGGTCGCGGCAGGTGCGGAAGACCCGGCGGGCGATCTCGCCCCGGTTGGCGACCAGCAGTGAGGTGATCATGTGTGAGTTCGCCCTTACATCCGGAAGACGCCGTAGCCGCGCGCACCCTCGACCGGGGCGCTGTGCACGGCGGAGAGGCAGATGCCCAGTACGGTGCGGGTGTCGCGGGGGTCGATGACGCCGTCGTCGTACAGCCGCCCGGACAGGAACGCCGGCAGCGACTCGGCCTCGATCTGCTGCTCGACCATCGCGCGGATCGCCGCGTCCGCGTCCTCGTCGTACGGCTGCCCCTTGGCCGCCGCCGACTGCCGGGCCACGATCGACAGCACGCCGGCGAGCTGCTGCGGGCCCATCACGGCCGACTTGGCGCTCGGCCAGGCGAACAGGAAGCGCGGATCGAAGGCCCGGCCGCACATGCCGTAGTGGCCGGCGCCGTAGGAGGCGCCCATCAGCACCGAGATGTGCGGGACCCGGCTGTTGGCCACCGCGTTGATCATCATCGCACCGTGCTTGATGATGCCGCCCTGCTCGTACGCCTGACCGACCATGTAGCCGGTCGTGTTGTGCAGGAACAGCAGCGGGATGTCGCGCTGGTTGGCGAGCTGGATGAACTGCGCCGCCTTCTGCGACTCGGCGCTGAACAGCACGCCCTGGGCGTTGGCCAGGACGCCGACCGGGTAGCCGTGCACGGTGGCCCAGCCGGTCGCCAGGCTGGTGCCGTAGAGCGGCTTGAACTCGTCGAAGTCGGAGCCGTCGACGATCCGGGCGATCACCTCGCGCGGGTCGAACGGCACCTTGAGGTCGCCGGGGACGATGCCCAGCAGCTCGTCCTCGTCGTACTTCGGCGCCTCGACGAGCCCGGCGGGCGCGGGTCCCGACTTGGTCCAGTTCAGGCGGCGGACCACCCGGCGGGCCAGCCGGCAGGCGTCCGGCTCGTCCAGCGCGAAGTGGTCGGCCAGCCCGGAGGTGCGGGCGTGCATCTCGGCGCCGCCGAGCGACTCGTCGTCGGACTCCTCGCCGGTGGCCATCTTCACCAGCGGCGGGCCGCCGAGGAAGACCTTGGCCCGCTCCTTGACCAGGATGGTGTGGTCGGACATCCCCGGGACGTACGCGCCGCCGGCGGTGGAGTTGCCGAACACCACCGCGACGGTGGGGATCCCGGCCGCCGAGAGCCGGGTCAGGTCGCGGAACAGCGCCCCGCCCGGGATGAAGATCTCCTTCTGGCTCGGCAGATCCGCGCCGCCGGACTCCACCAGGTTGACCAGCGGGAGGCGGTTGCGCAGCGCGATGTCGTTGGCGCGCAGCGCCTTGCGCAGGGTCCAGGGGTTGCTGGCGCCGCCGCGCACGGTGGCGTCGTTGGCGGTGATCACGCACTCGGTGCCCTCGATCACACCGATGCCGGCCACCATCCCCGCACCGACCGGGTACTCGCTGCCCCAGGCCGCGAGCGGGGAGAGTTCGAGGAACGGCGAGTCCGGGTCGACCAGCAGCTCGATCCGCTCGCGGGCCAGCAGTTTGCCCCGACCCCGGTGGCGCTCCACGTACTTGGGGCCGCCGCCGGCGAGCGCCTTGGCGTGCTCGGTGTCGAGGTCGGCCAGCCTGGCGAGCATCGCCTCACGGTTGGCACGGTGGTCGGGGGCCGCCGGGTCGAGGCGGCTGGGCAGCACGGTCACAGCAGGGCCTCCGGGATGTCGAGACGGCGGGCCCGCAGCCACTCGCCGAGGGCTTTGGCCTGCGGGTCGAAGCGGGCCTGGGCGGCGACTCCCTCGCCGAGCAGTCCCTCGACGGTGAAGTTCACCGCCCGCAGATGGGGCAGCAGGTGCCGGGTGACGGTCAAGTCGGCGGTTTCGGGCAGCAGTTCGCGCAGCAGGTCGGTGGTCAGGGTGTGCGCCAGCCAGCGCCAGCCCGCCTCGCTCCGGGCCCAGACGCCGAGGTTGGCGTCCCCGCCCTTGTCCCCGCTGCGGGCACCGGCCACCAGGCCGAGCGGAGCCCGGCGGGTGGGGCCGGGCGGCAGCGGCTCCGGCAGCGGCGGATCGGGCAGCGGCTCCACCTCCCGTACCGCCGGCGGCGGGGACACCGCGATCCGCAGGCCGTCGGGGGTCACCGCGGTGTGCTCGACGCTCTTCGCGTCCAGGAAGGCGGACTCGAACACCCCGTAGGGGCTGCCCGGCCCGGGCAGCGCCGCGAGGTGGAAGCCCGGGTAGCTGGCGAGGCCCAGTTCGACGGCGGCCGCGCTCAGGGACCGGCCGACCCTCTCGGCGTCCGGGTCGCGGACGGTGAGGTGGAGCAGCGCGGCGGCGGTCTGCTCGGTGTCCGCGTCCGGGCGGTCCGTCCGGGCCAGCGTCCAGCGCAGCTCGGCCGGCGGGTCGGTCAGCGCATCCGCCAACTGCCGTTGCACGAGCGCCGACTTGGCCTCGACGTCCAGGCCGGTCAGGACGAACACCACCTCGTTGCGCCAGCCGCCGAGCCGGTTCAGGCCGACCTTGACGGTGGGCGGTGGCGCCTCGCCGCGCACCCCGTCGATCCGGACCCGGTCCGGGCCGTCCTGGGTGAGCCGGACGGTGTCCAGCCGGGCCGTCACGTCCGGACCGGCGTAGCGGGCGCCGCCCGTCTCGTACAGCAGCTGTGCCGTGACGGTCTCGGTGGTGACCGCGCCGCCGGTGCCCGGGTGCTTGGTGATCACGCTGCTGCCGTCGGCGTGCAACTCCGCTACGGGGAAGCCCGGGTGGACGATGTCGTGCTCGGCGAAGAACGCGTAGTTGCCGCCGGTCGCCTGCGCGCCGCACTCCAGCACGTGCCCGGCGACCACCGCGCCCGCCAGTGCGTCCAGGTCCTGCGGCCCCCAGCCGAAGTGCGCGATGGCCGGGCCCACCACCAGCGCCGCGTCGGTGACACGGCCGGTCACCACGACGTCGGCGCCGGCGCGCAGGCACTCGGCGATGCCCTGCGCACCGAGGTAGGCGTTGGCCGCCAGCAGTCCGGGGCGCCCGAACTCGGCGGCCCGCGGCAGCAGATCGTCCCCCACCACCTGGCCGACCCGCAGCGGGATGCCCTGCCGCTCGGCCAACTCGGACAGCGCCTTGGCGAGTTGCGGCGGATTGAGACCGCCGGCGTTCACCACGATCCGGACGCCCCGCTCGACCGCGACACCCAGGCAGTCGCCCATCTGCCGCAGGAAGGTCCTGGCGTACCCGAGTTCGGGGTCGCGCAGTCTGTCCTTGGCCAGGATCAGCATCGTGAGCTCGGCCAGGTAGTCGCCGGTCAGGACGTCCAGCGGCCCCTCGGTGAGCATCTCCCGGAACGCACTGAACCTGTCGCCGTAGAACCCCGACGCGTTGCCGATCCTCAGCACCGCAAGCCTCCTTGCCGCCGATGTCGTGAGCAGCCTGGCAGCGGGCCGGAGATAAATCAAGCATGCATGCTTGTTTTTGGCTCAAGCTCTCGGTGCCGGCCCGCACGAGGTGTGACCGTCAGCGGTAGTTGGCGACGGTCGGCGATAGTTGGCGGCACGCCTGATCGACTACAGCCGGCGGCTTGTGACTCAGCAGGCTACTGAGGTTTTCGTTCTGTTGTCGGTGGTGACAGGTAGTGATCCCTGCGGTATGCCGGTGGTATGCGGTACGCGCAGGGTGGGGGTCTGACCGCTGAGCGGCGGGCATTTCGTGAACAGGTGCGACTGGAGGCCGGGGTCGGGTTCGAGGCGGGCGAGAAGACGTCGGTGATCGCCCGGGAGCTGCGGGTCAGCGAGCGGTCGGTGGAGCGTTGGCGGCGGGCCTGGCGCGAGGGCGGTGCGGATGCCCTGCGCTCGGCGGGTCCGGCGAGCGTGCCGAAGTTGTCGGCGGCCCAGTTCGCCGAATTGGAAGCGGAGTTGGGCAGGGGCCGGCCGCCCATGGCTTCGAGGACCAGCGCTGGACGCTGGTCCGGGTCCAGGCGGTGATCGGCCGACGGTTCCGGATGCCACTGTCGATCGCGACCGTGTGGCGGTTGCTGAGGCGGCACGGCTGGTCCTGGCAGGCCCCGGCCCGCCGGGCACTCGAGCGGGACGAGCGCGCCGTGGAGCCGTGGAAACAGGAGGTGCGGCCGCGGGTAAAAGCACCGCGGCGGCGCTCGGAGCCGGGGTCGTCTTCGAGGACGAGGCAGGATTCGCGACGACGCCGCCGCGCGCCCGCACCTGGGGCCGGCGCGGGCACACGCCTGTGGTCCGGGTCCGGGGACGTTCCCGGCGCCGGATCCCGGTGGCCGCGCTGTGCTGCTACAAGCCCGGCGAGCAGAGCAGGGTGATCTACCGGCCCCGCTTCCACATGCCGCTCAAGGGGAGCCGCAAAAGCTTCGCCTGGACCGATTACCGCGACCTTGCCGTCCGGGCACACATTCAGCTCGGCGGCCCGATCATCCTGGTCTGGGACAATCTCAACACTCACCTGGCCGTCGGCATGAAGCAGTACGCGGCGAAGCACGACTGGCTCACCGTCTTCCAACTGCCTCATACGCACCGGACCTCAATCCGGTCGAGGGCATCTGGTCACTCCTGCGTCTCGGCCCGACGGCGAACACCGCGTTCACCGATCCGGACCATCTCACCCGCACCCTCCGACGCGGACTGCGGCACATCCAACTTCGACCCGCCCTTATCGATGGATCCCTGGCCGGCACCGGCCTGCCACTCACCCCACCGACTCCACCCTGAAAGCCTCAGTAACGGTCGGGGTCGCCGTTCCAGAGGAACACGTGACTCCTGAAGCCAGCCCGTATCCGCGTTCGAGCGCCGGATCGGCGACCTTGCGGGCGGTGCCGATGTTCGTCTGACTGTCGGATCCCTCAGGCATCACCACCACCCGCCGACGTGGCAACGCCGCCTCCAGGACGAGATGGTCCACCTCGGCCAGATCCGCCTCCCAGGCGTCGGTGATGACGAACTTGAACCAGGCCCTGTCGGTGGCCACCAGGCTGGCGAGCTCGTCCGGCTTGATGCGCTTGGAAAGCCGGTTGCCGCTGGTGGCCAGCTCGGGCGACACGTTGTCCTGCGTGACGAGCGCGTCGAACTCTGCGAGGGGCGCGATGGTGCCGGCCGTTTCGATGTGGATCTCGTTGCCACAGCTGCACAGCTGCTCCAGCAGGGGCACGAGTGCCCGCCGCTGCATCATCGGCTCCCCACCGGAGACCACGATGGTCGTCGGCCGGTCCTCGACGTCCCAGAGCTTCCGCAGACGGCTCAGGACCTCGGCGGGCTCCATCTCCTTCTCACCGTACGCGGGCTCGTTGCGTTCGTACCGCTGCCCGCTGCGGGTCTTCGCCGCCTTCTCGGCCGTCACCGCCCAGGTGTAGGCGGCGTCGCACCACGTACACCCCAGGTTGCAGCCCCAGAGCCGCACGAAGAGACAGTGCCTCCCGTGCCCCAGGTCCTTGGCGAGCCGGCCTGCGAGTGCGCTCACCGGGCATCGACCGGGTGAGGACGCCGAGTGTGAGCAGAGCGAGCGCCGGCAGCACGGCGACGATGATTCCCATCGGCAAGGCGTCGGTGGCGCCACCCGCGCCGGCCAGCGGAGCAAGTGCCCCGCCGAACATGAACTGGCTGAAGCCGAGCAGAGCGGCGGCCGACCCGGCGTGTCCGCCGTGGTCGGCCAGGGCCTGGGCCGCGGCGTTCGGCATGACCAGGCCCACGCTGGAGACCAGGACGAACAGGCCGATCAGGAGCACGGGCAGGGGTGCCCGTGTCAGCACCGCGCCCAGGACCGTGGTGCCACCGGCTGTCGCGCCCAGCAGACCGGCGAGCAGCAGCACGCGGGCGCCGGCCCGGGCCACCAGCCGGCCGCTGATCTGGGCGGCCGCAATGAGTCCGGCGGCGTTGACGGCGAACACGGCGCTGTACTGCTGCGGTGACAGGCCGTGGATTTCCTGCAGGACGAACGGCGAGCCGGAGATGTAGGCGAACATCGCCGCGAAGACCAGGCCGTTGGCCAGGACGTACCCGGTGAAGATCCGGTCGCTGAGCAGCTGCCCGACGACAGCCAGCAGCGGCTGGCGTGACGTGGAGGGCCGGGTCTCCGGCAGTCCTGCGGCGGAGGCCGCCAGCATCACGGCGCCGAGCACGGCCAGGGCCACGAAGATTCCAGGCCAGGCCGTGACGCGCAGTAGCTGGCCGCCGAGGACCGGCGCGAACACCGGCGCCAGGCCGGTGATCAAGGTCAGTGCGGAGAAGAGACGTGCGGTGCGGGTTCCGGAGGTGCGGTCGCGGACCATGGCGTTGGCGATGACGATGCCGAACGCCCCGCCGACGCCCTGGACCAGGCGTAGGCCGACGAAGGTCCGGACGTCGGGTGCCACCGCGCAGAGCGCGCTGGCGATCGTGTAGAGGGCGAGGCCCGCCAGCAACGGACGCCGCCGGCCGTAGGTGTCGCTCAGCGGCCCGGCGATCAGCTGCCCGATGGCCAGCCCGGCCAGGCAGGCGGTGATGGTGAGCTGGGTGGCCGCGGCGCTGGCGCGCAGGTCGCCGGCGAGGTCCGGCAGTCCGGGCAGGTAGCCGTCGATGGACAGTGGTCCCAGGGCCACGAGCGCTGCGAGCAGGACGATGAATCGGGTGTGCCGGCCGGCGGCGTCGTTGCTCATGGCTCAGTACGCCACGGTGATGCGGCGGCGGATCGCGGTGCTGCTCTCGATCGTGTCGGCCAAGGCGATCGCGTAGTCGGCGTACGAGATGCGGCTGTTGCCGTCGTCGTCGGTGAGCAGGGTGTCCCCGGCGCTGCGGTAGGCCCCGGTCCGCTCGCCCGCTCCGATGACCGCGGCGGGCGACACGTACGTCCAGTCGAGGTCGTGCACGCCGCGGTAGAGGTCGAGCGCTTCGGACTGGGCCTCGGCGTTGGCCTTCCACAGCGCGGGGAAGTCCGGGTCGTCCATGACCCGGGCGCCGGTCGGCGTGCGCAGGCTACCGGCACCGCCGATGGTGACCAGGCGGGTGACGCCGGCTCGGCGGAGTCCGTCGATCAGCGCACGGGCGGCACCGACGATCGTGGCGCGGTCGTTCTCCTGGCCGATCCGGGGGCCGACGGCCGACAGTACGGCGTCGTGGGAGGCGGCGAGGCCGGCGACCGCGGCGGCGTCTGTGACGTCACCGGTGGTCACGGTCAGGGCCTTGTGCTCGAGGCCGTCGACGTGGCCGGCTCGGGTGACCGCGGTGACGGTGTGGCCGCGGCGCAGGAGTTCCTCGGTGGTGGGCCGGCCGATGTTGCCGCTGGCACCGAACAGGACGATCTTCATGTGTTGCTCCTTGTTTCTGATGGTCACAGGACGGGCTGGCCGTCGGCGAT